>NZ_OBMJ01000001.1:2235000-2543611 GCF_900199205.1 Streptomyces sp. 1331.2 | reverse complement strand
GGCGCATGGGGTACCCGGTGGAGCAGCAGCAGGGGTGGGGCGGTCCGGAGGCGGCGCCGGCGGGCGGCACGTGGCCGGCCAACGAGCTGGAGCAGGTGCTGACCGCGGCCCTGGGCGACCCGGGCGCGACACCGCGCGTGATCGAGGTGCTGGCCCGCAGCCAGGTGTGGGTGCCGCTGCCGGCCGGGGCCGACCCGCAGGGGCAGTCGCTGGACCTGCCGACCATCGAGCTGGCCGGCGACCCGTACGTACCGGTGTTCTCCTCGCAGGAGGTGTTCCTGCAGCAGGCGCCGGGGATGGCCTTCGCGATCGCGCCGGCCTGGGAGTTCGCCCGCGGGCTGCCGCTGGGCGTGGGCATCGCGGTGAACCCGGAGGCGGCGGTGGGCATCCCGGTGCCGCCGCAGGGCGTGGCCGAGCTGCGCCGCGGGCCGCGCGGGGACCGCTGGGAGGGCGCGGAGGACCCGGCGGCGCCCAGCGGCGGCCGGGTGGCGCTGCGCGAGCCGGTGCCGGGCGAGGACCCGGAGCACTTCCTGGCCGCCTGCCGGGCCGAACTGTCGTCCCTGCCCGGAGTGTTGACCGCCCGTCGGGCGCTGGCCAGCATCGAGGGCGAGCCGACGGTGATGTTCGTGGGCGTCCAACTGGACCCGGCGGCCCCGGCCGACCCGGGCGCGGTGAACGAAGCCCTCGGCCGGGCGCTGGGAACCGCGCCGCTGCCGGGCGGCGTCCACCTCGTACTGCTCGACCTCGCAGAGGACCCGGTGGTCGAGTGGCTGCTCACCCAGGTCATGCCGTTCTACTCGCGGGTGTGAGCGGGGTACGTATCACAGGCACGTCGCCGTGGCGGCGGCCGGTGCCGCGCCATAGGGTGCGTGCAGACGGCCGACGGGCCGGGCGGGTTCGAGGAAAGAGGCGCGGCGAGGTGGGCGCATGAGTGCGGGAACGGGAGCGGGCGGGGCGCCGGGGCCCTGGGGCCAGGCACCGGCCGGGCGCCCGGCAGCGGATCCGGGCGTGTTGGAGCAGGCCCTGCGCGAGGTCGCGCCGGAGCGCTGGGACGCGTACGAGCGGCTGCTGCACGCGCTGGCGGACGGCCGGGTCTGGATGCTGCTCTGGCACGGCACCCCGGGCAGCCCGGACGCGCAGTACGGGAACATGGAGATCAGCGGCCACGGCTACGCGCCGGCCGTCACCTCGCCCGAGCAGCTGACCGCCTCCGGCTGGGCCCGGGCCCACGAGGTCATCTCCGGCCGGGAGGTCGCCGCGTCGCTGTACCGCACCCGCTGGGGCCTGTGGCTCAACCCGCACGCGCCCGGCGGCGGCGTCGGCGTGCCCTGGGCGGACCTGCGGCGGATCGCCGCGGGCCTGGACCGGCTGCCGGCCGGCCCGCTGAAGCTGAGCGAACCGCAGCTCGACGCCCAGCAGTTCTTCACGCTGCTGGAGCGACAGGCCGGTGAGGTGCGCGCGGTGCGGGCGCTGCGCCGGGCCTGGGTGCAGCCGGCGGTGGGGGAGCCGTACCTGGCGATCGGCCTGGACCTGTACGAGAGCTCGCCGCCGGCGGTGGAGGCGGTGCGGGCGCTGATGCAGCGGGCGATCGCGGTGGCCCCGGAGGGCCTGGCGGTGTCCACGGTGGCGATGTCGGACGAGTACGACCCGGTGGCGCTGTGGATGCGCGCCAACTCGCGCCCGTTCTTCGACCGGGAGGCGGGCCGCCCGGCGACCGGCCCGTACCCGCCGGTGCCGCCGCCCCCGTACCCGGGCCAGTCGATGCCGGGGCAGCCCGCGCCCGGGTACCCGTACGGGACGCAGCCGCCGGCGCAGGGCTGGCAGCAGCAGCCGCAGGCGCCGTGGCCCGGTTACCCGGGGCGCTGACCCCGTTTCCCGGGGCGCCGGCCCCGCCAATGCCACTTCTTGCCGAAATCTTTGCCGAGAAGCCGACTTGAGCTCCCGTCAAGTCGGCTTCGGTGCTTTTCCGGACGAATATCCGGTTCGCGTACCCCAGCATCTTGACATGGCTGTTACAGCTGCGTGAAGAGGGATATGCCGGAGGGTCGCGAGATGCATGCCTGCAGATCACAGTTGGGCATCTGTCGGTTGTCAGGGCTGGCGCAAGCCAGTTCGCATGGCAGAGAGTTCTGCGCAACGCACCGCACGTTCTGACGCCCCACAAAGGTGAACGCGCACGCCGACAGCCTGTCCACGCGACGCCCATCCCGCGTGGTGGCAGTGCCTGTGCACGCCGCACTGCCGTGAACACCCGCTCCTCCTAAGAACCTTTCGCACGTCCGCAGCCGCACCGCCGAAGCCGGCGACCGGCACCCGTGGGCCGGCCACCGTCGGCGAGGGGACCAACTGACCATGACCGCATCCGCCACCACCGCCGGGAACGAACCGCAGGCACCCGCCACCGCGAGCCCGGCCAAGAAGATCGAGGGACGCTCCCTCGGCCAGATCGCCTGGACCCGCTTCAAGCGCGACAAGGCCGCCGTCGCCGGCGGCGTCGTGGTGATCCTGCTGATCCTGCTGGCCGTGCTGGCCAAGCCGATCGAGTCGATGTTCGGGCTCGACCCGGACGCCCTCCACCAGGACCTGCTGGACGCCGACCTCGGCGGGCTGCCGCTCGGCGACTGGGGCGGCATGAGCGGGGACCACCTGCTCGGCGTCGACCCACTGCAGGGCCGCGACCTGCTCACCCGCGTCATCGAGGGCTCCTGGGTCTCCCTGCTGGTCGCCTTCGGCGCGACCGTGCTGTCCAACACCATCGGCACCGTGCTCGGCATCATGGCCGGCTACTACGGCGGCTGGGTGGACACGCTGATCAGCCGCGTCATGGACGTGTTCCTGGCCTTCCCGCTGCTGCTGTTCGCGATCGCGATCTCGACCTCGCTGCAGGGCGGTGCGTTCGGCCTGCACGGACTCCCGCTGCACATCCTGGTGCTGATCTTCGTGATCGGCTTCTTCAACTGGCCCTACATGGGCCGGATCGTGCGCGGACAGACGCTCTCGCTGCGCGAGCGCGAGTTCGTCCACGCGGCCCGCAGCCTCGGCGCCCGCGGCCCGTTCATCCTGTTCAAGGAACTGCTGCCCAACCTGGTCGGTCCGATCCTGGTCTACTCGACCCTGCTGATCCCGACCAACATCCTCTTCGAGGCCGGGCTGAGCTTCCTCGGTGTGGGCATCCAGCCCCCGCAGGCCTCCTGGGGCGGAATGCTCCAGGACGCGATCCGGTACTACCAGGTGGACCCCCAGTACATGGTGGTCCCCGGTCTGGCGATCTTCATCACCGTGCTCGCCTTCAACCTGCTCGGCGACGGGCTGCGCGACGCCCTCGATCCCAAGAGCAACTGACCCAGCGTCAGCACCCCCTCCACCGCCTCCACTCCTCAAGGGGTTGATCTCACCCATGCGTAGGTCCCGTACCGTCGCCCTGACCGCGATGGCCGCCGCCGCCGTCCTGGTCGTCACCGGTTGCAACAGCTCGACGAAGAACGCCGACACGTCCTCCTCGTCCTCCGCCTCGGGCGGCGGCGGAGCCAACGCGGCCACCAAGAACATCGTCAACGCCTCGGACAAGAAGGGCGGGACGGTCACCTTCGAGATGAAGGGCACCCCGGACTCGCTCGACCCGGGCAACACGTACTACGCGTACATCTACAACTTCTCGCGCCTGTACGCCCGTCCGCTGACGACCTTCAACCCGGCCGCCGGCGAGGACGGCAACAAGCTCGTCCCGGACCTCGCCGAGTCCATGGGCCAGCCCAGCGCGGACGGCCTGACCTGGACGTACAAGCTGCGTGCGGGCCTGAAGTACGACGACGGCACCCCGATCACCTCGAAGGACGTCAAGTACGCCGTCGAGCGCTCCAACTTCGCGCCGGACGTGAACTCCAACGGCCCGACCTACTTCCACGACCTGCTGGTCGACAACGACACGCCGTACGCGGGCCCGTACAAGGACAAGGCCGGCGGCCTGAACTCGATCGAGACGCCGGACGACACCACGATCGTCTTCCACCTGAAGCACCCGTTCGCGGACTTCGACTACCTGGTGAGCGCCCCGCAGACCGCGCCGGTCCCGCAGGCCAAGGACACCGGCGCCGACTACGTCAAGCACATCGTCTCCTCGGGCGCCTTCAAGTTCGAGTCCTACGAGGACGGCAAGCAGGCCGTCCTGGTGCCGAACACCAACTGGGACAAGAGCACGGACCCGATCCGGAAGCAGCTGCCGGACAAGATCCTGCTCAAGATGAACATCGACCAGGCCACCATCGACAAGGACCTGCTGGCCGGCAACGCCCAGGTCGACCTGGTGGGCGGCGGCGTCGACCCGCAGACCCAGGCGCAGATCCTGCAGAACCCGAAGCTCAAGGCCAACACCGACAACGCCTACGGCGGCCGCCTGGTCTACCTGGCGATCAACTCCAAGGTCGCGCCGTTCGACAACGTCGACTGCCGCAAGGCCGTCCAGTTCGCGATCGACAAGGTCTCGGTGCAGACCGCCGAGGGCGGCCCGATCCGCGGCCAGATCGCCAACACGGTGCTCCCGCCGGACATCCCGGGCCACCAGGACTTCAACCTGTTCGAGACCAAGGACAACAAGGGTGACGAGGCCAAGGCCAAGGACGCCCTGAAGGCCTGCGGCAAGGACAGCATCAACACCGTCATCTCGGCCCGCACCGAGCGCGCCACCGAGGTCGCCGCGGCCACCTCGATCCAGGCCGCGCTGAAGAAGGTCGGCATCAACGCCGAGATCCAGCAGTACCCGCAGGGCAAGTACCTGACCGACAGCGCCGGTGCCCCGCAGTTCACCCAGGACCACAACATCGGCCTGATGATGATGCAGTGGGGCGCCGACTGGCCGACCGGCTACGGCTTCCTGCAGCAGGTCGTCGACGGCCGCGCGATCAAGGCCTCCGGCAACAGCAACCTGTCCCAGCTGAACGACCCCGCGGTCAACAAGCTGATCGACGACGCCGCCGTCAACCCGGACAAGGCCGCCCGCGAGAAGATCTACGCCGACATCGACAAGAAGGTCATGGAGCAGGCGGTCATCGTCCCGCTGACCTACTTCAAGGTCTTCCTGTACCGCCCGGACAACGCCACCAACATCGCCTCCAACCCGGCGTTCTCGGGCGAGTACGACTCCCTGAACATCGGCACCACCAAGTAAGAGCCTGGCTCCGCATCCCTGAAGGCAGGTGAAGGCAGCGGCGCCCGCCGCCGTCCGGAGGATCCCGGACGGCGGCGGGCCGCCGGAGCCGCCCAACTGTGTTTGCCTACATCATCCGCAGGATCTTCGCGGCGGTGATTCTGCTGCTGGTCGTCAGCGCGGTCACCTTCGCGATCTTCTTCCTGCTCCCGCGCGTCGCCGGCGAGACGGCCGACCAACTGGCCGCCCAGTACATCGGGAAGAACCCCTCACCCGAGGCGATCGCGGCGGTCAAGCAGAACCTCGGCCTCGACCAGCCGCTGTACGCCCAGTACTGGAACTTCCTCAAGGGGCTGGTCAGCGGCGCCGAGTACAAGTTCGGGCCGGAACCGGCCACCTGCCACGTGCCCTGCTTCGGCTATTCCTTCAAGAACCACCTGGAGGTCTGGCCCGAGCTGTCCAAGCGGATCCCGATCACCATCTCGCTGGCCATCGGCGCGGCGGTGCTCTGGCTGGTCTCCGGTGTCGCCACCGGCGTCGTCTCCGCGCTCAAGCCGCGGTCGATCTTCGACCGGCTCTCGATGGGCATCGCCCTCGCCGGTGTCTCGCTGCCGGTCTTCTTCACCGGCGCGCTGCTGCTCACGCTGTTCAGCTACGAGTGGCCGATCCTGGACAACCTCCAGTACGTCGACTTCACCGACAACCCGATCATGTGGGCCCGCAACCTGATCCTGCCGTGGATCTCGCTGGCCTTCCTGTACTCCGCGCTGTACGCCCGGCTCACCCGCGCCGGGATGCTGGAGACGATGAGCGAGGACTACATCCGCACCGCCCGGGCCAAGGGCCTGGCCGAGCGCAAGGTCGTCGCCCGGCACGGTCTGCGCGCCGCGCTCACCCCGATCGTCACCATCTTCGGCATGGACCTCGGGCTGCTGCTCGGCGGTGCGCTGATCACCGAGCAGGTCTTCTCGCTCCAGGGCGTCGGCCAGTTCGCCGTCCAGGCGATCTCCGACAACGACCTGCCGAAGATCCTCGGCGTCACCCTCCTCGCCGCCTTCTTCATCGTCGCCTGCAACCTCGTGGTCGACCTCCTGTACGCCCTCGTCGACCCCCGGGTGAGGCTCTCGTGACCGAGCTCCAGAAGAACACGGCGGCCGCCGCTCCCGAGTCGGCCCCCGAGGCCGCTTCCGTGTCGGCCCCCGAGGCCGCTCCCGCTCAGGCCTCCGTTCCCGCTCAGGCCTCCGTTCCCGCTCCGTCCGGGGATCCGTTCCTGTCCGTGCGCGACCTGCGGATCCACTTCGACACCGACGACGGCCTGGTCCGCTCGGTCGACGGGGTCAGCTTCGACCTGCACAAGGGGCGCACCCTCGGCATCGTCGGCGAGTCCGGCTCCGGCAAGTCCGTCACCTCGCTCGGCATCATGGGCCTGCACCGCTCCAAGCGGGCCCGGATCTCCGGCGAGATCCGGCTCGACGGCGAGGACCTGATCGCGGCCGGCCCCGACCGGGTGCGCCAACTGCGCGGCCGGGAACTGGCGATGATCTTCCAGGACCCGCTGACCGCCATGCACCCCTACTACACGGTGGGGCAGCAGATCGTCGAGGCCTACCGGGTGCACCACCCGCAGGCCACCAAGAAGCAGGCCCGCACCCGCGCGATCGAGATGCTCGACCGGGTCGGCATCCCGCAGCCCGACCGCCGGGCCGACGACTACCCGCACCAGTTCTCCGGCGGCATGCGCCAGCGCGCCATGATCGCCATGGCTCTGGTCAACGACCCCTCCCTGCTGATCGCGGACGAGCCCACCACCGCCCTGGACGTCACCGTCCAGGCGCAGATCCTGGACCTCATCCGCGACCTCCAGGAGGAGTTCGGCTCCGCCGTCATCATCATCACCCACGACCTCGGGGTCGTCGCCGAGCTGGCCGACGACATCCTGGTCATGTACGGCGGGAAGTGCGTCGAGCGCGGCCCGGCCGAAACCCTCTTCGACGCCCCCGAACACCCCTACACCTGGGGGCTGTTGGGCTCGATGCCGCGACTGGACCGGGAACTGCAGGACCGGCTCGTCCCGGTCAAGGGCACCCCGCCCAGCCTGATCAACGTGCCGACGGGCTGCGCGTTCCACCCGCGCTGCCCGTACGCCGCCCTGACCGGCGGACGCTCCGACAGCGAGGTCCCGGTGCTGGCCGAAGCCGCGCCCGGGCACCACGCGGCCTGCCACATTCCGGCCGGCGAGCGGCACCGCATCTTCGCCGAAGAGATCGCGCCCCGGCTGTGAGCCCGGCCTCGTACCACCTTTCTGGAGAGAACCGATGACGGACACTCAGACAGCCGCGATCCCCGGGCCGGCGCCCGCCCCCGAGCGCGAGCCGCTGCTGAAGGTGACCGGCCTGACCCGGCACTTCCCGATCCGCAGCGGGCTGATGCGTCGCCAGACGGGCGCGGTGCGGGCCGTCGACGGCATCGACTTCACGGTCAACGCCGGCGAGACGCTGGGCGTCGTCGGCGAGTCCGGCTGCGGCAAGTCGACCATGGGCCGACTGGTCACCCGGCTCGACGAACCGACCGGCGGGACGATCGAGTTCGAGGGTACCGACATCACCCACCTCGGCGTCGGGGCGATGCGGCCGATGCGCCGCGACATCCAGATGATCTTCCAGGACCCGTACTCCTCGCTGAACCCCCGGCACACCGTCGGCACCATCGTCAGCGCGCCGTTCAAGCTCCAGGGCGTAGAGCCCGAAGGCGGGGTCAAGAAGGCCGTCCAGGAACTGCTGGAGCTGTGCGGGCTCAGCCCCGAGCACTACAACCGCTACCCGCACGAGTTCTCCGGCGGCCAGCGCCAGCGCATCGACATCGCCCGCGCGCTCGCGCTCAAGCCGAAGATGATCGTCGCGGACGAGCCGGTCTCGGCCCTGGACGTCTCGATCCAGGCCCAGGTCGTCAACCTGCTGGACGACCTCCAGCAGGAACTCGGGCTGACCTACCTGATCATCGCCCACGACCTCTCGGTGGTCCGCCACGTCTCGGACCGGGTCGCGGTGATGTACCTCGGCAAGGTCGTGGAGATCGCCGACCGGGACTCGCTGTACCGCAGCCCCATGCACCCGTACACCAACGCGCTGATGTCCGCCGTGCCCGTCCCCGACCCGCGCCGCCGCCAGCGCGCCGGCCGCGAACGGATCCTGCTCACCGGCGACGTCCCCTCCCCGATCAACCCGCCCAGCGGCTGCCGCTTCCGCACCCGCTGCTGGAAGGCGCAGGACGTCTGCGCCAGCCAGGAGCCGCCGCTGACGGCGCTGAAGACGGGGCACCAGGTGGCGTGTCACTTCCCTGAGCGGAGCGAGGGGAACGACTAGCACAGCCCGAGCGGAGCGAGGGGAACAGCCAGCACAGTCCCGAGCGGAGCAAGGGGAACAACCAGCACAGCACGGAGAACACGCCTGCCGTTTCGGCTGCCTGACGTTTTCGGCTCGGCCTGAAGGCCGCCCGCCCCCTGATCGGGGGAGGGCGGCCTTCCGTCGTTGACTTCGCGGGGCTGTCAGGTGCGGCCGGCCGGGACGGCCCCCGCCGGAAGCCGGTCCGCGTGGGCCTGGGCGGGCGGGGGGAAGTGGCGGTCCAGGGCTCGGGCTGCCTTGCGGCCGAGGGCCTGGCAGGGGAGCTCCACCAGGCAGTGGCTCAGGTGGCCGAGGGTGACGAGTGCGGCCAGGTAGCCGAGGGTGAGCGCGGTCTGGCCCTGCCAGCCGGTGAGCGGGTGGCCGCGCAGCTTCCAGGCGAGGAAGACCATCAGCGGGCCGTGCAGGAGGTAGACCGAGAAGCTGATGGTGCCGAGGCCGCTGAGCCAGCGGGGGACGTGCCGGCGGCGCAGCAGCAGGCCGGTGACGAAGACGCCCCAGGCGGCCAGGTAGGCGGTGGAGAAGGCCGCCCAGGACGCGGTCCAGGTGTGCCACAGCGCCGTGCCGTGGTCGTACAGGTAGCCGGCGGTGACGCCGCAGACGATGACGAAGGCGCAGCAGAGCAGGGCCGGGAGCCGGTCGATCTGCCCGTGCTCCAGCCGGTGCAGCACCGTCCCGGCGAACATGGTCGCGAAGATCAGCATGGTCTCGAACCCGGCGGCCCGGCCGTTCAGGGTGATCAGGGCCAGGCCCAGGCCGCCGAGCAGCAGGGCGCCCCAGCGGGTCAGGTCCGGGCGGGCGGTGGCCAGGCAGGCCATCGCCGTCACCACGAGGACCGCGCCGGAGACCACCAGGTGCCTGGTCGAGGCGAGGTCCACGGTGACGGCCCCGATCGGCAGCCAGGCGCCGAGCACCAGGGCGACGGCCGCGAAGCCGAACGCGATCGGGGCGCTGCGCCGGTGCCACCCGAGGACGAACAGGGCGGTCACGAAGTAGTAGAAGACCATCTCGTAGCTGAGCGACCACAGCACGCCGAGGGTGCTGGGCACCCCCATCAGGTCCTGCAGCATCAGCGCGTTGGCCGTGGCGGACAGCAGCGGGTGGGCGAAGGCGAAGCCCTGGACGCTGGTGGCGTCGCGGGGCAGCACCAGCAGGCAGCCGACCACGGTCACGATCACCGCGGGGTGGATGCGGAAGATCCGTCCGGTCCAGAACGCCCGCACGTTGCCGTGCCGCTCCAGCGAAGCCGGGATGATGTAGCCGCTGACCAGGAAGAACAGCATCACGCCGAAGAATCCGAGATCCAGGTACTGCGGCACCCGCGCGCCGTGCGGGAGCTTGTCGAGGAGCCCGAAGTGGTGCATCGCGACGGCCAGGGCGGCCAGTCCGCGCAACGCGTCCAGCCAGCCGAGCCTGGACGGGGCGGGGGAGTTCAGCGTCACAGGCGGGAGGCTAGCGGAATCCCCCGGGCCGTACGGGCGGAGCGGACCGGCCGGCGGCCGCGCGGCGTCCGGGCGGGCCGCGGCGTCCGGAGCAGGGGCCCGGGACCGGAACATTCGGACACATCGGGTACACATGGACGGTGACCTCGCAGATCTTCCCGTCCGACGTGCAGCAGTCGCTGGACCTCGTCGGCATCTTCGTCTTCGCCCTCTCCGGGGCCCTGCTCGCCGTCCGCAAGAACATGGACATCTTCGGGATCTGTGTGCTGGCGGAGGTCACCGCGCTCGGCGGCGGGGTGATGCGCGACCTGGTCATCGGTGCGACCCCGGTCGCCGCCTTCACCAACCTCGGCTACTTCCTGACCCCGCTGGTCGCCGCCCTGGTGGTGTTCTTCCTGCACCCGGAGGTCGAGCGGATCAACCGGGCGGTGCAGACCCTGGACGCCCTCGGGCTCGGCCTGTTCTGCGTCACCGGCACCGCCAAGGCGCACGACTACGGGCTCGGCGCCGTCGCGGCCATCGCGCTCGGCATGGTGACCGCGGCCGGCGGCGGGGTGATCCGCGACGTGCTGGCCGGGGAGATCCCCTCGCTGCTGCGCTGGGACCGGGAGATCTACGCCGTGCCGGCCCTGGTCGGCGCCGCGCTGGTCGCGGTACTGATCGGCGCCGACCGGCTCACCGGCCTGACCGGCACCGCCGCCGCGCTCACCGCCTTCGGGCTGCGGATGCTCGCCCTGAAGTACGGCTGGCGTGCCCCGCGGGCTTGGCACCGCAACGGTTCTCGCACCAGCGAGGAGTAGGCGAACCGCCGTACGCGAGCGAGATCGCCTCGGCCGTGCAGAGCAGTTCCGGCACCATCCGGACCAGTTCGGCCGGCGGCACCTCGCCGGCCGGGGCGCTCAGCGCGCAGGCCGCGACCGTCCGCCCGCCGCTGCCCGCCACGGGGGCGGCCACGCAGGCGACCGGCTCGCGGTGCTCGGCCGGCTCGGCCGCCCAACCCCGGCGGCGCACCGCCGCCAGCTCGGCCTCCTCGCACGGCCCGTCCGCGGGCAGCCCGGCGAGCAGCACCCGCCCCACCGCGGTGTCCGTCACCGGGGCGCGGCGCCCGATCCGGGACGGCCCGGCCGCCGGGTGCCCGGCCACCTCGTCCAGGTACAGCACCTCGCCGTCGTGCAGCACCGCGAGCCGGACGGTGTAGCCGCAGCGGGCGTTGAGCGCGGCCAGGTAGGGCGCGGCGACCTGCCGGACGTCGAAGTCCTCCAGCGCGCGGTGGGCCAGCGAGAGCACCCGGCCGCCGATCCGGTAGCGCAGGTCGGGCTGACGGCGGGCGAAGCCGTGCTCCTCCAGGGTGCGCAGGAGCCGCAGCGCGGTGGACTTGTGCACCCCGAGGCTGCTCGCGGCCTGCTCCAGCGAGAGCGGCGCGTCACCCAGCGCGCCGAGCAGGGTCAGCGCGCGGTCGACCGACTGCGACATGGCGCTCCCGTTGGATCCGGCTGGTGGTGTGGTGCTGGGTGGTGTGGTGCTGGGTGGTGACGTGCTGGGTGGTGACGTGCTGGAGAAGCGTGCGTCAGGCTAACCGTTGGGTGGCGTACCGGTACAAACCGGCTCCGGACGCCGAGGATCGATGCCCCCGGGCCGGGGCCCCGCACCCTCCAGCCCTCTACAATCGGAGGGTTATGCCATACCTGGACCATGCGGCGACCACGCCGATGCTGCCCGAGGCGATCGCCGCGATGACGGCGCACCTGGGGGTGGTCGGCAACGCCTCGGCCCTGCACGCGGCCGGCCGCCGCGCCCGCCGGGTGGTCGAGGAGGCCCGCGAGTCGCTGGCCGAATCGCTGGGCGCCCGCCCGAGCGAGATCGTGTTCACCGGCGGTGGCACCGAGTCCGACAACCTCGCGGTCAAGGGCCTGTACTGGGCCCGCCGGGACGCCGACCCGGCCCGCACCCGGGTGCTCAGCAGCCCCGTCGAACACCACGCCGTCCTCGACGCGGTGCACTGGCTCTCCGAGCACGAGGGCGCCACCGTCGAGTACCTGCCGGTCGATCCGCTGGGCCGGGTCCACCCCGAGGCGTTGCGCGCGGCCATCGAACGCGACCCCGCGTCCGTCGCGCTGGTCACCGTGATGTGGGCCAACAACGAGGTCGGCACGCTCCAGCCGGTGCGCGAACTCGCCGCCGTCGCAGCCGAGTACGGCATCCCGATGCACGCCGACGCGGTGCAGGCACTCGGTCAGGTCCCGGTCTCCTTCGCCGAGTCGGGGCTCACCGCACTCACCGTCACCGGACACAAGATCGGCGGCCCCTTCGGCATCGGCGCGCTGCTGCTCTCCCGGGGCGCCGCGCCCGTCCCGCTGCTCCACGGCGGCGGCCAGGAACGCGACGTACGCTCCGGCACCCTGGACGCCCCCGGCGCCGCCGGCTTCGCTGCTGCCGCCGCCTGGGCCGTCGGGCACCAGGCCGAGCAGGCGGTGACCCTCGGCGCGCTGCGCGACGACCTGGTCTCCGCGGTCCTCGCCGAGGTGCCGGACGCGGTGCTCAACGGCGACCCGTCCGCGGACGGCCGGCTGCCCGCCAACGCGCACTTCTCCTTCCCCGGCTGCGAGGGCGACGCCCTGCTGATGCTGCTCGACGCCGCCGGCATCGAGTGCTCGACCGGTTCGGCCTGCACCGCCGGGGTGCCGCAGCCCAGCCACGTGCTGCTCGCGATGGGCGTCGACCCGCTGCTGGCGCGCGCCTCGCTGCGGTTCTCACTCGGCCACACCTCGGTGCCGGAGGACGTCACGGCGCTCGCGGCCGCCATCGGGCCGGTCGTCCAGCGGGCCCGCAACGCCGGGCTGGCATCGGTACGGCGGTAGCCCCCTCCGAGCCGGAATCCCCGGCCGGGCATGTCCGGCGGCCCCGTACTCTTGTAGTCACCATGACTGACTTCCCGGGTGCCCCGACCACACCGTCCACCGGCCGACTGCGCGTGCTCGCGGCGATGTCCGGCGGAGTCGACTCCGCCGTCGCCGCCGCCCGCGCCGTCGAAGCGGGCCACGAGGTGACCGGCGTCCACCTGGCGCTCTCCGCCAACCCGCAGTCCTTCCGCACCGGCGCCCGCGGCTGCTGCACCATCGAGGACTCCCGGGACGCCTGGCGGGCTGCCGACGTCATCGGCATCCCCTTCTACGTCTGGGACCTCGCGGAGCGCTTCCGCGAGGACGTCATCGACGACTTCGTCGCCGAGTACGCCGCCGGGCGGACCCCGAACCCGTGCCTGCGCTGCAACGAGAAGATCAAGTTCGCCGCGCTGCTGGACAAGGCGATCGCGCTCGGCTTCGACGCCGTCTGCACCGGCCACTACGCCCGGATCGTCGACCTGCCCGACGGCGCCCGCGAACTGCACCGGGCGGTCGACGGCGCCAAGGACCAGTCCTACGTCCTCGGGGTGCTCGACGCCGACCAGCTCGCCCACTCGCTCTTCCCGCTCGGTGACACCACCAAGGAGGAGATCCGGGCGGAGGCCGAGCGCCGGGGCCTCGCGGTCGCGAAGAAGCCCGACAGCCACGACATCTGCTTCATCGCCGACGGCGACACCCAGGGCTTCCTCGCCCGGCACCTCGGCACCGCCACCGGCGACATCCTCGACGTCGACGGCACCAAGCTCGGCGAGCACGACGGCGCGTACGGCTTCACCATCGGCCAGCGCAAGGGCCTGCGGATCGGCCGCCCGGCGGCCGACGGCAAGCCGCGCTACGTGCTGGACATCTCCCCGGTCAACAACACCGTGACCGTCGGCCCGGTCGAAGGCCTCGACGTCACCGGCCTGACCGCCATCCGCCCCCGCTGGTGCGGCACCGAGCCCCTGGCCGACGGCCGCTACACCGCCCAGCTCCGCGCCCACGGCGAGGAGGTCCCGGTCACCGCCTCGGTGGTCGACGGCGAACTGCGGGTCCGGCTCGACACCCCGGTCCGCGGCATCGCCCCCGGTCAGGCCGTCGTCCTCTACGACGGCACCCGCGTCGTCGGCTCCGCCACCATCGCCACGACGGAACGCCCGGCCGTCACGGCCTAGCTCTCGCTTTCGAGGGCGGCTCGATCAGCGGCCGGCCTGCCCGGCTGCTCGGCTGACCGCTCGGCTGACCGCTCGGCTGACCGCTCGGCTAGAGCGGCGGGTTGTCGCCGGGGGCGAACGGGGCGCCGTGGCCGGGGACGATGATGTCGGCCGCCTCCAGGACCCGGCGGCGGGAGGCGCGCAGCACCTCCCGGTCGGGGGCGACCGGGTCGTCGGCGGGGCCGTGCTGGTGCCACCACAGGTCGCCGGCGAAGGCGACCACGCCCGACTCCGTTCCCGCCAGCAGGGTGATGTCCTCGTGGCTGTGGCCGGGGGTGCGGATCAGCTTCAGCGAGGGGGTGAGCTGGTAGCCCTCGGCGTCCCGGTTGGTCCAGTGATGGCCCTGGTACTCGACCTTGTGGTCGTGGACCCGGGCCTTGCCGAAGAGGCCGACGTTCATGGTGTTGTCGGGGTGGTGGTGGCTGAGGACGACGTCGGTGATGTCGTCGGGGCCGAGGCCGAGTTCGGCGAGCGGGCCGAGGATGTCGTCGTGGCCGGCGACCATGCCCGGGTCGAAGATCACGTGGCGCCCGGCGTCGGCGACGTAGGAGACGGTGGCGGCGACTCCGGGGCCGGTGGAGCCGACGTAACCGGTGGTCAGGACCTGGTACTGGGCGCTGCGGCCGTGGGGTGCGTCGTTCATGTCTCGATCTTGTCGAACCGCTCGATCCCCGACGAGTGGCACGGATGCCACTGATCGCAGGAAATGTGCCAACATCCCCCATGGCACCTTTCACCACCGTCGCCGCGTACGTCCCGCCCGGTGTCGGCATGCTGGCCGTGGGCATCGTCGCCGAGACGTTCGGCCCGCACGGGCAGGCGGCGCCCGGCTTCGACTTCGCGCTCTGTTCGGACCGGCCGGGCAGCGTCCCGACCGACCTCGGGGTGCCGCTGACGGTCGAGCACGACCTCGACCGGCTGGCCGCCGCCGATCTGGTGCTCGCCCTGCCGGGGGCGCAGTTCCGCACGCCGCCCCCGCCCGCCGTGCTGGACGCGCTCGCCGCGGCCCACGAGCGGGGTGCGAGGGTGGCCGCCCACTGCGTCGGCGCGTTCGCGCTGGCCGCCGCCGGACTGCTCGACGGCCGCCGGGCGACCACCCACTGGCGGTTCGCCGCCCTGCTGGCCCGCACCTACCCGGAGGTGGTGGTCGAGCCGGACGCGCTGTACCTGGACGAGGGGCGGATCACCACGGGTGCCGGCGCCGCCGCCGGTTTCGACCTGTGCCTGCACCTGATCCGGCGCGAGCACGGGACGGCGCTGGCCAATCACATCGCCCGGGACATGGTGCTGCCGTCGCACCGGGACGGCGGGCAGGCCCAGTACCTGGCGGCGCCCGTCCCGGAGGACGGCGAGGACGAACGCCTGGCCGGGGTGCTGGCCTGGGCCCGGGAGCACCTCCACGAGCCGCTGCCGGTGGCGGAGTTGGCCCGGCGGGCGGTGATGAGCAAGCGCTCCTTCGCCCGCCGGTTCGCCGCCGCGACGGGCACCACCCCCCACGCCTGGCTGCGGGAGCTGCGGCTGAGCGCCGCCGAGGAGCTGCTGGAGACGACGGACCTGCCGGTCGAGGAGGTCGCCCGCCGGGTGGGCTACGGCAGTGCGGCCGTCCTACGCGAACAGTTCGTCCGCCGCCGGGGCGTGCCGCCACGCTCGTACCGCCGGGCGTTCACCCGCGTGGTGAGTTCGGCGGCAACGCCCGGTGCACACCCTCCGGAGAGGACGGCATGAGCTGACCTCCGGGGCCCGGTCACCGCACCTCGCGGTACCAGCGCCGGTGCACCAGCGGCTCGACGCACAGGACGGCCGCGCCCGCGACGGCGCCGACCAGCAGGGCGGCCGGGCCGCCGCCGGTGCGGAGGGTGCCGAGGCAGGCGGTGGCGACGGCGAGCGGGCGCAGCAGGGTCAGCGGGCCGAGGCCGATGACCATGGCCAGGGTGGCGGCGCGGAACGGCAGGGTGAAGTAGGTGGCGAGGGAGAGCAGGACGGCGGCCGCGTAGCCGGCCAGGGGGACGGCGTAGCCGAGGGCACCGGCGGCCAGGGTGTCGTACGTGCGGGCCCGGTCGGCGGCGGTCAGCAGCAGGAGGGCGGCGGTCAGGGCGGGGGCGAGCAGGAGGACCGCGCCGACGGCCAGTCCGCGTCCGGCGGCCCGGAGGGTGCTCCGGTGCTTGCGGATGCGGGCGTCGCGGCCGGCGTAGGCGCGGAAGCCGCTGAACGCCGAGTCGACGAGGCCGAGCAGGAGGAGGGGCACGGCGGGTGTCATCGGGCGACCTCCTCGCCCGGCCGCGCGGCCTCGCCCAGGTGTTCGGGGCCGACCAGGCGGCGCGACGCCCGGCCGCCGAGGGCCTGCCGCAGCGGCGCCTCCAGGTGCGGACGCACCCCGAGGATCGGGCGCAGGGTGGTGCAGAACGGGTTGGACAGGCCGCGGGGCTCGTACAGCAGGGCGCGCAGGCCGGGTACGGCGGCGGTCCGCAGGAGCGTTGCGTCGTCGTGGGCGCGTTCGGCGGAGACGACGCCGTCGTGGCGGCCGAGCGGGTGGCGCATCCGGGCGCGGTGGAAGACCCGGGCGCCGAGGGGGGCGAGGCTGGTCGCGGCGATGTCGAAGTGGCAGAAGGCGAGTGCGGGTGAGGCGGCCTGGGCCTGGAAGAAGCCGGTCAGGGCGGCGGCGCTGAAGTGGTGCAGGACGCCGGTGGAGACGTAGACGGTCGCGGCTTCCGGCAGTTCGAAGGCGTTGCCGTGGACGAAGCGGCAGTCGAGGCCTTCCGCGCGGGCGAGGCGGTCGGCCTCGCCGACGAGCGCGGCGTTGAGGTCGACGCCGATCAGTTCGACGTCGGGGCCGAGGGCGTCGGTGGCGGCGAGCCAGCGGACCAGGTAGCCCAGGCCGCAGCCGATGTCGACCAGCCGGTACGGCCCGGGGTGTGCGCCGTCCGCCCGGATCGCGGTGAAGAGCGGGCCGAGCAGGTGGACCAGCCGGTTGCCGATGCGCAGTTCCTCGCTCAGCCGCTGGAGTTCGGTGTGCACGCTGATGAGGAGGCGGTCGACGGCGTCGGGGTCGAGCGTGCCGTCCCGGTCGGTGGGCAGTCCGGCGACGATCCGGGCGGCGCGCTCGTCCCCGCCGTCGCGCAGCTGCCGGACGACCTCGTCGCGCCGGACCGGGAGCCGGCTGCCGTCGCGCAGGTCGACGGCCGTGATGAGGTCGGATATTTCGAGATGGCGCACGCGCAGCACCTTAGGGCCTGTCCCGGGGCCTGTCGTCGGCCGGGCGCGATATCCCGGTGAGCGGGGCCGTGGGCCGTGATAGACCAGTGGGCACTATGAATATCTGCGTCTTCTGCTCCGCGTACTCGCTCGATGACCGTTACACCGGCCCCGCCGCCGAGTTCGCCCGGATCCTGGGGGAGGGCGGGCACACCCTGGTGTGGGGCGGGTCGAACGCCGGGTTGATGGGGCTGCTGGCCGACGAGGTGAAGGCGGCGGGCGGGCGGCTGGTCGGCGTGCTGGTCGAGATGCTGAGGCACAAGGGGTACGTCGGCGCGGACGAGCTGGTGATGACCGCCGACCTGGCCGAGCGGAAGGCGGAGCTGGCCTCCCGGGCGGACGCGATCGTCGTCCTGGTGGGCGGGCTGGGGACGCTGGACGAGGTCACCGAGGTGCTGGAGCTCAAGAAGCACGGGATGTTCGACAAGCCGGTGGTGGTCCTGGACACCGAGGGGTTCTACTCGGGCCTGCGCACCCAGCTGGAGCGGATGGACGCGGAGGGTTTCCTGCCCCGCCCGCTGACCGAGCTGATCACCTTCGCGGACACGCCCGCCGAGGTGTTCGCCCAGCTCAAGGCCTGAGAGGATCGGCACCATGGCTGCACATCTGATCACCGGCGCGGGCTCCGGCATCGGCGCCGTCCTGGCCGGACGCCTCGCCGAGCGCGGGGACGAACTCTGGCTGCTGGCCCGCGACGCCCGTCGGGCCGCCGAACTGCGCGAGCGCTTCCCCGGGGCGAAGACCCTGGTCGGGGACCTCGCGGACCCGGCCAAGCTGTCCTGGGCCTTCGGCCACCAGGCGCTGCCCGTCACCCTGGACTCCCTCCTGCACGTCGCGGGCGTGGTGGAGCTGGGCCCGGTCGGCGAGCTGCCGGTGAAGGCCTGGCAGGAGACGCTCAACGTCAACCTGGTCGGCCCCGCCGAGCTGACCCGTCTGCTGCTGCCGTCGCTGCGCCTCACCAAGGGCCACGTGCTCTTCGTCAACTCCGGCGCCGGCCTCAACGCGCACGCCGACTGGTCGGCGTACGCGGCCAGCAAGCACGGCCTGAAGGCGCTGGCCGACTCGCTGCGCCACGAGGAGCACGGGAACGGCGTCCGCGTCACCTCCGTCTACCCCGGCCGCACCGCGACCGCGATGCAGGCGAAGGTGCACCAGCAGGAGGGGAAGGAGTACGACGCCGACCGCTGGATCGCCCCCGAGTCGGTCGCCGGGGCGATCCTGGCCGCCCTCGACGCCTCCCGGGACGCGGAGCTGACGGACATCACCGTCCGCCCGGGCCGGTAGGGCTGCCCCCGTACGCCTGCCTCCCCCGGTACACCCGGCCCTCGGAACCGAGCCCCGCGCCCGGCCCCGAGGGCCGTTCGCATACAGCCCGAAGAGTGCCGGAATTCACGTTGGCGGGGCCCCTTCGGCTGTGCAATGATCCGCTCCGCCCTCCGGCCGATCGTTTCCGGACAAAGGAGGGTCGAAAAGCGTCATTTGCACGCCAAAGTCCCAGGGGGGCTCCACATTTCCAGAATCCGTACAGCGCTGGCCGTCGGTGCGACGCTGCTCGGGACGGTCGGCCTGCCGGCCGTCGGTGCGGGTAGCGCAGCCGCAGCGGGCGGCACGCTCTACGTCAACAACGCCGCGGGTGCGAACTGCACCGACAGCGGCAGCGGCACCCAGGCCGCCCCGTTCTGCACCATCGCGGCGGCCGCCGCGGTCGTCCAGCCGGGCCAGACCGTCGCGATCGGCGACGGCGTCTACGCCGAGAGCCTGACCATCACCCGGTCCGGCACGGCCGCCGCGCCGATCACCTTCCGCGGCACGAAGAACGACGGCTCCAACCCCGGGGGCTCCGGCACCCGCATCGGCGACTGGAGCCACACCGTCGACGGGTTCGTCGTCAAGGGCGCCGACCACCTCCGGTTCGAGAACCTGAACATCTCCACGGGCTTCCAGAAGCCGACCGTCCTGGTGGACGGCGCCCACGACGTGGCGTTCGACAACACCACCGTCTCCGGCGGCAACGGGATCCGGATCACCAACGCCTCCGACAAGGTCGTCTACGGCCGCGGCCGGTTCGGCTACGTCCAGGGGCCGGCGGTGACCGTGGACGGCGGCTCCACCAACACGGTGCTGACCACCAACCAGGTCCAGGCCAACTACGTGCCCGAGATGACCGGCATCCTGCTCAAGGACGCCCCCAACACGGTCGTGGTGGCCAACACCGTCTACTCCTCCTGCTTCGGCGGGATCGTGCTGGACGGCGCCTCGGCCGGCGCGGTGATCGAGAACAACGTGGTGAACACCGCGAAGAACATGAACGCCGCCTGCGACAACCCGGCCGGTGCGACCGGGATCTCCGTCGGCGCGAACGCCACCGCGGGCACCAAGATCGACTACAACCTGATCGACCCGCTCAGCGGCGGCGCGCCCTACAGCTGGGCCGGCACTGCCTTCGCCACCCAGAGCCAGCTCACCGCCAACACCGGCCAGGGCGGGCACGACTTCGTCGACCTGACGTACGTGCCCAAGGGCCCGAACGCCCCGGTCGACCACCGGATCGACTCGGCGGACGAGACCGCCCCGGGCATGCTCCCGACCGACCTCTGGGGCGCGGCCCCCGTGGACAGCCCGACCGTCACCAACACCGGTACGGGCAGCGGCACCCGCGACCGCGGCGCGTACGAGGACCTCGACGTCGGCAGCGCGTTCACCCCGGCTGGCCCGACCCGTCTGCTGGACACCCGTGCGCCGATCGGCGTCCCGGTGGCGCAGGCGGTGGCGCCGTACGGCACCGTGGATCTGCCGGTCACCGGCGTGGCCGGGGTTCCGGCTTCCGGCGTGACGGCCGTGACGATGAACGTGACGGTGACCGACCCGCAGCAGGACGGCCACCTGACCGTCTACCCGCACGGTGACGAGGCCCCGAACTCGTCGAACCTCAACTGGGTGGCGGGTCGGACGATTCCGAACCTGGTGACGGTGCCGGTGAAGGACGGCAAGGTCTCGTTCTTCAACGCCTCCGGCGGCACCGTGCACCTGATCGCCGACCTGGAGGGCTACTACAGCCCGAAGGGCTCGCTGTTCCACGCCCAGGGCCCGACCCGTCTGCTGGACACCCGTGCGCCGATCGGCGTCCCGGTGGCGCAGGCGGTCGCGCCGTACGGCACCGTCGACCTGCCGATCACCGGCGTCGCCGGCGTCCCGGCTTCCGGCGTGACGGCCGTGACGATGAACGTGACGGTGACCGACCCGCAGCAGGAAGGCCACCTGACGGTCTACCCGCACGGTGACGAGGCCCCGAACTCGTCGAACCTGAACTGGGTGGCGGGTCGGACGATTCCGAACCTGGTGACGGTGCCGGTGAAGGACGGCAAGGTCTCGTTCTTCAATGCCTCCGGCGGCACCGTGCACCTGATCGCCGACCTCGCGGGCTACTACAGCGCCGAGGGCAAGGTCAGCTACCGTCCTGCCGGGCCGTACCGGCTGATGGACACCCGCCAGGACATCTACTCGGAGTCGGGCATGCGCCCGGCGGGCACCGTCCCGGCCTGGGGCACGCTGGACGTCTCGGTCGGCGACATCCCGAACGTCGCCGCGGTGACGCTCAACGTCACCGTCACCGAGCCGGGCGCCGAGGGTCACCTGACCGTCTACCCCCACGGTGACGCGGCGCCCAACGCCTCGAACCTCAACTTCCTGCCCGGCGAGACCATCCCCAACCAGGTGGTCGTCCCGGTCAAGGACGGAACGGTCTCGTTCTACAACGCGAGCGGCGCCCCGATCCACCTGATCGTCGACGAGTTCGGCTACCAGGCGTACTGACCGTACCGGCAGCACCGACCGGCAGTACCCACCGGCGGCCCCGGTGCCGAGCCCCGCGCTCGGCACCGGGGCCGCCGTCGTGGGCGGGCCGTGAGTAGGCTCGGACGGGTGAGCACCCCACACCCCTTCCCCGACCTGCACGGCGCCGCCTCCGGCGTCGGCTCGCTGCCCGGTACCGACGCCCGCGAGGCGGCCAAGACCGCCACCGGGGCGTTGGAGCACCTGCCGTTCCTGCCCGAGCTGCCCGCGCGCGGACCGGGCGCCGACATGATCGGCCGCGGCGCCGGCCTGCTGGTCGAGCTGTTCGCGCAGACCGAGCCGAGCGGCTGGCGGTTCACCGACCGCCCCGGCCGGGACACCCGGCGCGCCCACTCCTGGCTCGGCGAGGACCTGGACGCCCTGGAGGAGTTCACCCAGGGCTACCACGGCGCGCTCAAGGTCCAGGCCGTCGGCCCGTGGACGCTGGCGGCGAGCATCGAGCTGAAGCACGGCGAGAAGGCGCTCTCCGACCACGGCGCCTGCCGGGACATCGCCGGCTCGCTCACCGAGGGCCTGCGCCGCCACCTCGCCGACGTCCGCAGGCGCGTCCCCGGCGCGGAGGTGGTCCTGCAGCTCGACGAGCCCTCGCTGCCCGCCGTGCTGGCCGGCTCGGTGAAGACCGCGAGCGGCTTCCAGCGGCTGCGCGCCGTCGACCGGCAGGTCGCCGAGGAGGTGCTGCGCGAGACGATCCGCGGCCTGGACGCCCCCGTGGTCGTGCACAGCTGCGCGCCGGACGTCCCGATCCCGCTGCTGCGCCGGGCCGGGGTGGCGGGGATCTCGCTGGACTTCTCGCTCCTGACCGAGCGCTCGGACGACGACCTCGGCGAGGCGGTGGAGGCGGGCACCGCGATCCTCGCCGGTGTCGTCCCCTCCACCGACCAGGCAGTGTCCGACCCGGCCGGTAGTGTCCAGGGTGTCAGGACCTTGTGGCGCAGGCTCGGGTTCGCCCCGGAGCTGCTGGGCCGCCGCGTGCTCGTGACGCCGACCTGCGGGCTGGCCGGGGCCTCCCCGGCGTACGCGCGCAAGGCGCTGTCCCTGAGCGTTCGGGCGGCGCAGAGCCTGGTGGACAACCCGGAATGACGACGTAGGAGGGCTTGCGGTGGTGGCTGTCGAGGGCTGGGAGGACGTCCCGGCGGAGGTGCGCCGGCGGCACGCCGAGCTGGCGCAGGAGATCACCGACCACCGCGCCCGGTACTACGAGCAGGACGCGCCGGTCGTCAGCGACTCCGAGTTCGACGCCCTGATGCGCGAACTGGAGTCGCTGGAGGCCGCGCACCCGGCCCTGGTCACCCCGGACTCGCCGACGCAGAAGGTCGGCGGCGCCCCGACCGCGCTGTTCGCCGAGGTCGAGCACCGCGAGCGCCTGCTCAGCCTCGACAACGCGATGGACGACGCGGAGCTCGCCGCCTGGGCCGAGCGCGTCGCCACCGAACTTCACGGCATCGACTACCACTACCTGTGCGAGCTCAAGGTGGACGGCCTGGCCGTCAACCTCACCTACGAGAACGGCCAGTTGGTGCAGGCGGCGACGCGCGGCGACGGCCGGGTCGGCGAGGACATCACCGCCAACGTCCGCACCATCAAGGAGATCCCGCACCGGCTGCACGGCGAGGACGTCCCCGAGCTGGTGGAGATCCGCGGCGAGGTCTACTTCCCGACCGAGGCCTTCGAGGCGCTGAACGCCTCCTTCGTGGCGGAGAACGAGCGCCGCCGGCAGGAGAACGAGGAGCGCGCCAAGGAGGGCAAGCGGCCCCGGGCGATGATCCGGCTGTTCATGAACCCCCGCAACGCCGCCGCCGGTTCGCTGCGCCAGAAGGACCCGCACGTCACCGCCTCCCGCCCGCTGCACATGGTGGTGCACGGCATCGGCGCCCGGGTCGGCTTCGACATCGACAACCAGTCGCACGCCTACGAGCTGCTGCGCGGCTGGGGCCTGCCCACCGCCCGGCACAACAAGGTGGTCGGGACGCTGGAGGAGGTGCGGGAGTTCATTGCGCACTTCGGCGAGCAGCGGCACTCGGTCGAGCACGAGATCGACGGCGTGGTCGTCAAGGTGGACGAGATCGCCCTGCAGGGCCGGCTCGGCGCCACCTCCAAGTCGCCGCGCTGGGCGATCGCCTGGAAGTACCCGCCGGAGGAGGTCACCGGCAAGCTCGCCGAGATCAGGATCGGGATCGGCCGCACCGGCCGGGCCACCCCGTACGCGGTGCTGGCGGAGCCGGTGAAGGTGGCCGGCTCGATGGTGCAGTACGCGACGCTGCACAACCAGGATGTCGTCAAGGCCAAGGGCGTGCTGCTGGGCGACACCATCGTGCTGCGCAAGGCCGGTGACGTCATCCCGGAGATCCTGGGCCCGGTGGAGGGCCTGCGGGACGGCACCGAGCGGGAGTTCGTGATGCCCTCGCACTGCCACGAGTGCGGGGCCGAGCTGCGCCCGATGTCGGAGGGGGACATCGATCTGCGCTGCCCCAACGCGCGGTTCTGCCCGGCCCAGATCCGCGAGCGGATCGCCTTCCTGGGCGGCCGCTCCTCGCTGGACGTGGAGGGCCTGGGCTACGTCGCGGCCACCGCGCTGACCCAGCCGCTGGAGCCGGCCGAGGCCCCGGTGAAGGACGAGGGGGACATCTTCGGGCTGACGGCGGAGCAGCTGCTGCCGATCAAGGTGCTGGTGCGGGACCAGAAGACGGGCATGCCCAAGCTGGACGACCGCACCGGCGAGGAGAAGAAGGTCGCCTTCTTCGCCAACCAGAAGGGCGAGCCGAAGAAGACCCTCGGTGTTCTGCTGGAGAACCTGGAGAAGGCGAAGGAGCGTCCGCTCTGGCGCTTCCTCAACGGACTGTCGATCCGGCACGTGGGGCCGGTCGCGGCCCAGGAGCTGGCCCGGGAGTTCCGGGACCTGGACCGGATCTTCTCGGCCACCGAGGAGGAGTTGGCCGCCGTCGAGGGGGTCGGGCCGATCATCGCCCGGTCGGTGGTCGAGTGGTACCAGGAGGAGTGGCACCGGGAGATCCTGGAGAAGTGGCGTGCCGCCGGCGTCCGCTTCACCGAGGAGTTCGCGGACGAGGAGGCGGCGGAGCGCCCGCTGGAGGGCCTGACGGTGGTGGTCACCGGGACGCTCTCCGGCCACACCCGGGACGGCGCCAAGGAGGCGCTGACCTCGCGCGGAGCGAAGGTGACCGGTTCGGTTTCGAAGAAGACCGATTTTGTGGTCGCCGGTGACAACCCAGGGTCCAAGTACGACAAGGCCGTTCAGCTCGGCCTGCCGATCCTGGACGACGCGGGCTTCGCCGTGCTGCTCGCCGACGGCCCGGCCGCCGCCCGTGCCCACCTGGGGCTTCCGGAGCCCGAGGAGGCCGCCGAGCCGGCGCAGGCCCCCGCCGGGGACTGACCCGGAGCCGACCCGAGCGCCGGGTGGCCGGATCCGGGTTGTTATCGTCCTGATGCAACGTCACCGGGTGCCGTGCAGTGAAAGCGGGCATTGTGTCACTGTGCGACACCCGGGCGCGGTGGCGCGTTTCCGGTTGTCCGAAAGTCTGCCCACCGGGTGGACCCCGGCATACCCTGGAGCGCAACAGAGTGTCAGCAGGGGTGGGGGCACCGGCTGTGCCGGGGCTCCTCGGGGTCGCTCCATGCCCGGCAGCTGTCGGTACCGGCACGGTGCCTCACCGTAAGGCGGCCTGACGGGGCGGGCCCGACGGAGGACAGGGCTTATGGATCGTACGACCGGCGGTGCGCCCACACGCCCGCCGCAGGGGGTGGCGGGTGCGGTCCTGCTGCTCGGCGTGCTGCTGGCCGGTGCCGCGCCGCTCATCCCGCTGGCCGTCCTGGTCTACCGGTACGAACCCGAGCTGCTGCCGCTGTTCGCGGTGCCCCTGGCCGTGCTGGTGGCGGCCTGGCGGATCGCCCGGGACCGCGCCCGCGACCAACTGACCGACCCGCTGACGGACCTGCCCAACCGTCAGGCCTTACTGCTGGCTGCCCAGGAGGCGATCGCCGAGTGCGACCACGGCTACAGCGTCGGTCTCATACTGCTTGACCTCGACCGCTTCCGAACACTCAACGACACACTCGGTCATACGGCCGGTGACCGGCTGCTGGTTCACATCGCCCGCCGGCTGCACCGCGCCCTGCGCTCCGGCGGCCCGGCCGGCAGCGCCACCCGGGAGTCCATCGACGACGTCTTCGCCGGCCTGCCCCGGCACTACCGGCGCGGCCGCCCGATGGTGGCCCGGATGGGCGGCGACGAGTTCGCCGTCCTGCTGCCCGGCATCAACTGCCCGGACAGCCTGGAACGGGTCGCCAAGGCGCTGATCGCCGAACTGGCCGCCCCGATCCGGCTGGACGGGCTGCTGCTCGTCCTGGAGGCCAGCGGCGGCGTCTGCGTCTACCCGCAGCACGCCCAGGACGCCGAGTCGCTGCTGCGCCGGGCCGACGTCGCGATGGGCCACGCCCAGCGCGGCTGCAGCGGCGTCTCCCAGTACGACGAGTCCCAGGACGCCGACACCCCGTACCGGATCGGGCTGCTCGGGGACCTGCGACGGGCCCTGGAGACCGGCGAGGTCCAGCTGCACTACCAGCCCAAGGTGGCCTTCGACGGCCGGGTGGTCGGCCTGGAGGCGCTGCTGCGCTGGGAGCGGCCCGGGCAGGGGAAGGTCTCCCCGGACGAGTTCGTCGGGCTGGCCGAGTCCAGCGGCCTGATGCCCCGGCTCACCGACTACGTGCTGGAGGCGGCCGTCGGCCAGCTCGCGTACTGGCGCGAGCAGGGGCTGCAGGTGCAGGTCGCGGTCAACGTCTCGCCGCGCGACGTGCTCAACCCGGGCTTCGCCCAGCGCGTCGCCGGCCACCTCGTGCGCCACCAGGTGCCGGCCCACGCGCTCCAGCTGGAGATCACCGAGCGGCTGCTGCTGGACGACTCCCGGCGGGCCGCCGACACCCTCGCCGAACTGCGCGGCTACGGCGTCGGGATGTCCCTGGACGATTTCGGCACCGGGCACTCCTCGCTGGTGCGGCTGCGCAGCCTGCCGGTCGGCGAGCTGAAGATCGACCGCTCCTTCGTCTCCCGGATGGTCGCCGACGACCACGACGCGGCGGTGGTCCGCTGCTCGGTGGAGCTGGCCCACTCGCTGGGCCTGACCGTGGTCGCTGAGGGCGTCGAGGACGACGAGACCTGGGAGCGGCTGCACTGCATGGGCGTGGACGCCGTCCAGGGCTGGCTGGTGTCCGCCGCGCTGCCGGCCGAGCAGGCCACCGCCTGGCTGCGGGTGCACCGCACCGGCGCCCCGCCGGTGGAGCGGCTGGGCGCTCCGCCGCAGCAGCGGGCCACCCTCACGTCGATCAAGGGCGGCCAGGCGGTCCCGGGCGGCAAACCGGTCCCGGTCCAGGCAGTCAAGCCGATCGTGCAGCCCGCCATCCCGCCGGTGCTGCCGCCGACGCTCCCGCCCGTACTGCCCCCGGTCCTGCCACCCGTCGCCCAGGCGGTGCAGGCCGCTCAGCTGGAGATCAACGCGCCGGGGACGCAGAGTTGGGCCCGCACCCGGCCGCAGTGACGGGAGCGCCGGTGCGGCGGTGACCCGGGGGTGACGGGCACCGCTGGTCACTCGTTGGCCGGTGGATCGGCCGGGCCCCATAGGATGGGGTCCAAAGACCACGAGGACGGAGCGCCGGAACCCGGCTGCTCCTGCCCGGGCCCGGCACCGCCCGCAAGGCGACGCCGGGTCTCACCAGAACTCACCCTGAGGATCGCTGCATGCCTGGCATCACGCGCGAGGAGGTCGCCCACCTCGCCCGGCTGTCGCGTCTTGAGCTGAAGCCCGAAGAGCTGGACCACTTCGCCGAGCAGCTCGACGTGATCATCGGCGCGGTCGCCCGCGTTTCCGAGGTCGCCGGACAGGACGTCCCGCCGACCTCCCACCCGCTGCCGCTGACCAACGTCATGCGCGCGGACGAGGTGCGGCCCTCGCTCACCCCGGAGCAGGCGCTGTCCGGCGCCCCCGCCGCCGAGGAGCAGCGTTTCCGTGTGCCGCAGATCCTCGGGGAGGACTGACCGAGATGACCGAGCTGATTCGCTACACCGCCGCCGAGACCGCGAGCGCCATCGCCAAGGGTGAGGTGTCCGCCGTCGAGGTCGCGCAGGCGCACCTGGACCGCATCGAGGCCGTCGACAAGAAGGTCAACGCCTTCCTGCACGTCGACACCGAGGGTGCGCTGGCCGCCGCGAAGGCCGTCGACGCCAAGCGCGCCAAGGGCGAGGAGCTGGGCCCGCTGGCCGGCGTCCCGCTCGCGCTGAAGGACGTCTTCACCACCAAGGGCATCCCGACCACCTGCGGGTCCAAGATGCTCGAAGGCTGGATCCCGCCCTACGACGCCACCCTGACCACCCGTCTCAAGAACGCGGACGTGGTCATCCTCGGCAAGACCAACATGGACGAGTTCGCGATGGGCTCCTCCACCGAGAACTCGGCGTACGGCCCGACCGGCAACCCGTGGGACCTCACCCGCATCCCCGGCGGCTCCGGCGGCGGTTCGGCCGCCGCGCTGGCCGCCTTCGAGGCCCCGCTGGCGATCGGCACCGACACCGGCGGCTCGATCCGCCAGCCCGGCGCCGTGACCGGCACCGTCGGCGTCAAGCCGACCTACGGCTCGGTGTCCCGCTACGGCCTGGTGGCGTTCTCCAGCAGCCTGGACCAGGGCGGCCCGTGCGCCCGTACGGTGCTGGACGCGGCGCTGCTGCACGAGGCCATCGCCGGGCACGACCCGCTGGACTCCACCTCGATCGACGCGCCGGTGCCGGCCGTGGTCGAGGCCGCGAAGATGCGCGACATCCGCGGCATGCGGATCGGCGTGGTCAAGGAGTTCGCCGGCGAGGGCTACCAGGCCGGCGTGATGCAGCGCTTCAACGAGTCGGTGGAGCTGCTGCGCGAGCTGGGCGCCGAGGTCGTCGAGGTCTCCTGCCCGTCGTTCACCCTGGCGCTGCCGGCGTACTACCTGATCGCCCCCTCGGAGTGCTCCTCCAACCTGGCCCGCTTCGACGCGATGCGCTACGGCCTGCGGGTCGGGGACGACGGCTCCCGCTCGGCCGAGGAGGTCACCGCGCTGACCCGCGAGGCCGGCTTCGGCGACGAGGTCAAGCGGCGCATCATCCTGGGCACCTACGCCCTGTCCTCGGGCTACTACGACGCCTACTACGGCTCGGCCCAGAAGGTCCGCACGCTCATCTCGCGGGACTTCGACGCGGCCTTCGCCGGCGTGGACGTCCTGGTCTCGCCGACCACGCCGACCACCGCCTTCCCGATCGGCGAGCGCGCCGACGACCCGATGGCGATGTACCTGGCCGACCTGTGCACGATCCCGTCGAACCTGTCGGGCAACGCGGCCATGTCGCTGCCGGTCGGCCTGGCTCCGGAGGACAATCTCCCGGTCGGCCTGCAGATCATCGCACCCGCGATGGCGGACGACCGCCTGTACCGCGTGGGCGGCGCCGTCGAGGCCGCGCTCAACGACAAGTGGGGGCACACCCTGCTGGAGGAGGCACCGGCACTGTGAGCAAGATCGAGAAGGCCAAGGCCCAGAGCTCCATCAAGGGGTGGAAGCACTCGAAGCCCGGTCTCTTGCTGTCCATCGGCACCAGCGCCTTCGGCGCGGTCTCGGTCGTCAAGGACGTCCGCAAGGCCCGCGAGGAGAGCGACACCCTCAAGCTCGTCAACGCCCTGGTCGGCGCCGCCGCGCTGATCACCGGCACCGCCCTGCTGGTGCGTGAGCTGCGCCGGCTGGGCTCCGACGACGTGCTGCTGGGCTGAGCCGCACCGAGCGCCCAGGCCCGGCCATCCGCATCGCGTGGGCGGCCGGGCCCGTACCTCCCCAAGCTTCAAGTGAGAAGGGACGCTGTGAGCGTCATGAACCTGGTCTCCTACGAGGACGCTCTCGCGTCGTACGACCCGGTGATGGGCCTTGAGGTCCACGTCGAGCTGGGCACCAAGACCAAGATGTTCTGCGGTTGCTCGACCGAGCTGGGCGCCGAGCCGAACAGCCAGACCTGCCCGACCTGTCTGGGCCTGCCGGGCTCGCTGCCGGTGGTCAACGCGGTCGGCGTGGAGTCGGCCGTCAAGATCGGCCTGGCGCTGAACTGCGAGATCGCCGAGTGGTGCCGGTTCGCTCGGAAGAACTACTTCTACCCGGACATGCCCAAGAACTTCCAGACCTCGCAGTACGACGAGCCGATCGCCTTCAACGGCTACCTCGACGTGCAGCTGGAGGACGGCTCGATCTTCCGCGTGGAGATCGAGCGCGCCCACATGGAGGAGGACACCGGCAAGTCCAGCCACGTCGGCGGCGCCACCGGTCGCATCCACGGCGCCACCCACTCGCTGCTCGACTACAACCGGGCCGGCATCCCGCTGATCGAGATCGTCACCAAGCCGATCGTCGGCGCCGGCGAGCGCGCCCCCGAGGTCGCCAAGGCGTACGTCGCCGAGCTGCGCGAGGTGATCCGTTCGCTGGGCGTCTCCGAGGCCCGGATGGACAAGGGCCAGATGCGCTGCGACGTCAACCTGTCGCTGCGCCCGAACGGCACCGAGACCTTCGGCACCCGCTCGGAGACCAAGAACGTCAACTCGCTGCGCAGCGTGGAGCGGGCCGCCCGGTTCGAGATCCAGCGCCACGCCACCGTGCTGACCGACGGCGGCACCATCGTCCAGGAGACCCGCCACTTCCACGAGGACGACGGCACCACCACCTCGGGCCGGATCAAGGACAACGCCGAGGACTACCGCTACTTCCCCGAGCCGGACCTGGTGCCGGTGGCCCCCGCCCGCGCCTGGGTGGAGGAGCTGCGTGCCGCGCTGCCCGAGCTGCCGCGGGTGCGCCGCGCCCGGCTGCAGGCCGAGTGGGGCCTGTCCGACAAGGACATGCAGTCCGTCCTCAACGCCGGTGCGGTGGAGCCGATCCAGGAGACCATCGCGGCCGGTGCCCCGGCCGACCAGGCCCGCAAGTGGTGGATGGGCGAGCTGGCGCGCCGCGCCAACGAGACCGGCACCGAGCTGAGCGAGCAGCCGATCACCCCGGCGCAGGTCGCCCGGGTCGCCGCGCTGGTCGCCGAGGGCAAGCTGAACGACAAGCTGGCCCGTCAGGTCATCGAGGGCGTGCTGTCCGGCGAGGGCGAGCCGGACGAGGTCGTCGCCAAGCGCGGCCTGGCCGTGGTCTCGGACGACTCCGCGCTCGGTGCCGCCGTGGACCAGGCCATCGCCGAGAACGAGGCGATCGCCGCCAAGATCCGCGACGGCAAGGTCCAGGCCGTGGGCGCGCTGGTCGGCGCGGTCATGAAGGTCACCCGCGGCCAGGCCGACGCGGCCCGGGTGAAGGACCTGATCCTGGAGCGGCTCGTCCCGGAAGGACAGTAGGCCCAGCTTCGAGAAGCCGGGCGTCTGCGCCTGAGCCTTCACCACACCTAGGCCCCTAGGCCCCTAGGCCCTGGTTTCCTAAGGCATCTAAGGCATCTAAGGCCCTCTAAGTAAGGCCTAAGGCCCGGTCTCACCTCCGGAAGGGGGTGAGACCGGGCCTCAAACCTTTTCCGGGGTCCGATCTAAGGCTCCTGGGCCCCGGAAGATCGGGCACGCTGCCGATGTGGCACCCCCCACTGGGAGAGGAAAGTCTTACCTGTCAGCGAAACGCAGTGAAACCCACAAGGGGAACCGAAGTGATCGAGTACCAGACCTTCCAGCAACAGGCCCACGAGCTCGTGGCCCGCGCCGAGCACGAGCGCCTGGTGCGCGAGGCCAAGGAAGCGCGCCGCCTGCGGCGCCGTCCGGTGGCCGCCCGCTTCCAGCGGCGCCCCGTGCGTCAGACCGAATGCTGACGGCACGGCACCGGGACGGTGCCGAAGGAGCCGAGGAGGGGGAGACGCTGCGAGTGAGCGTCTCCCCCTCCGGGCGTTCGCCTGGGGAGATAACCCCTCCTCCGGGCCCCACCGGCTATGGCATGCTCGCCTCCATGCAGCAGATATCGGTCAGCCCCGTCTTCGTCGGCCGTGGCAGCGAGATCACCGAACTGACCGACGCGCTGCGCCGGGCGGGCGCCGGCAGCCCGCAGGCCGTCCTGATCGGCGGCGAGGCCGGCGTCGGCAAGACCCGGCTGCTGGAGGAGTTCCTGCAGCGCGCCGCCGACGGGGGAGCGGTCATCTCGCTCGGCAGCTGTCTGGAGGTCGGCGCCGAGGGCCTGCCGTACGCGCCGCTGGCCGCCGCGCTGCGCCGGCTGCACCGCTCGTTGGGCGCCGAGCTGGAGGCCGCCGCGGCCGGCAGCGAGGGCCATCTCTCCCGACTGCTCTCCGAGTTGGGCGAGGCCGACGGCGAACCGAACGACGAGTACAGCCGGGCCCAGCTGTTCGAGCACACCGCGAGGCTGTTCGAACGGCTCGGCGCGGAGCGTACCCTCGTCCTCGCCGTCGAGGACCTGCACTGGTCCGACCGCTCCACCCGCGAACTGCTCGCCTTCCTGGTGCGCACCCTGCACCGCTCCCGGGTGCTGCTGGTCGCCACCTACCGCAGCGACGACCTGCACCGTCGCCACCCGCTGCGCCCCTTCCTCGCCGAGCTCGAACGGCTGCGCACCGTCCAGCGGTTGGAGCTGGAGCGGTTCGACCGCCGCGAGGTGGCCGCCCAGCTGGCCGGCATCCTGGGCACCGCCACCCCCGACCGCCAGCTGGTGGACCGGATCCACCGCCGCTCGGAGGGCAACCCCTTCTTCGTCGAGGAGCTGGCCACCGCCTTCGACGACGGCTGCGGCGCCGGGTTGACCGACTCGCTGCGGGACATCCTGCTGGTGCGGGTCGAGGGTCTGGACGAGGACGCCCAGCGGGTGGTGCGGATTGCCGCCGAGGGCGGCTCGCACGTCGAACACGCCCTGCTGGCCGCCGTCCTGGCCGACGACGAGGAGGCGCTGATCGAGGCGCTGCGCTCGGCCGTCGGCGCCAACATCCTGCGCCCGGACACCGAGGGCGAGGGCTACCGGTTCCGGCACGCGCTGGTCCGCGAGGCGGTCTCGGACGACCTGCTGCCCGGCGAACGGCACCGGATCAACCGCAAGTTCGCGCTCGCCGTGGAGGCCCGGCCGCAGCTCGTGCCCGCCGACGCGCTGCCCGCCCGGTTGGCCAACTACTGGTACCACGCGCACGATCCGGCCCGCGCCCTGCCGACCGCCCTGGACGCCGCCCGCGCGGCCCGCCGGCGCAACGCCTTCGCCGAGCAGCTGGGCATGCTGGAGCGCGCCCTGGAGCTGTGGGACATGGTCACCGAGGAGGTGCTGGCGCACACCCTGCGCCCGTACGACTGGGCCGAGACCTACCCGCCGGGCTCCTGCGACCACAGCGCCGCCGACGAGGAGTGCGACCGGATCCAGCTGGAGGACGTGCTGGCCGAGGCGGTGGTCGCGGCCCGCCGCTGCGGGGACCGCGAGCGCGGCCTGAGCCTGGCCAAGCGCGGGCTGCGGCTGGTCGACGAGACGGTGCACCCGGTGCGCGCGGCCTGGTTCCGGATCAACCGGGCCCGGATCCTGGGCAGTCTGCGCCGCTCCGGGGACGAGGAGGAGATCGCTCACGCGCTGCGGCTGGTGGAGCACCTGCCGCCGTCCGCCGTGCAGGCCGAGGTGCTCGGGCTCGGCGCCGGCTCGGCGATGCTCAAGAAGCCCGGGCCCGAGCACCTCGAACTCGCCGAGCGGGCGATCAGGATCGCCGAGCAGGTTGGCGCGCACGCGGTCGAGGTGCACGCCCGGATGACCCTCGGCGGGCTGCGTTACGACGTCCACGGGGACGCCGAGGGCGGGCTGGCCGAGCTCGCCGGGGCGGTCGAGCGGGCCCGCCGGCTGGGCGTGCCCGACGTGCTGCTGCGCGGCATCAACAACCTGGCCAGCATGCAGCGCGGGCTGGGCCGGTCCGAGGACGCCGTCCGACTGGCCCGCGAGGGCCTGGAGTTCGCCGACGGCAACGGCCTGCTGCGCAACATCGGCGCCATCCTGACCGGCAACCTGGTCGAGGCGCTGATCGACCTCGGGCGGGTCCGGGAGGCCGCCGAGGTGCTCGACGCCTTCGAGCTGGGCAGCCTGAGCGGCAGCCACGCCGAGTTCCTGGACCGGATGCGCGGCGAACTCGCCCTGCTGGAGGGGGACCTGGCCACCGCGGCGACCATGCTGGCGCAGGCCCGCGCGGCCAACCGGGTCGGCCAGGTCCAGCACAGCGTGCCGATCAGCCGGCTCGCGGTGCGGCTCGCCGCGCTCGGCGGCCGGCCGCTGGAGGCCCGGGCCGAACTGCTCGCCGCGCTGGCGGAGGACGGCCGGCTCGGCTACGAGTCCGACGTCTACCCGCTGCTGGCCGAGGCCGTCGGCGTGGAGGCGGACAGCCGGGGCCTGCCGGAGGCCGAGGAGGGCCGGGCCGCGGTGCTGGCCGCGGTCGCCACGGCCGCCGCCGAGCTGCGGCCCCGGGCGCCGCTGCACCACGGCTGGGCCCGGCTGCTGGAGGCCGAACTGGCCCGCGCCGAGGGCGCCGACACCCCCGGGAAGTGGGCCGCCGCGATCGAGGCACTGCGGCCGACCGGCCTGCCGTACCCGCTGGCGCTCGCCCTGCTGCGGGCCGGCGAGGCCGAGGTGCAGGCCGGTCGGCGCGAGGCCGCGGCCGAACTCCTGCGCGAGGCAGCCGAACTGGCGACCGTACGGGGTGACCGGATGCTGGCGGCGCAGATCGCGAGCCTGGCCGAGCGGGCCGGGCTGAACCTCGCTCCCGGTGAGCGGACGGCCGCCAAGGAGGCGCCGGCGCCGCTCGCCGGGGACTCCTTCAACCTCACCCCCCGTGAGCGGGACGTGCTCCGGCTGCTCGCGCGCGGCTGGACCAACCGGCAGATCGCCGAAGAACTGTACATCTCTCCGAAGACCGCGAGCGTGCACGTGTCCAACATCCTGGGCAAGCTCGCGGTCGGCGGCCGGGGCGAGGCGGCCGCGCTGGCCCACCGGCTGCGGCTGTTCCCCGACGATCTGGCCCCGTCCGGCCGTTGACCCCGGCGCCCCGCCGCCGGACCCGGACCGCCCTCACGCGTCCGGTCCGGCAGCGGGGCGCCGCCGCGTGCTCCCGTGCGCGCCGCGTGAGCCCCCGCCCGCGCGCCGCCGCCAACCGGGCCGATCCGTTGGAATCGGGGGCATTTCCCCACCCCCTCGCCATTACTCTAAGTTGAGTGTGCGTGTCATTGAGTGACGGAATTGGTGTAGGGTCCATTTTGGGAGCATCGGTGCGGTGCGGCGGCCGGAAGGTCGCCCACCCCCTGGGCCTCCGTCATGACGGGGCGCCAGGCCACCGCGTACGGCCGAGAGGTACGCGGCCGGTGGCCCGTGTCCGGGGCGCGAGGCCCCGGGCCGGAGGGGGAGAGGCCGAGTGAGCTCCACCGATACGGTGTTGCCCGAAGCCGGACGCCCGGGCGCACCGCCCGCCGACACGTCCGCCATCGACATGACCGCGCCCGCCCGGCGCGGCCCGCTGGGTCGGATCCGGGAGAGCCGCACGCTGCCCGGCCTCGCCCTTGGCGCGCTTTGCCTGGCCTACGCCCTGGGCGCCGCGGCCGGCTGGGGGTCCCGCCAACTCGCCGTCTTCATGGGTGACTTCGGCCTGGCTGCGGCCGCCCTCGCGGCTGCCCTGTCCTGTCTGGTGTACGGCTGCGCCGTCGGCGGCCACGCCCGCCCGGCCTGGCTGCTGTTCGGCCTCTCCTCGCTCATGGTCGCCATGGGCAACGGCACCTGGGGCTGGTACGAACTGGTCGTCCGCACCCCGCTGCCCCGGGACTCGCTCGCCGAGTACGCCTTCCTGCTGTTCGCCCCGCTCGCCATCACCGGGGTCCTGGTGCTCGCCCAGCGCCCGCGCTCGGCGGCCGGCTGGCTCTGCCTGCTGCTCGACGGCTGGCTGATCGCCGGCTCGCTGTTCACCCTCAGCTGGAGCCTGGCGCTCGGCCGGATCGCGGCCGGCGAGGGCGGCTCCCCGCTTCGCCTGGCCCTCAACCTGGCCTACCCGGTGCTGGACATCCTGCTGGTCAGCCTGGTGGTCGGGCTGCGCTTCGGCGGTCGGGACGGCAACCGGGCGGCGGTGCACACCGCGATGCTGGCGCTCGCCGTCACCGTCATGTGCGACGCCCTGTTCACCTCCCCGGAGCTGCGCAGCAGCTACCACTCGGGCGAACTGCTGGACGCCGGCTGGTTCTCCGGCAGTCTGCTGTTGGCCTGGGCGCCCTGGTCGCCGCGCTGGCGGCGCCCGCTGCGCGAGCACCCCTCGGCCGGCGGCCTGCCGCGCCGCCGGGTGGCCACCACCTTCAGCGCGCTCACCCCGTACGCGGCCGCCGCGGTCTGCACCGCCGGCATCCTCTACAACGCCCTCGGCGGGCGCGAGTTGGACCGCGTGGTGGCCGCGGCCGCCTGCACCGTCGGGCTGGCACTGATCCTCAGGCAAGGCGTGATGCTGCTCGACAACCTGTCGCTGGCCCAGGAACTCGCCCACAAGGAGGCGCACTTCCGTTCCCTGGTGCAGGGCTCCAGCGACGTCATCATGATCGCCGGTGCCAACGGCGTGCTCTCCTACGTCTCCCCGGCCGCGCTCGGCGTCTACGGGCGGGACCCGGAGGAGCTCGTCGGCGGCAACCTGCTGGACCTGGTCCACCCCGAGGACGTGGACCGGGTGCTCTCCGAGGTCCGCCGCTACCTCGCCAGGGTCCGGCTCGCCGCCCACCGCGACCCGCGCACCGCCGAGCCCTCGGCCCGGGTGGAGTGCCGGATCAGCTCCGGCGGCGGGGAGTGGCTGCACGTCGAGTCCACCGTCAGCCGGCACCGTGACGGCCTGCTGCTCAACAGTCGGGACGTCACCGAACGCGTCATGCTCCAGGCCCAGTTGCAGCACAACGCCTTCCACGACCCGCTCACCGACCTGCCCAACCGGGCGCTGTTCACCCAGCGGCTGCGGGCCGCCCTCGGCACCCGCGGCCAGCAGGACGGGACCGGAGCCGGGATCGCCGTGCTCTTCCTCGACCTGGACGGCTTCAAGGCGGTCAACGACACCGCCGGGCACCAGGTCGGCGACGAGCTGCTGGTGCAGGCCGCCCGCCGGCTGCAGGGCGCCGTCCGCTGCGGGGACACCGTCGCCCGGTTCGGCGGCGACGAGTTCGCCGCCCTGGTCTGCGGCCCGCTCGGCCGCCTCCAGGTCCAGGAACTGGCCGAGCGGCTGCGCGTCGCGCTCTCCGAGCCGTACTGGATCGGCGGCACCGAGCTCGGCGTCGCCGCCAGCATCGGCATCGCCTTCGGCACCCCCGAACGCGGCCCCGCCGCCGACCCCAGAGCCGCCGCCGACGAACTGATGCGCAACGCCGACCTCGCGATGTACCGGGCCAAGTCCGAGGGCAAGGGTCGGGTGGTGCTCTACGCCCCGGCGATGCGGGCCGACCTGGAACGCCGCAGCGAGCTGGAGGAACGGCTGCGACTCGCCGTCCGGGAGGGCGGCTTCACCCTGCTCCACCAGCCCGTGGTGGACCTTGCCGACGGCACGGTGAGCGGCGTCGAGGCACAGGCCCGCTGGCGCTCGGCGGGCGGCCTGCTGCTCACCCCGGCCGAGTTCCTGCGCTCCGCCGAGCACGGCGACGCCGCCACCCGGTTCTCCCGCTGGCTGATCCACGAGGCGGTCGTCGCGGCCGCCGCCCGGCGCGGCCTCGGCCGGGCGGGCCGCGGCCCGGCGGGGCCCGTCCCGGTGGCCGTCCGGCTCTCCACCGAGCGGCTCTGCTCACCGGGGCTGTACGAGACGGTGGCGGCCGCACTGCGCGACAGCGGGCTGCCGGCCGGCGAGTTGGTGATCGAGGTGGCCAGGATGGGCTCGGACGCGCTCGCCGACGAACTCGGCCGCCGGCTGGCCGCGCTGCGCCGGCTCGGCGTCTCCACCTGGCTGGCCGGCTACGGCGCCGGCAGCGGCTCGCTCGGCGCCCTCGCCCGGCTGCCCCTGGACGGCCTCAAGCTGGACCGCACCCTGGTCCAGGACCTCGGCGAGTCCTCGCTCGCCCGCACCCTCGCCGGGCACGCCCTGCGGCTCGGCCGCGACCTCGGGATGGCCACCGCCGCCGAGGGGGTGGACCTGCCCCGGCAGGTCTCCGTCCTGGGCGAACTCGGCTGCGGCCAGGCCCAGGGCTCCGCCTTCGCCCCGCCGCTGGACGAGCCCAGGCTGCGCCGTGCGCTGGCCCGCCGCGGCTACCCGCTGCCGACCCCGCTCGGCCCGCTCGCCGCCCGCCGGTCCCACCAGGCCGCCGACACCCGGACGAGTGGCCGCACGGACCCCGCCCCGGGACGTGGCGTACATCACCACGGCGGCGCTGACCTGCCCGAACACCCGGCCGTCAGTGGTCCGGCCGGGGGTCCGCATGGCGAGACGGTCATCCCACCTGCTTGACACGCAACCCCGGACGGGAGGATGGTCGTTGCCATGCGCACCCGAATTCTCGTACTTGGCGGGCGCGTCGGCTGACAGGGCTCGCACGCCCTGCTCGTGACAGACCGACGCGCCACCCCTCGCATGCCCTTGGGCACGAGGGGTTTTTTGTTGCACTGACGCTGTTCCACCCTGCAAGACCCCTGGCCTCGGCCGCCCGAGAACTCCCGACTTGTCGGATTCGGCGGGACGATTGAGGCAGAGCCGGCGATCGACCCGGACCGGGACCCCTCCCTCGCAGCACCGGGGCCCGCAGCACCTGGTCGGCAAAACCCGAGAAGAGACAGGCAGATGACCGAGCACGCCGCATCCCCCCGCCGTGGGGACAACCCGGCCGCCAACGCTCCCCAGCACGTCGTCGAGACCATGACCGGCGCCCAGTCGCTCATCCGCTCGCTGGAGGCCGTAGGCGCGGACACCGTCTTCGGCATCCCGGGCGGGGCCATCCTTCCCGCGTACGACCCGCTGATGGACTCCGCCAAGGTGCGCCACATCCTGGTCCGGCACGAGCAGGGCGCCGGCCACGCCGCCACCGGCTACGCCCAGGCCACCGGCCGGGTCGGGGTCTGCATGGCGACCTCCGGCCCGGGCGCGACCAACCTGGTCACCCCGATCGCCGACGCCTACATGGACTCCGTGCCGATGGTCGCGATCACCGGCCAGGTCGCCTCCAAGGCGATCGGCACCGACGCCTTCCAGGAGGCGGACATCTGCGGCATCACGATGCCGATCACCAAGCACAACTACCTGGTCACCGACCCGGCCGAGATCCCCCGGGTGATCGCCGAGGCCTTCCACATCGCCGCCACCGGCCGCCCCGGCCCGGTGCTGGTCGACATCGCCAAGGACGCGCTGCAGGCCACCACCACCTTCCGGTGGCCGGTCGAGGCCTCGCTGCCCGGCTACCGTCCGGTCACCAAGCCGCACGCCAAGCAGATCCGCGAGGCCGCGAAGATGCTGGTCGGCGCGAAGCGCCCGGTGCTGTACGTCGGCGGCGGCGTCATCAAGGCGCAGGCCACCGCCGAGCTGCGGATCCTCGCCGAGCTGACCGGCGCCCCCGTGGTCACCACCCTGATGGCGCTCGGCGCCTTCCCGGACAGCCACCCGCAGCACCTGGGCATGCCCGGCATGCACGGCTCCGTCCCGGCCGTCACCGCCCTGCAGAAGTCCGACCTGCTGTTCACCCTCGGCGCCCGCTTCGACGACCGCGTCACCGGCAAGCTGGACGGCTTCGCCCCCAACGCCAAGGTCGTCCACGCCGACATCGACCCGGCCGAGATCGGCAAGAACCGCCCGGCGGACGTGCCGATCGTCGGCGACGCCCGCGAGGTGCTCGCCGACCTGATCGTCGCCGTCCAGGCCGAGTTCGACGCCGGCCACAAGGGCGACTACGCCGAGTGGTGGGAGAAGCTCGACGAGTGGAAGAAGACCTACCCGCTCGGCTACGAGCCGGCGCCCGAGGGCCGCCTCTCGCCGCAGCAGGTCATCGAGCGGATCGGCAAGCTGGTCGGCCCCGAGGCGATCTACGCCGCGGGCGTGGGCCAGCACCAGATGTGGAGCTCGCAGTTCATCCGCTTCGAGAAGCCCGGCACCTGGCTCAACTCCGGCGGCGCCGGGACCATGGGCTACGCCGTCCCCGCGGCGATGGGCGCCAAGGCCGGCCGCCCGGAGAGCACGGTCTGGGCCATCGACGGCGACGGCTGCTTCCAGATGACCAACCAGGAGCTGGTCACCTGCGCCCTGAACGACATCCCGATCAAGGTCGCGGTCATCAACAACGGCTCACTGGGCATGGTCCGGCAGTGGCAGACGCTGTTCTACAACCAGCGCTACTCCAACACCGTGCTGCACTCCGGCCCGGACCACGACGGCATCGAGCCGCCGGCCCAGGGCACCCGGATCCCCGACTTCGTCCTGCTGTCCGAGGCGATGGGCTGCGTCGGCCTGCGCTGCGAGCGGCCCGAGGACCTGGACGCGGTCATCAAGCAGGCGATGGAGATCAACGACCGCCCGGTCGTCATCGACTTCATCGTCCACCAGGACGCGATGGTCTGGCCGATGGTCGCGGCCGGGACCAGCAACGACGAGATCCAGTTCGCCAAGGGCGTTCGCCCCGACTTCGGCGACGACCTCGACTGACAGCCCCTTCCGGAACGACTGAGGAACGACCGAGGAACCACATGTCCAAGCACACCCTCTCCGTCCTGGTCGAGAACAAGCCCGGCGTGCTCGCCCGCATCGCCGCACTGTTCTCCCGTCGGGGCTTCAACATCGACTCCCTCGCCGTCGGCCCGACCGAGCATCCGGACGTCTCCCGGATGACGATCGTGGTCAACGTCGAGGACCTCCCGCTGGAACAGGTCACCAAGCAGCTCAACAAGCTCGTGAACGTGATAAAGATCGTCGAACTCGACCAGGCCGCTGCGATCCAGCGGGAACTGGTCCTGGTGAAGGTCCGCGCCGACAACGAGACCCGGTCGCAGATCGTCGAGATCGTCCAGCTGTTCCGCGCCAAGACCGTCGACGTGTCGCCCGAAGCGGTGACCATCGAGGCCACCGGCAGCTCGGACAAGCTGGAGGCCATGCTCCGGATGCTGGAGCCTTACGGCATCAAGGAGTTGGTCCAGTCCGGCCTGGTCGCCATCGGCCGCGGCGCCCGTTCGATCACGGACCGGTCGCTGCGCGCCCTCGACCGCAGCGCGTGAACAGCGCGAGACGGCGACCCGTCCCCCGTCTCAAGCACTGAAGCAAAGACCCCACACCCCGCCGGGTGCGCATACGGTAGGCACCGCGTACCCGGCACCCATGATGCAAGGAGATGTGCCCCCGTGGCCGAGCTGTTCTACGAAGACGACGCCGACCTGTCCATCATCCAGGGCCGCAAGGTCGCGGTCATCGGCTACGGCAGCCAGGGCCACGCCCACGCGCTGTCCCTGCGCGACTCCGGCGCCGACGTCCGGGTCGGCCTGAAGCCGGAGTCCAAGTCCCGTGCCAAGGCGGAGGAGGCCGGCCTGCGCGTCGTCACCCCGGCCGAGGCCGCGGCCGAGGCCGACGTCATCATGATCCTGGTCCCGGACCCGATCCAGGCCGACGTCTACGAGGCCGACATCGCCCCGCACCTGAAGGCCGGCGACGCCCTGTTCTTCGGCCACGGCCTGAACATCCGCTTCGGCTTCATCAAGCCCCCGGCGGACGTCGACGTCTGCATGGTCGCCCCGAAGGGCCCGGGCCACCTGGTCCGCCGCCAGTACGAGGAGGGCCGCGGCGTCCCGGCGATCGTCGCGGTCGAGCAGGACGCCTCGGGCAACGCCTTCGCCCTGGCGCTGTCGTACGCCAAGGGCCTGGGCGCCACCAAGGCCGGCGTCATCAAGACCACCTTCACCGAGGAGACCGAGACCGACCTGTTCGGCGAGCAGGCCGTCCTCTGCGGTGGCACCGCCGCCCTGGTCAAGGCCGGGTTCGAGACCCTGGTCGAGGCCGGCTACCAGCCGGAGATCGCCTACTTCGAGTGCCTGCACGAGCTGAAGCTCATCGTCGACCTGATGTACGAGGGCGGCCTGGAGAAGATGCGCTGGTCGGTCTCCGAGACCGCCGAGTGGGGCGACTACGTCACCGGCCCGCGGATCATCACCGACGCCACCAAGGCCGAGATGAAGAAGGTCCTCGCGGAGATCCAGGACGGCACCTTCGCCAACACCTGGATCGCCGAGTACAAGGCCGGCCTGCCCAAGTACAACGAGTACAAGAAGGCCGACGAGGACCACCTGCTGGAGACCACCGGCAAGAAGCTGCGCTCGCTGATGAGCTGGGTCAACGAGAAGGCCTGACGCTTCTCCGACTGCCCGATTCCGTAACCGGCTTGTACAAGTAGGCTGCTCTCGTCCGGGTGATTTCGCCGGACGGGAGCAGCCTGGCATCCAGCCCGTCGATACACTCCGAGTGCGCGTCAGGCCCACAGCGTCGTGCGTCTACCTACGCGGCATGCCACCTTCCCCCGGCCTTTCACGCCCACCTGCGCGCCGGGGGGACCGCAGAGTTAAGGACACACTGTCGTGAGCACTGTGACATCCAAGACCGCCGTCGTTCTGATCGCCGAAGAACTGTCGCCCGCCACCGTCGACGCCCTCGGTCCGGACTTCGAGATCCGCCACTGCAACGGTGCCGACCGCAACGAGCTGCTCACCGCGATCGCCGACGTCGACGCGATCCTGATCCGCTCCGCCACCAAGGTCGACGCGGAGGCGCTGGCCGTCGCCCGCAAGCTCAAGGTGGTCGCCCGGGCCGGCGTCGGCCTGGACAACGTGGACGTCGCCGCCGCCACCAAGGCCGGCGTGATGGTGGTCAACGCGCCGACCTCCAACATCGTCACCGCCGCCGAACTCGCCTGCGGCCTGCTGATCTCCGTCGCCCGCAACATCGCGCCGGCCAACGCCGCGCTCAAGCAGGGCGAGTGGAAGCGCAACAAGTACACCGGCGTCGAGCTGAGCGAGAAGACCCTCGGCGTCGTCGGCCTGGGCCGGATCGGCGTGCTGGTCGCCCAGCGGATGTCCGCGTTCGGCATGAAGATCGTCGCGTACGACCCCTACATCCAGGCCGCCCGCGCCGCCCAGATGGGCGTCAAGCTGGTCACCCTGGAGGAGCTGCTGGAGGTCTCGGACTTCATCACCGTCCACCTCCCCAAGACCCCCGAGACCATCGGCCTGATCGGCGACGAGGCGCTGCACAAGGTCAAGCCGACCGTACGCATCGTCAACGCCGCCCGCGGCGGCATCGTGGACGAGGAGGCGCTGGCCGCCGCGCTGCGCGAGGGCCGGGTGGCCGGCGCGGGCCTGGACGTGTACGCCAAGGAGCCGTGCACCGACTCCCCGCTGTTCGCCTTCGACAACGTGGTCGCCACCCCGCACCTGGGCGCCTCCACCGACGAGGCGCAGGAGAAGGCCGGCATCGCGGTCGCCAGGTCGGTGCGCCTCGCGCTGGCCGGCGAGCTGGTACCGGACGCCGTCAACGTCCAGGGCGGCGTGATCGCCGAGGACGTCCGCCCGGGCCTGCCGCTGGCCGAGAAGCTCGGCCGGATCTTCACCGCGCTGGCCGGCGAGGTCGCCGTCCGGCTCGACGTGGAGGTCCGCGGCGAGATCACCCAGCACGACGTCAAGGTGCTCGAACTGTCCGCGCTGAAGGGCGTCTTCGAGGATGTGGTGGCGGAGACGGTGTCCTACGTCAACGCCCCGCTGTTCGCCCAGGAGCGCGGCGTCGAGGTCCGCCTGACCACCTCCAGCGAGAGCCCCGAGCACCGCAACGTGATCACCGTGCGCGGCACGCTGGCGGACGGCGAGGAGATCGCCATCTCCGGCACGCTGGCCGGCCCCAAGCAGATCCAGAAGATCGTCGGCGTGGACGCCTTCGACGTGGACGTGGCGCTCACCGACCACATGGCCTTCTTCAAGTACGAGGACCGCCCCGGAGTGGTCGGCGTGCTCGGCCGCCACCTCGGCGACGCGGGCATCAACATCGCCGGCATGCAGGTCGCCCGGGACGGCGGCGGCGCGCTGGCCTCCCTCACCGTGGACAGCGAGATCCCGCAGGACGTCCTGTCGGCGATCGCCGCCGAGATCGGCGCCCGTTTCGCGCGCTCCGTCGACCTGGGTTGAGCCTGACGGCCCCGTGGGGCCCGGACCGCCGTTGCGACGGTGGTCCGGGCCCCGCTGCGTTCCCGGGGGTCACTGCCGTCTCAGATACTAGGAAATCCAAGTATTCGTGCAGACACCGCCGGGCCGTGGCCGTACCGTGGAAGAGCCATACGGTGTGCCGCCCCTGTAGCCAGGGCGTTCGGCCCGTGTGAGCGTGCGCCATCACGGGCGGGCGACCCCTGCCCCCGCGCTCCCTCCCGTCGCCCACCGCCCCCTTCTTCGGGGCGCGCTGCGCGCGGCACCTCCGTCTCCCCGTTCTTCCGCCACGCCCTCCCGCGTGCCGCTTCCAAGGAGCCCGGTATGCCCTCCACCGCCGACCGCCACGCCACTGCCGCCCCTGCCGCCACCCCCGTCCGCGCCCCGCGCCGCCGCCGGGCCGCCGAGCGGAACCCCTTCGCGGCCGCCGCCCTGCAACGCTCGCTGGACCGCCGGGACAACGGCGGCGTGACCGGCCACCACTGACCGGCGCTCCGGGTGGCGTTCATCGGGCTACTGCTCCGACCGGGCTGACCGTCCGTCACTCCGTAGAGTGCAACCCGGGTCCATCCGAGGGAAGTTGCTCGCCCCCGCCGACGCGATCATCCTAATTTGGGGCCCCCGGAAGGGTGATCGGCGTCCGCGCGGGCGGGCGTCAGCGACACGGCGTGCGGATCAGTCCCCCCTGCCGGGGGAGAGGACCCAGTGCGTCTGCCACCCCTTCGCCGACCCGTCGCCCGGATCGGCCTCACCCTGGCCCTGCTGGCCGGGAGCGTCGCCCTCGCCGCCGCCCCGGCGGCGGGCGGCCCACCGTCCGCGGGACCACCGGGCGGCAGCCCGCCCGCAGGCCGGACGGCCTCCGTCCTGCTCGAACTCGCCACCGAGGCGGCCGGCCCCGCCTGGCAGCGGGCCGCCGACGGAGCCCGGCGGGAGCGGCGCTCCCCCGAGGCCGTCCGCCGGGAGGCCGCGCGGGCCGGTGCCGACCAGCGGTCCCGGGCCGGGGAGGCGCTGGACCGGCTCGCCGGGGCCGTCCACCGGGCGGCGCCCGCCGCCCGCGAGCTCTACCGCACCCGCACCCTGCTCACCGGCCTCGCCGTCAGTGCGCCCGCCGACCGGCTGACCGCCCTGCGGGCGCTGCCCGGCGTCCGGGCCGTCCACCCGATCGTCAACAAGCGGCGCGACAACGCCCACTCCGTCCCGCTGACCGGCGCCCCGCAGGTCTGGGCCGGCGGGGCCGTGCCCGGTGGATCCGCGCTCGGTGGATCCGCGGCCGGCGGCAACACCGGCACGGGGGTGCGGATCGGGATCATCGACAGCGGGATCGACTACACCCACGCCGACTTCGGCGGTCCCGGCACCGAGGAGGCCTTCCGCTCGGTCGAACGCGGCAAGCCCGCGCCGCCCGCACTGTTCCCCACCACCAAGGTCGTCGGCGGCAAGGACCTGGTCGGCGACGACTACGACCCGGACCCGGCCTCCCCGACCCACCAGCCGGTGCCGCACCCCAGCGACAACCCGATCGACTGCGCGCGCAACGGCCACGGCACCCACGTCGCCGGCACCGCGGCCGGGTACGGCGTCACCGCCGACGGCCGCCCGTACCCCGGGCCGTACGGGCCCGGGCTGGACCCGGCCGGGTTCAAGGTCGGCCCCGGCGCGGCCCCCGGCGCCCAGCTGTACGCGATCCGGGTGTTCGGCTGCGACGGCTCCACCGACCGACTCGCCCAGGCCCTCGACCTCGCCGCCGACCCGAACGGCGACGGCGACCTCGCCGACCGGCTCGACGTCGTCAACCTCTCGCTCGGCAGCCGCTTCGGCAGCACCGACGACACCGACGCCCTGGCCGTCGACCGGCTCGCCGCGCTGGGCACCGTCGTGGTCGCGGCCGCGGGCAACGACGGCGACGCGTACGGCATCGGCGGCAGCCCCGGCACCGCCGCCCGGGCGATCACCGTCGCCGCCTCCGTGCACGGGCACGCCGACGTGGACGGCCTCACCGTGCTCGCCCCCGCCGCCCTGGCCGGCGTCGTCCCGGCGCACTGGAGCGCGCGCTACCAGGGCTGGGCGAGCGCCGACGTCAGCGGCGAACTCGCCCTGCCCGCCGACCAGTCGGACGGCTGCACCGCCTTCGACGAGGCCGACCGGCAGCGGCTGGACGGCCGGATCGCCGTCCTCGCCTGGAAGACCGCCGAGGCCGAGCGGGCCTGCAACTCCGGCCCGCGCGCCGACCACGCCGCCGACGCGGGCGCGATCGGCGTGCTGTACGCCGCCGACACCGACCACCTCGCCGAGATCGCCGGCAACGACCGCATCCCCGCCGCCCTGCTCGCCCACGCCGACGGCGAACGGCTGCGGCAGGCCGCGGCCGCCGGGCCGGTACGGGTCCGGCTCGCCGCCCCCGGCAACCCGCTGCACGGCTCGGTCGCCCAGGACCAGCCGGCCCGCCTCGACACCCTCACCGACTTCACCTCGCGCGGCATCGGCGTGCCCGGCGTGGTCAAGCCCGACCTCGCGGCCCCCGGCGAGAGCATCTGGTCCGCCCTGGTCGGCAGCGGGGCCGGCGGCCAGCGCGAGAGCGGCACCTCGATGGCCACCCCGCACGTCGCCGGGCTCGCCGCGCTGGTGCGCGCCGCACACCCGGACTGGTCGGTCGAACAGCTCAAGGCCGCGCTGATGAACACCGGCGCCGACACCTACGTCGGCGACGACCGCACCGGGCCGGTCTACGGGCCCGAGCGCACCGGGGCCGGCCGGGCCAGGGTCGACCTCGCCGTGCGCACGCCCGTCGTCGCCTACGCGGCGGGCGAGGGCGCCGAGCAGGGCGGCGTCGGGGTCTCCTTCGGGCCGGTCGCGATCGGCGGGCCGACGGAGCTCGGACGGGACATCGAGGTCCGCAACCTCTCCTCCGCGCCGCTGAGTTACCGCACCGGCTACGCGGCGGCCACCGAACTGCCAGGCGCCGCCTTCACGGTGACCCCGGCGCAGGTCGACGTCCCGCCGGGCGGCACCGCGCGGGTGCGGGTGACGCTGTCCGTACCGGGGGAGTTGGGGCGCACCCCCGACCCGACCATCGACCGCGTGCAGGGCGGAAAGGCCCGCAGCTACCGGGGCGAACTCTCCGGCCGGGTGCTGCTGACCCCGCTCGCCGGCGGCACCCTGCCGCAGCTGCGCGTCCCGGTGTTCGCCGCCCCGCGGCCCGCGAGCGACCTCACCGCGACCGCCACCGCCCGTACCGCGCGCGACGGCACCCTCGTCACCCTCGGCGGTCGCGCCGCCCCCGGCGCGACCCCCGGCCTGGTCACCGCCCTCGCTCTCGGCGGCCGGGGCGCCCGCTGGGCCGACTGCCCGGCCGGCAGCGGCGCCGCCGTCGGCCCGGGCGCGGGCATCCGGCCGGAGGACGCCGCGGACGGGCCGGACCCGGCCCAGGAGGTCTGCGTCGACCACCCCGGCGAGCGGGCCGCCGACCTGCGGGCCGTGGGTGCGGCCGTCGACCCCGACCTGCTGTACGTGGGCGCGCAGCTCTGGGCCCCGGCGGCGACCCCGGTCGGGCTGTACGGCGTCCGGGTCTCGCTGGACACCGACGGGGACGGCACCACCGACGTCGTCCTCAAGGCCGACCGGCTGCGCGGCAGCGACGTCCTGGTCTCCCGCGCCCTGGACGCCCGGACCGGCGCCGAACTGGACGTCCAGCCGCTCAACGCGCACTGGGGCGACACCGACACCGCCCTGCTGGACAGCGACGTGCTCGTGCTGCCGGTCCGGCTGAGCGCGCTGCCCGGCGTCCGGCCGGGGCACAGCACCGTCCACTACGGCGTCTGGACGGGCGTCGCCGCCCCCGGCCTCCCGGACCCGGCCGAGGCCTTCTCGGCCGTCGGCCTGCGCGGCACCCGTCCGGCCGTCCCGCTGGACGTCCTGCACCCGGCCCTCAGCGTCCGGGCCGGTCTCACCGGCCCACCGGCGGTGCTGGCCGCCGTCGGCCCGGGCACCGTCCTCGACGTGCACCGCGCGGCGGGCGCCGACCCGGGGCTCCTGCTGCTGCACCACCTCAACCCGGGCGACCGGCGGGGGCAGGTGGTCACGCTGCCCTGACCACCTCCTGGAGGAGGGCGGCCCGCCGACGGCGATCGGCGGGCCGCCCTCGGCCTTCGGCCTCCGGTCACGCCCCGCCGGTGGCGGCGATCCGGCGGCGCTCGCGGCGCGGGACGTGGGCGGGGCGGCGGCGGGCGAGCCGGGTGAAGACCGCGACCAGGGCGAGGACGGCGGCGGTGGCGGAGGTGACGACCAGGCCCTCCGAGAGGCCGGGCGGGCGGAAGGTGCAGGCGAGCCGGGAGGCGCCCCCCGGGCCGAGCGGGACGCCGAGCATGCCCAGCACCTTGGTGGGGCGGCGGGCCGGCCGCCGTCGACGGCGCAGCTCCAGCCCTCGGTGGCGGGCACCGAGAGCAGCGCGGTGCCGGTGGAGCCCGCCGGGAGGGTGGCCGCGAGGGTGTGCCCGCCGGCCTCGACGCGGGTCGCGCCGGTGGCGGTGAGGCGGGCGACGGCGGCGTCCAGGGCGTCCGTCCGCAGGCAGCCGATCGGGCGGGCCGGGACCTGGCTCACGGTGTCGGAGCGCAGCGTCACCCGGACCACCCCGTCCGCCGGGACGGTCCCCAGCCGGTGCACGGCCACCGCCGTGGTGGGCTGCTCGCCGTCACTGCGGTACTCGGTGCCCAGGCCGCTGACCGTGCCGCGGTACCAGACGCCGTGGAAGTACGCCGTCGAACCGGGCGTGCAGGCGGCGGTGAAGACGGTGCCCTCCGTGCCGGGCGGCACCGACCAGCCGCTGGTGCCGTGCAGGGTGGGCGCGGGCCCGCCGGCCGGGACGGGCAGCGGGGCGTCGTACACCTGGCTGCCCAGCAGCGACTCCTGCCGGGACCAGACCGAGGAGGTGTCCGGGCGGGCGCCCGGCGGCAGCACCGTGATCAGCGGTGGCGCGGGTGCGCGGCCCGGGGCGAAGCCGTACGGCGGCGGCCCGTCGTCCAGGTGCGCGCGGACGCCGAACAACGCCCGGCCGACCGGGTCGGTGACGCTCGCGGTCTGCCGCCCGCCGGCCGTCCAGCCCGCGCCGAGGTCGTGCAGCAGCAGGGCGGTGACGGTCGGCAGGTAGCCGCTGAAGTAGCCGCCGCCCTGGCCGTTCAGCAGCAGCGGGTCGTTGGCGGTGAAGGCGTGCGGGCCCGGGTCGCTGCGGCCGCGCGGCCAGTCGTCGGCCGCGTGGACGGCTGCGTGCCCGGCCCGGACGGCCGTCGCGGAGATGCCGTCCGGGGGCGCCCCGCCGAGCGCCGCGTACCCGGACCAGACCGCGTTGCCGGCCACCGCGGCGCCGATCACCCAGGTGGCGGCGGCGTTCGCCCGGCGGTCGGGGTGGTGGCGGTCCAGGATCCACAGCGCGGTGAGCAGGACGGCGCCGCCGACGGTCAGCAGCACCCAGGTGGCGGGGCGCACGGAGTGCCGGCTCGCCGCCAGCCCGGCGATCACCGCGACCACGGCGGCGCCGCCCAGCAGGGTCGGTGCGTCCGGCCGGTGCGCCAGCGACACCCAGCCGGCCAGCACCAGCAGCCCGCTGAGCACGAAGGCGACCCGGTACGGCCCGCCGGCCGGGATCGCCAGGCCGTGCCAGACCAGGACGGTCGGGGTCCACACGAAGCTGAGCACCACCAGCACCAGGGCCGCGCACCAGACCGCCCGCTCGCGGATCCGCACCCGCCGGTTGAACGGCAGCCCGCACACCAGCAGCAGCCCGAACAGGCCGATCGCCACGTCCGGCAGCGGGCGCCCGCCGTGGGTGGCGGGCAGCAGCTGGGCGAGGTGGCCGCCGATCCCGGACGGGCCGAGCGGCTGCACCGGGGACTCGGGCTGCGCGCCCTGCGCGGCCCGGACCGCGACGAACAGCACCGGGGAGGCGAGCAGCACCCCGGCGGTGGCCATGGTGACGGCCCGGCCGGTGGTCCGGACCCGGTGCCGGAACGGCCGCGCGGTGGCGAACAGCCGGAGGGCGAGGAGCAGCCCGGCGACCAGGGTGGCCAGGGCCGCGGTGTAGAGGTTGCCGGCCCAGGCGAGGGCGACGCACAGCGTGCCGGCCACCCAGCGGCGCTCGTGCAGGCACCAGTCGGCGGCCAGGCCGAGCAGCGGCAGCGAGACCAGGCCCCAGAGCCACATCGGCGCGGCGCCGCCGACGTCCAGCACCCAGGCGCACAGCCCGTAGCCGAGGGCGGCGAAGACCCGCAGCCGGCGCGGGCCGGGGTGGACGCGGCCGAGCAGGTGGGCCATCAGGGCGGTGCCGAGGCCGATGGTGGCCAGGGTGACCAGGAAGACGGCGAGCGGGCCCTGGTCGCGGGGGAGGAGCGCGGTGGGCCAGGAGAACGGGTTCATCAGGTAGGCGAAGAAGTCCGCCAGGAACGGGACGCCGTACCCGCTGTTCCAGTTGAAGAGCAGGTCCCCGGCGGCCTCCCCGTGCAGCAGGTCCCACAGGTGGGCGTGGTACGGCACGGCGACCGCCTCCACCCCGGCCGGCCACCGCCCCCGCAGGCCCGCCGCCAGCGCGTACCCGCCCATCGCCAGCCCCGCCGCACCCCCGCAGACCAGCACCTCCCGCCGTCGCTCGGCCCTCACCCACGCGCCCCGTTCTGCCAGTGACCCCGGATCCCGCCACCCTAAGCGCGCCCCCAGCGCGGATTCGGTCACCCGCGCTCCCTCGAAGAGGTGGCGCCCGAGGAGGCTTTGCCGAGTAGCCTGAGAGCGCCGCCAGGATGCCCGTATGGGAGGAACCATGAGCATCGAGCCGTACCCCGACTGGCTTCGCCCGCCGGTCGGCGGATACACCGCCGAAGACCTGGACCGGCTGCCGGATCTCCCGCCGCACACCGAGTTGCTTGACGGGAGCCTGATCTTCGTGAGTCCGCAGACGCGATTTCACATGCGCACCCTCCGCAGGCTGGAGCAGGCGCTGGAGGCCGCCGTGCCGGACGGATGGGAGGTCTGCCGGGAGATGGGGGTCAAGCTCAACCAGCGCAACAGGCCCGAGCCCGATCTGGTGGTCGTGGACGAGCGGGGAGACACCGGCCCGAGGCAGACCTTTTCCGTCGTGGAGGACGTGCTGCTGGCCGTCGAGGTCGTGTCCGAGGAGTCCCAGGACCGTGACCGCCAGGTAAAGCCGCGAAAGTACGCGGCTGCCGGCATCGCGCACTTCTGGCGCATCGAGAGCGACGACGAGGGACGCCCCATCGTTCACGTGTACGAGCTGGATCCGGCCACCGGCAGCTATGGCCTGACCGGGATCCACCACAAGCAGCTCAAGCTGGAACGCCCGTTCCCGATTGACATCGACCTCACCTGACGGCGCGGCATGTCCGCATGATGGACGCGAGGTGTCAGCACCTGGGACGGCGGAGTAGGGTCCGAGCATGTCTCGCACCATTCGTCTCGCAGTTGTCCCGGGTGACGGCATCGGTCAGGAAGTGGTGGCCGAAGGCCTCAAGGTCCTGGGTGCCGTGCTTCCCGCCGATGTGAAGCTGGAGACCACCGAGTACGACCTCGGGGCCCGGCGCTACCACCGGACGGGGGAGACGCTGCCGGACGACGTGCTGGCGGAACTGAAGTCGTTCGACGCGATCCTGCTGGGCGCCATCGGTGACCCGAGTGTGCCGTCGGGGGTGCTGGAGCGCGGGCTGCTGCTGAAGCTGCGGTTCGCCTTCGACCACCACATCAACCTGCGCCCCGGCCGGCTGTTCCCCGGGGTGTCGTCCCCGCTGGCCGGCACCGAGTCCGACGGTGCGTCTCCGACACCACGCGAGATCGACTTCGTGGTCGTCCGCGAGGGCACCGAGGGCCTGTACGTCGGCAACGGCGGCACGCTGCGCGCCGGGACGCCGCAGGAGGTGGCCACCGAGGTCAGCCTGAACACCGCGTACGGCATCGAGCGCGTGGTGCGCGACGCCTACCGCCGGGCCCAGGCGCGGCCGCGCAAGAAGCTCACCCTGGTGCACAAGAACAACGTGCTGGTGCACGCCGGGCACCTGTGGTCGCGGATCTTCGCCGAGGTCGGCGCGGAGTTCCCCGAGGTCACCACCGACTACCTGCACGTCGACGCGGCGACGATCTTCTTCGTCACCCAGCCCGAGCGCTTCGACGTCATCGTCACCGACAACCTGTTCGGCGACATCCTGACCGACCTGGCCGCCGCCGTCACCGGCGGGATCGGCCTGGCCGCGAGCGGCAACATCAACCCGAGCGGCGAGTTCCCGTCCATGTTCGAGCCGGTGCACGGTTCGGCGCCGGACATCGCCGGCCAGGGCAAGGCCGACCCGACCGCCACCGTGCTGTCGGTCGCCATGCTGCTGGAGCACCTCGGCTTCGACGCCGAGGCCGCCAAGATCGAGGCCGCCGTCGCGGCGGACCTGGCCGAGCGCTCCGGCACCCGCAGCACCGCCCAGGTCGGCGACGCGCTCGCCGCCCGAGTATCCGGGTAGCGGGCCGGATCCGAAAGCGGAGTTCCGGCCGGCGGGCCGGACCGACAAGGTTTCCGGCCAGGTGGGCCGGACCGCATAACCGCAGCTTGCAGCTCTCAAAGGAGCGGGCAACTGTTCGGCACGGCCCTCTGGATGCGAGTATCGACAGTGGGCCGTGCTGCTGTGCGTTCATTCCGGCGTCAGAACGCCGAAACGTCTCTGCGGTGGTGGCGGCCCCGACCAACCCCACGGTGAAGGAAACAGCCATGAGCACGCCCACCCAGGCGCCCATCACGTTCGACCTCAAGCCCTCCGCCCACCCGCTGCCCGCAGCGGAGCGACAGGCTCGGCTGACCAACCCCGGTTTCGGCCGGGTCTTCACCGACCACATGGTCACCATCCGCTGGACCGAGGGCGTGGGCTGGCACGACGCCCAGCTGGCGCCGTACGCGCCGCTGGAGATCGACCCGGCGAACATGACCCTGCACTACGGCCAGGCGATCTTCGAGGGCCTGAAGGCCTACCGCCAGGCCGACGGCTCCATCGCCACCTTCCGTCCGGAGGCCAACGCCGCCCGCTTCCAGGCCTCGGCCCGCCGTCTGGCCATGCCGGAGCTGCCGGTCGAGACCTTCGTCGAGGCCGTCGAGCTGCTGGTGCAGCAGGAGCAGGAGTGGGTCCCGAACGAGCCGGAGCAGAGCCTCTACCTGCGTCCGTTCATGTTCGCCACCGAGGTCGGCCTGGGTGTCCGCCCGGCCAACTCCTACCTCTTCATGATCATCGCCTCGCCGGCCGGCGCCTACTTCCAGGGCGGCATCAAGCCGGTCTCGGTCTGGCTGTCCAAGGAGTACGTCCGGGCGGCGCCCGGCGGCACCGGTGCCGCGAAGTGCGCGGGCAACTACGCCGCCTCGCTGGTCGCCCAGGCCCAGGCCGCCGAGAAGGGCTGCGACCAGGTCGTCTGGCTCGACGCCGCCGAGCACCGGTGGGTCGAGGAGATGGGCGGCATGAACCTGTACTTCGTCTTCGGCGAGGGCAAGGACGCGAAGATCGTCACCCCGGAGCTGTCCGGCGCCCTGCTGCCCGGCATCACCCGCGACTCGCTGCTCCGGCTCGCCGCCGACCTCGGCTACGCCGTCGAGGAGCGGAAGATCTCCACCGACGAGTGGCAGCAGGCCAACGCCGACGGCACCCTCACCGAGGTCTTCGCCTGCGGCACCGCCGCCGTCATCACCCCGGTCGGCTCGGTCAAGTCCGCGGCCGCCGACTGGACCGTCGGCACCGGCGAGCCCGGCCCGGTCACCATGGAGCTGCGCAAGGCGCTGCTGGCGATCCAGGGCGGCCAGGCCCCCGACACCCACGGCTGGCTGCACAAGATCGTCTGATCCCGGTCGTCTCGTCCCACGGGCGGTCCGCACCGCCCCCGGCCTGCCCGTTCCGCATCGCGAGACGGGCAGGCCGGACCCCGGGGAGCTGTGCCAGACTGCGAGCGTGTCCTCGCTTTCGCTGATTATCGGCAGCAGGCGCGCCGGTCCGCAGTGACCGCTTCCGCAGGACCCGATGCGGAGCGACCACCAGCGTCCAGACCCGCGCGCAGACCTCTCGCACCCGCGAGGGGTTTTTTTGTTTCCCCGGACCGGCCGGGAGCCTCCACAAGGGGCTCAGGGACACCGGGGCGCGCCGCGGGATGCTGGACAGTGGAGCCGGGACGTGAAAATCCGGCAGAGCAGTACGACTCCCCGAAACGGAGCACCAGAGGTCATGACCGAGGTCAGCCGTACCGACGACAGTTTCCACGTGTTCGACACCACGCTGCGCGACGGCGCCCAGCGCGAGGGCATCAACCTGACGGTGGCGGACAAGCTGGCCATCGCCCGGCACCTGGACGAGTTCGGGGTCGGCTTCATCGAGGGCGGCTGGCCCGGCGCCAACCCGCGTGACACCGAGTTCTTCGCCCGCGCCGCCGCCGAGCTGGAACTGCGGCACGCCCAGCTGGTCGCCTTCGGCGCCACCCGCCGGGCCGGCGGCCGGGCCGCGGACGACCCGCAGCTCGCGGCGCTGGTCAACTCCGGCGCCCCGGTCGTCACCCTGGTCGCCAAGTCCCACGACCGGCACGTGGAGCTGGCGCTGCGCACCACGCTGGACGAGAACCTGGAGATGGTCCGGGACAGCGTCGAGTTCCTGCGCTCCCAGGGCCGCCGGGTGTTCATCGACTGCGAGCACTTCTTCGACGGCTACCGGGCGAACCGCGAGTACGCCCTGTCGGTGGTGCGCGCCGCGCACGAGGCCGGGGCCGACGTGGTGGTGCTCTGCGACACCAACGGCGGGATGCTGCCGGCCGACGTCCGGGAGATCGTCGCCGAGGTACTGGCCCGCACCGGCGCCCGGCTCGGCATCCACGCCCAGGACGACACCGGCTGCGCGGTGGCCAACACGCTGGCCGCGGTGGACGCCGGCGCGACCCACGTCCAGTGCACCGCCAACGGCTACGGCGAGCGGGTCGGCAACGCCAACCTGTTCCCGGTGGTCGGCGCGCTGGAGATCAAGTACGACCGCCGGGTGCTGCCCGAGGGCCGGCTGGCCGAGATGACCCGGATCTCGCACGCGATCGCCGAGCTGGTCAACCTGGCCCCCTCCACCCACCAGCCGTACGTCGGTTACTCGGCCTTCGCCCACAAGGCGGGCCTGCACGCCTCCGCGATCAAGATCGACCCGGACCTGTACCAGCACATCGACCCCGAGCGGGTCGGCAACACCATGCGGATGCTGGTCTCCGACATGGCCGGCCGGGCCTCCGTCGAGCTCAAGGGCAAGGAGCTCGGCTACGACCTCTCGGCCGACCGCGACCTCGCCGGGCGGGTGGTGGCCAAGGTGAAGGAGCAGGAGAACCTCGGCTACACCTACGAGTCCGCCGACGCCTCCTTCGAACTGCTGCTGCGCGACGAGGTGCGGGGCAGCCGGGACCGCTTCTACACGCTGGAGTCCTGGCGGACCATCAGCGAGCAGGGCCCGAAAGGGCTCTCCGGCAACGAGGCGACCGTCAAGCTGTGGGCCAAGGGCGAGCGCCGGATCGCGGTGGGCGAGGGCAACGGCCCGGTCAACGCGCTGGACCAGGCGCTGCGCACCGCGCTGGAGGGGATCTACCCGCCGCTGGCCACCTTCGAGCTGGTGGACTACAAGGTCCGCATCCTGGAGGGCCAGCACGGCACCGGCTCCAAGACCCGGGTACTGATCGAGTCCACCGACGGCACCGTCACCTGGTCCACCGTGGGCGTGGCCGACAACGTGGTCGCCGCCTCCTGGCTGGCGCTGGAGGACGCGTACACCTACGGCCTGATCCGGGCCGGGCTGGAGCCGACCGAGTAGGCGCTCCCCGGCGCGAGGTGAGGCCTATGGACCCGAGGTCCATAGGCCTCACGCGTACTGCTCAGCGGAGTCGGGGCTCCGCGGAGCGGGGGTTCAGCGGAGTCGGGCGAGGAGGGCGTGTTCGACGAGGGTGATGAGGGCGCTTTTGGCGCTGTCCCGGCGGCGGGCGTCGAGGGTGATGACGGGGGTGTCGGTGCCGAGTTGGAGTGCTTCGCGGACTTCGTCGGGGGTGTGGGGCTGGTGTCCGTCGAAGCCGTTGAGGGCGACGACGAAGGGGAGTCCGCTGTTCTCGAAGTAGTCGAGGGCGGGGAAGCAGTCGGCGAGGCGGCGGGTGTCGACGAGGACGACGGCGCCGATGGCGCCGCGGACGAGGTCGTCCCACATGAACCAGAAGCGGTCCTGTCCGGGGGTGCCGAAGAGGTAGAGGATGAGGTCTTCGTCGAGGGTGATGCGGCCGAAGTCCATGGCGACGGTGGTGGTCGTCTTGCCGGAGACGTGGCTGAGGTCGTCGATGCCGGCGGAGGCCGAGGTCATGACGGCTTCGGTGCGCAGGGGGTTGATCTCGGAGACGGCGCCGACGAGCGTGGTCTTGCCGACACCGAAGCCGCCCGCAACGACGATCTTCGCGGAGGTGGTGGCGCGGGTGGGGGCGGCCGCGTTAGAGCTTGCGAAGTCCACTGAGGACCCTTTCGAGCAGCGTGACGTCGGGCTGGTTTCCGGATTCGCCGCCGGAAGCGGGCTGGTGGATGGCGACCAGGCCGGCTTCGGCGAGGTCGGCCACGAGGATGCGGGCCACTCCCAGGGGAAGGGAGAGCAGCGCCGAAACCTCTGCGACGGACTTGACCTCCGTGCACAGCGTGCAGATCCGCTGGTGCTCGGGGAGGAGGGTGGCCAGGCGCTGCGGATCGACGTCGGCGGAGACCAGTGCCTCCAGCGCGAGTTCGTAGCGCGGCCGGGTGCGACCGCCGGTCATCGCGAACGGGCGGATCAGCGGGCCGGAGTCGGGCTCGTCCTCGAACTCCTCGACGTGGCCGGGCTCCTGGGCCAGCTGGTAGCCGGGGGCCGGGTCGGGCGTCGGGGCCGGAGTCGGCCAGCCGTTCGACTGCGGGCCGGGCGCCGGGGCGCCGTACGAGGGCTGCGGCCGGCCGTACTGGTCGTACTGGCCCTGGTGGCCCTGCTGGCCCTGCTGCGGGTCGTACTGACCCTGTCCGCCGTGCTGGTCGTGCTGGCCGTACTGCTCGTCGGGCCGGGAGTACGGGTGCTGGGGCTGCCCGTACTGGTGCCGACCGTACTGCTGACCGTGGCCGACGCCGGGTGCTCCGAAGGCGTCATGGCCTGTGCCAGGGTACGGAAGACCGTACTGGCCGCTGCGGTCGTCGGGCGGTGTCACGGTTCCTCTCCTCACAAGGTGCGGCGGTGCGGTGCGAGCTTCGGCGCAGGTCCGGAGCCGGTGGTGCGAAGGCCGTACAACGTCCGAACCCGAGCCCGCCGAAGCGGGCCCGGGAAGGACGCGGAGGTACTTCGAATACCTGGACGGTATCCGACGAACCGTCAGTGCAGGAGACTGCCCTGGAGTTCCGCGCGGAGTGCGGGGGTGAGGACGGCGCCTGCGCGGTCGACGAGCAGGGCCATCTCGTAGCCGACGAGGCCGATGTCCGAGTCGGGGCTGGCCAGGACGGCGAGGGCGGAGCCGTCGCTGATGGCCATGAGGAACAGGAAGCCCCGTTCCATCTCGACGACGGTCTGGTTGACCTCGCCGCCCTCGAAGATCCGGCTGGCGCCGGAGGTGAGGGAGGTGAGGCCGGAGGCGACGGCGGCGAGCTGGTCGGCGCGGTCGCGCGGGAAGCCCTCGGACATGCACAGGAGGAGGCCGTCCGCGGAGACCACCACGGTGTGGGACACCCCGGGGGTGTTGTCCACGAAATTGGTGATCAGCCAGTTCAGGTTCTGTGCGGCCTGGCTCATCTGAGTCAACTCAACGCTCCTGGTGGTTCGAGCCGCCGAAGAGATCGGTGCTGCGGTTCTGTCCGTTGCCGGACTGGTCTACCTGATCGGGGTCGATCCGGAAGCTTCCGGTGTTGCCGGCGCTGCGGCCCTGCTCCACACCGCGGCGCAGGTTGGTGAGGCGGCCACGGACCTCCTCGGGGCTGCGGGAGACCTGCGGCCCTTCCTGCGGGGCGGGCGGGGCGGACTGGGCGTTGCCGGGCACCAGGTTCTGCTTGGGCACGCGCCGCGGCAGACCGGCCCCGGTGGTTCCGGCGGAGGAAGGCTCGCGCAACTGCTCGGCCCGCTGCCAGTCGCCGTCGTTCGGCGACTGCCAGGCGGTGCTGGCGGTCGGGCCGGTCGGGCCGTAACCGCCGAGCGAGGACACGTCGTGGCCGCGCGGCTCGGGGGTGGCGGAGGTGTCCTTGGCGCCCGCGAACCAGTTCGGGGTCTCACCGGACGAGCCGGAGTTGACCGGCGCGCTGCCGAGGCCGCCGCCGGCCAGCTGCTCGCCGGGGCGGCGCTGCGGCAGCCCGGACGCCAGGGTGGAGCGGGGCTCCTCGGCGGCGGGCAGCGCGGGCGGCTCGGGGGCGTACGGGTGGCCGGCCGGGGCCTCCTGGGCCTGGCGGCCGTACTGGTCGGCGTAGTCGTCCTGCTGGTAGCCGCCGCCGTCGTAGCCGTACTGGTCGTCGGCGTACTGCTCGTCGGCGTAGGGCTGCTGGTCGTAGCCCTGCTGCTGCTGCGGGTACCGGCCGTAGGCGTCCGGGCCGTACCCGTCCTGCCGGTAGCCCTGCTGCTCGTAGCCGTACTGGTCGTCGGCGTAGGGCTGCTGCTGGTCGTAGCCCTGCGGGGCGTACTGGTCGTAGCCCTGCTGGTAGTCCTCCTCGACCTCGGCGTCCACGACCGGCGGCTCCTGGCCGCTCTCCAGGGCCGCGCGGCGGACCTGGTCGAGGCGCTGCGAGCGCTGGACGGCCTCCAGGGCCGGGCTGAAGCCGGAGGAGCCGGCGTTGCCGACACCGGTGAGGTGGTCGTCGAAGCCGAGTTCGGCGGCGCTGCGGTTGCGGTCGTCGGGCGCCCACTCGGAGGTCGGCTGCTGGTCCGCGAAGATCCGGGAGACGGTGAACTGCTCCTCCGGCTCCGGCGCGGCCCCGCCCTGGGTGACGAACGGCGGGAGCATGACCAGCGAGGTGGTGCCGGCCGACTCGCCGGACGGGCGGAGCTGGACGCGGATGTCGTGCCGCTGGGAGAGCCGGCCGACCACGAACAGGCCCATGCGGCGGGAGATGGTGGCGTCGACCGTGGGCGGCTCGGCCAGCTTCTCGTTGATCTCGGCGAAGTCCTCGGCGGTGAGGCCGATGCCCTTGTCGTGGATCTCGACCAGCACGCGGCCGTCCGGCAGGCGGGTCGCGTTGACCAGCACCCGGGTCTGCGGGCTGGAGAACGAGGTGGCGTTCTCCAGCAGCTCGGCGAGCAGGTGGACGAGGTCGGTCACGGCGGCGCCGACGACGTCGACCTCCGGGATGCCGGAGAGCTCGACGCGCTCGTACTGCTCCACCTCGGAGGCGGCGGCGCGGAGCACGTCGACCAGCGGGACCGGGGTGTTCCAGCGGCGGCCGGCCTCCTCGCCCGCGAGGACGAGCAGGTTCTCACCGTTGCGGCGCATACGGGTCGCCAGGTGGTCCAGCTTGAAGAGGTTCTCCAGCTGGTCCGGGTCGGCCTCGTTGTTCTCCAGGTCGGTGATCAGCGCCAGCTGGCGCTGGATCAGGCCCTGGCTGCGACGCGACAGGTTGGTGAAGATCGCGTTGACGTTCCCTCGGAGCAGGGCCTGCTCGGCGGCGAGCGCCACGGCCTGCTGGTGGACCTGGTCGAACGCCCGGGCGACTTCGCCGATCTCGTCCTTGCCGTGCAGCGGGATCGCGGTCACCGAGGTGTCGACCCGGTCGGGGTCGGTCTTGGAGAGCTTCTCGACCAGGTCCGGCAGGCGGTGGTCGGCGATCTCCAGGGCGGCGCTGCGCAGGGTGCGCATGCCGAGGATCATCGAGCGGGCCACGTAGCCGGTGAGCAGGCCGGCCAGGATCAGCGAGGCGACGACGATGACCGTGTTGAGGATGGCGTCGTAGAGCGCGTTGTCCTTCAGGCTGCGGGAGTCGGTGAGGACGTCGTCCAGCAGCGTGACTTCGGTGTTCCGCAGGGCCTGGATGTGGGTGTTGGCGGCCTGGTTCCAGTTGTCCGGGGTCAGGCCGGAGGCCTTCGCCTCGGCGAACGACGCGTCGGCGGCGGCCTTGCCCTTCAGCTGGCCCTCGGCGGCGGACTGGCTGTACGCGGCGGCCAGGGCCAGCAGGCCCTGCATGGTCGGCGCGGAGCCGTTCGGCATCTTGTACGCCGAGCGGTCCTGGGCGGTGGCCAGGGCGACCTGCGCGTCCGAGTACTTCCTGGCGTCCTCGGGGGCGCTACCGGTGTTGAACTCGTTGAGGGAGACCTGCTCCAGCTTCTCCGCGACCACGATCTGCTGGGTCGCGTCGGCGTTCTCGTACCGGGTGGTGCCGTTCTGGGCGATGCCGACCAGCAGGTGCAGCATCAGCGCACGCTGGGTCGAGGCGGAGGCCTTGGCCAGCGACATCGCGTAGATCGCGCGGCCCTTGCTGGTGGCGTTGGAGGAGCCCATGCCGACCGAGTTGTCGTAGGCCAGCAGCGGCGCGAACATCGTCGAGTAGGCGCTCGCGGTCGCGCTGAGGAACAGCTCGGGGCCGTACGCGTTGGCCCGCAGGTGCGGCAGGTCGGCGACCAGGATCTGGAAGGCGTCGTGGCGACGCGGCAGCTCGCCGGACTTGTCGGAGGCCTCGTAGGCGGCGTTGTAGGCCTTCAGCGCGGCGTCGGTGTCGGCGCGGCGCTTGGCGACCTCGTTGTTCGGGTCCTGCTTGGTGAGCAGGGGTATGAGCGTCTTGTCGCGCTCGTTCTCCAGGGCCTCGGCGAGTTCGGTCGCGGCCTTGGCCAGCTCGGCGGTCTTCTCGGCGCGGGACGCCTTGATGTAGCCGTCGACCGAGGTGTTCACTCGCAGACCACCGAAGACGAGACTGATGATCACGGGGATCAGCAGGATCGCGATCAGGCGGGTCGGCACGCGCCAGTTGCGCGGGCGGAGGAAGTCGTACCGTCCGGAGCCGCCGTCGCCGCCCTGGGAGCCGCCGCTGCGGGGCGCCGTGGAGAGGCTCGGGGGGCTCGCGGCGGGGGTGGCCTGGGGGCGTTCCTCGGTGGGAGTGAACGCGGAGAATCCGGCCTGCTCCCCGGGGGTACGGTTCGGCTCGCTCTGGCGGGGCTCGGAGCGCCGCTGCGGGGCGGGTTGCTGCTTACGCCTCACTCGACAACTACCTCTCGGCCGACAGCCGGCCATGGATCAATCCAGCGCTACCCCCGGGCCCTGACCCGCTGCCGGACGGCCGGCGCGGGAGATTCAGGGGTAGCTGGAATTTCAGCACGTGCAGGGATGGGGGACAAACAGCCGCCGGAGGGCACCCGCGTCGGCACAATCTGGACATTCACCGACATGACGGAGCAAAACCGTGGTCATCTGGCGCTGAGTGACGCTGTTTCGCCACGCTGCGTCATTGTTGATCACAAAATGCCTACCGAACTGTTATCCGCTGCTTATACACGGGTCTTGCGCGGTGCCCCCGGAGGGCACCGGCCGGTAAGCATCGAGGCCCCGGCGGCCCGTTGGGTGGACGGGCCGCCGGGGCCTGACGGTTGCAGTTGTTTCGCGCACTCGCCTCCGGGGCGCTGGGACCCGGTGCCGACGGTCGTCGCTCCGATGCCCCTCGTTCCTCGGGGCCTCCTCGCTTCTCCCTTTCGGCACCGGCGCGCCCCTTCGGCTCGGCGCGGGCCGCGCACTCGTCCGGGGCGCTCGGACCCGGTGCCGACGGTCGTCGCTCCGATGCCCCTCGTTCCTCGGGGCCTCCTCGCTTCTCCCTTTCGGCACCGGCGCGCCCCTTCGGCTCGGCGCGGGCCGCGCACTCGTCCGGTCTTGGTCGCCCTGTTCAGCGGAGTCGGGCGAGGAGGGCGTGTTCGACGAGGGTGATGAGGGCGCTTTTGGCGCTGTCCCGGCGGCGGGCGTCGAGGGTGATGACGGGGGTGTCGGTGCCGAGTTGGAGTGCTTCGCGGACTTCGTCGGGGGTGTGGGGCTGGTGTCCGTCGAAGCCGTTGAGGGCGACGACGAAGGGGAGTCCGCTGTTCTCGAAGTAGTCGAGGGCGGGGAAGCAGTCGGCGAGGCGGCGGGTGTCGACGAGGACGACGGCGCCGATGGCGCCGCGGACGAGGTCGTCCCACATGAACCAGAAGCGGTCCTGTCCGGGGGTGCCGAAGAGGTAGAGGATGAGGTCTTCGTCGAGGGTGATGCGGCCGAAGTCCATGGCGACGGTGGTGGTCGTCTTGCCGGAGACGTGGCTGAGGTCGTCGATGCCGGCGGAGGCCGAGGTCATGACGGCTTCGGTGCGCAGGGGGTTGATCTCGGAGACGGCGCCGACGAGCGTGGTCTTGCCGACACCGAAGCCGCCCGCGACGACGATCTTGGCCGACGTCGTGGCCCGGGCGGATCCGTTAGAGCTTGCGAAGTCCACTGAGGACCCTTTCGAGCAGCGTGACATCGGGCGTTCCGCCCGACTCGCCCGCGGCGGCGGGCTGGTGGATGGCGACGAGACCGGCTTCGGCGAGGTCGGCCACGAGGATGCGGGCGACACCCAGCGGCACACCGGCCAGTGCGGAGATCTCCGCGATGGACTTGACCTCACGGCAGAGGTTGACGATCCGCGCGTGCTCCGGCAGGAGACCGCCGGTCCGCTCGGCGGAACCGGTCGTGGAGATCAGGGCCTCGATGGCGAGCTGGTACCGCGGACGGGTCCGACCGCCGGTCATCGCGTACGGGCGGACCAGCGGCTGCTGCTCGTAGCCGTCGGACTGCTGCCCGCCGTAGCCGCTGCCGTACCCGTTGCCGTACGCGCCGGCGGGTGTCGAGGGCGGGGTCATGGGTCCTCCTTGTGCTGCAGCCTTGAGCAGCCGGTTCCAGCTGGGGCGGTGCCAGCTGAGGCGGGATCAGCTGCCAGAGGGTAGCTGAGGGTGAGTCGCCGGGTCCGGTCGGGTCGGACCCGGCGGCGGGGTGGGACGGGTGGGTGGATCCGTGCGGGCTCCGGTCAGTGCAGGAGACTGCCCTGGAGTTCCGCGCGGAGTGCGGGGGTGAGGACGGCGCCTGCGCGGTCGACGAGCAGGGCCATCTCGTAGCCGACGAGGCCGATGTCCGAGTCGGGGCTGGCCAGGACGGCGAGGGCGGAGCCGTCGCTGATGGCCATGAGGAACAGGAAGCCCCGTTCCATCTCCACGACGGTCTGGTTGACCTCGCCGCCCTCGAAGATCCGGCTGGCGCCGGAGGTGAGGGAGGTGAGGCCGGAGGCGACGGCGGCGAGCTGGTCGGCGCGGTCGCGCGGGAAGCCCTCGGACATGCACAGGAGGAGGCCGTCCGCGGAGACCACCACGGTGTGGGACACCCCGGGGGTGTTGTCCACGAAATTGGTGATCAGCCAGTTCAGGTTCTGTGCGGCCTGGCTCATCTGGTTCAACTCAACGCTCCTGGTGATCTGCGCCGTTGCCGTCGCTCCGGCCACCGAAACTATCGAATCCGGGCTGCTGAGCACCATGCTGGGAGCCCGGCTGATTGGCAGCCTGTTCGGCGCCGGCCCGGCGGCCCTGCTGGATGCCGCGGCGCAGGTTGGTCAGCCGGCCGCGGACCTCCTCGGGGGCCCGGGAGACCTGCGGGCCGGTCAGCGGCGCCGCCTCGGCGGTGCCGGAGACCAGGTTGGCCTGCGGGGTCCGCCGGGGCAGGCCCGACATCGTGACGCCGTTGGTCGAGGGCTCGCGGATCTGCTCGGCGCGGCGCCAGCGCTCGTCGTTCGCGGACGGCCGCCAGGGGGCCTCGCCGACGCCCGGCTGCTGCTGCTGGGGCTGCTGGGCCTGGACCTGCTGCGGTTGCTGCGGGGCCTGGGCCTGCTCCTGGAGCTCCGGCGCGGAGGTGCCGGGGCGGCGCGGCTGGTACTGGCGCTGACGCGCCTGCTCCGGGCCCTGCGGCTGGGTCTCGGCCTGCGGGTACCAGGGCTGCTGGCCGGCCGCCTCGGACGGGCCGGTCGGCAGCGCCATCGGCTCCTGGTGCGGCAGCGGCAGCGGCTGCGGCGGCTGCTGGAGGGCCTGCTCCGGGCGGACCGGCTCCGGCCGCGCCGGGTTCGGCACGTTCGGCAGCACCGGCTCGACCAGGCCGAGGCCCAGCGGGTCGCGCGGGTCGATCTGGCTGGCCTCGAAGCGCGGGCGAGCGAACTGCTGGGTGCTCTCCACCGGCGCCGGCTCGGCCGACGGCAGCGGCTGAGGCTGGACCTGCTGGGGCTGCTGGACCTGCTGGGGCTGGGCCTGCGGCGGCAGCTGCGGCTGACGGTCGCGCTGCGGCGCGTCCGGGCCGGGGCGCTGCGGACGACGCGGACCCTGGGCACCGGGCCGGCCGGCGGCCTCGGGGGCACCGGGGCCCTGGCGGCCGGGGGCGCGCTGCGGCAGGCCGTCCTGCGGACGGTTGCCCGGACGGGCACCCTGCTGGGGCGCACCGGGACCGCCGGGGCGGCCGTGCTGGGGCTGCTCGCCGGCCCGGGCACCCGGACCACCGTCGAACCCGGCACCGGGGCGCTGCCGTTCCTGGCCGGGCTGCGGCTGACCGGGCTGGGGCTGACCGGGCTGCTGCTGACGGCCGCCGCGGCGGGGCAGGCCGTTCGGGCCGCCCTGCGGCGGACCCTGGCGGCCGGGGGCGCGCTGCGGCAGGCCGCCCTGCGGCGACTGCTGCGGCTGCTGGGCCTGCTGGGGCTGCTGCTGGGTCTGCTGCGCCTGTGCGGGCTGCTGGGGCCGGCCCGGCCGGCCCTGGTTCCGGCCCTGCTGACCCGGGCCCTGCGGTGCGGGGTTCTCGCGCAGCGACTGGCCGATCTGGCGGGTCGGCAGACCGCCGGGGCGGCCGCCGGCCGCACCGGGACCGCCCGGCGCGCCCGGGCCGGCCGGAGCCGCCGGACCGCCCTGCGGGCCGGGGCCACCCTGGCCGAGCTGCGGACGGCTGCCCTGCGGGGCACCGCCGGCCGGGCCCTGGCCGAGCGCGGCCGGGCCGTTCTGGCGGCCGGGCGGCACCTGGCGCTGCTGGCGCGGCGTCGGGGCGACCCCGCGCTGCTGCTTGCCCGGCGCGGCGCCGGCCCGGCCTGCGCCGCGGCGGTCGCCGGAGTTGGTGACGTCCACCGGCAGCATGACCAGCGCGGTGGTGCCGCCGGAGTCGCTGGGGCGCAGCTGGATCCGGATGCCGTGGCGCAGCGACAGTCGACCGACCACGAAGAGGCCCATGCGGCGGGAGACCGAGACGTCCACCGTCGGCGGGTTGGCCAGGCGCTCGTTGATCTCGGCGAGGTCGTCGGGGCTCAGGCCGATGCCGGTGTCGTGGATCTCGACCAGCACGCGGCCGTCGGGCAGCGCGTGGCCGGTGACCCGGACGCGGGTCTGCGGGCTGGAGAACGAGGTGGCGTTCTCCAGCAGCTCGGCGAGCAGGTGGACGAGGTCGTTGACGACGCGGCCGGCGACCTCGGCCGACGGCACGGCGGCGAGTTCGATGCGCTCGTACTGCTCCACCTCGGAGGCGGCGGCGCGGAGCACGTCGACCAGCGGGACGGGGCGGGTCCAGCGGCGGCCCGGGTCCTCACCGGCGAGGACGAGGAGGTTTTCGCCGTTGCGGCGCATGCGGGTCGCGAGGTGGTCGAGCTTGAAGAGGTTGGCCAGCTGGTCCGGGTCCGCCTCGCGGCTCTCCAGTTCGGAGATGAGCGACAGCTGGCGCTGGATGAGGCCCTGGCTGCGGCGCGAGAGGTTGGTGAACATCGCGTTGATGTTTCCGCGCAGGAGGGCCTGCTCGGCGGCGAGGCGGACGGCCTCGCTGTGCACCATGTCGAAGGCGTGCGCCACGTGGCCGATCTCGTCGGCGGAGTCGACGGCGACCGGTTCGACGGTGGTGTCGACGTCGTGCGGGTCGCTCTCGGAGAGCGTCTTGACCAGTTCGGGCAGGCGGCGCTCGGCGACGTCCTCGGCCGCGGCCTGCAGTCGGGTCAGCGAGCGCACCATCGAGCGGGCGATCAGACCGGCGCCACCGAGGGCGACGAGCAGCACCAGGGCGACCGCGACACCGATGATCAGGGCGTCCGTGTCGGCCTGGGACTGCAGGTCCTGGGCCTTGCCGTCGAGGTTCTCGATGAGCTTGGACTCGATCCGGCGCTCGGCGCTGATCTTGGCGCTGGACTTCTCGAACCAGTCCTTGTAGGTGACCGGCTCGGTCTGGTGGATGCCGCCCTGAGTGAGGATCGTCTGGGCGTAGCGGTCGGCGTCGGCGACGACGCCGTTGTAGCTCAGCTGGCTGCGCAGGTTGTCCAGGTCGTGCGCGGTGTAGATGTTGTTGAAGCTGGCGATCGCGTTGTCGTACGACAGGCGCAGGCGGATACCGAAGGACTCGTCGCTCGGGCTGAGGTCGGGGCCCTTGGGGTTGGCGAGCGCGGCGCTGATCAGGGCCCGCTGCTGCGAGGTCGCGTTCTTGGCGAGCGAGAACTGCTGCAGCGCGCGGGTGGAGACGACCAGGTCCTTGTTGTTCGAGGCGAGTGCGATGTCCTGGGTGATGGACAGCAGGTCGCGGATGATCACGTCGTAGGCGGTGATCGTCGACTGGATGTTCTGGTTGTTCTGGTACGGCAGGCTGCGGGTGTCCGCGATCGAGTTCAGGTCCTTGCGGATCTGCAGCAGCAGCGCCTTACCGCCGGACAGTTCGAGGTTCTCGAACTTGTCGGAGGAGGCGGTGAAGGTGCGGCTCAGGTCGTCGGTGGCCTTGCGGGCGGCGACGATGTCGTCGTCCAGCTGGGCGTTCGGCTCGTGGGTGATCGGGCCGGCGCTGATGTCGCGCTCGGTCTGCAGCGCGTCCGCGAGGTTGGTCGCCTTCTTGGCCAGATCGGACAGGTTGGCCATCTGGGCGAGTTGCTGCGAGTTCTCCATCGAGGTCTGGATGCGCAGGCCACCGAGGACCAGCGAGACCATGACGGGGAGGGCGAGCAGGGCGATCAGACGGGTGCGGATGCGCCAGTTGCGCATCGCGAGCCGGTTCAGACCGGTGGCCCGGCGTCGGGTCAGGGAGGTCCGGAACTTGTCCCGGGCGGACTTCCGCTCCTGACCGTCGTCCTCCGGGCGGCCGACGGCCTCGGGGGTCACCGGCTCGGCCGGGCCGCCGGGCGGCGCCGCCTGCTGGGCGGCTGCCGCGGGCTCGCGCGACTCCGGGTTGCCCGCGGCGCCGCTACCCCTTTTGAAACGTCCCTGCACTGGCGTCGCAACCTCTGGACCGGGCGTCCCGCCGCGTCGCCACGGCCTGGACGGTGTCGAGTTTCCATCCGCCCCCCGGCCGGTCCGGGAGAGCGGGTCACCGGGGTGGACCACTCCCTACCCACGGTCCGTCGCATTCCAGCACAGCCGGGGAATCCCAACAAGGGCCGCCGGAACCCGGCGCCCGGCGCTACCGACCGCTTGTGCGACCTCACTGACTGTGCGGTAACCGGACCGGAATACCGCCTTTTTCGGACACTCGCCGGATACATGCCAAGCGGACCCTAGATCGAAAAGAGTCACAGACCTTCCGGAATGCCCGTTACCGCCGATATGTCGGAAAATTCCGATGCGGCGATATGTCGGATATCTGAGTTTCGCTCGGTATTTTGTGAGCAAAATCACAGACTAATGTGTAGCTTTGGTCACGGCCTCTGTGGAAAGAGATCTCGTAACCTGGCTGTCTCCGGAGCACGGCCCCGATCAGCCTGCCCAGAACCCCTCCGAATCAATCGGAATCCATCACGTCGGTGCCGGTCCCTCGGGATCCCGCCCGGCCGCGACCACGAGGTGCTCTCGATGTCCCAGGCGAAGAACGCCACCAAGTCCACGCTGTCCTGCCGCTCCACGGCGAACCCGCGCCGGACGACGCTGGCCTCGGTCGAGGACTTCAGCAAGATCCCGGGCGCCCGCAAGCCCGAGGACGTCGTGACCTACGGCACCGAGCTGCCGGCCGTCACGGCCAACCCGCGACGCACCCAGCTGATGGTCGCCCCGGTCGTCGTCCTGGCGGACTGACCCCCCAGCGCGTTCCCCGAGAGCGCCGCCGTCACCAACGTGACGGCGGCGCTCTCGGTGTTCTCGCCCACTCGCCTCCGGGGCGCTCTGACCCGGCGCCGACGGTCGGCGCTCCCTCGCTCCTGCGTCGCTCCCTCGCGCTCTCGCTTTCGGCACCGGCGCACCCCTTCGGCTCGGAGCGGGTCAGACTGGGCCAAACGGGAGCAAAGCGGTCAGCCAGGGCCCCACGCGATAGCCTGGAGGCCGATTGACGGGGCCGCGCCCACCGCGGGCGGGGGGCCCGACCAGCGCCCGGGCGCGCCCCGGGCGGCCGACGAAGCGAGGGGTAGCCCAGCCGTGCGCATTGCCAGGTTTTCCGTCCGGGAAGGGAGTCCTGCCGCCGGCAGCGTCTCCTTCGGCGTGGTGGAGGGCGATCCTTCCCAGCCCGAGTCGATGGTCGTCCACGCGCTGGCCGGCCACCCGTTCGGCCAGCCCCAGCCCACCGGCGAGAGCTACCGCCTCCAGGACGTCCGGCTGCTGAGCCCGATGCTCCCGAACAAGATCGTGGCGGTCGGCCGCAACTACGCGGCGCACGCCGCCGAGCTGGGCAACGAGGTCCCGGACGTCCCGCTCACCTTCTTCAAGCCGTCCACCGCGGTCGTCGGCCCGACCGAGAGCATCGCGTACCCGCCGTTCTCCTCGGACGTCCAGCACGAGGCCGAACTCGCCGTGGTGATCGGCCGGATGTGCCGCGAGGTGCCGCTGGACCGGGTGCCCGAGGTGATCCTCGGCTACACCTGCGCCAACGACGTCACCGCCCGGGACGTCCAGCAGCGCGAGGGCCAGTGGGCCCGGGCCAAGGGCTTCGACACCTCCTGCCCGCTGGGCCCGTGGATCGAGACCGACCTGGACCCGAGCGACCTGGCCGTCACCTGCACGGTCAACGGCGAGCTGCGGCAGACCGGCCGCACCTCCCTGATGCTCCGCTCGGTCGCCGAGCTGATCGTCCACATCTCCGAGGCCATGACGCTGCTGCCCGGCGACGTCATCCTCACCGGCACGCCCGCAGGGGTGGGCCCCCTCAACGTCGGCGACGAGGTCGCCGTCTCCATCGAAGGCATCGGCACTCTCACCAACAAGGTGATCAAGCGTGGCTAACACTGACCCGGCCGTCCGGGTTCGCTTCTGTCCGTCCCCGACCGGCAACCCCCACGTGGGCATGGTCCGTACGGCCCTCTTCAACTGGGCCTACGCCCGCCACACCGGCGGCACCATGGTCTTCCGGATCGAGGACACCGACTCCGCCCGCGACTCCGAGGAGTCGTACGAGCAGCTGCTGGAGGCCATGCGCTGGCTCGGCCTCGACTGGGACGAGGGCCCGGAGGTCGGCGGCCCGCACGCGCCGTACCGGCAGTCGCAGCGGATGGACATCTACGCCGACGTCGCCCGCCGCCTGCACGAGGCCGGCCACGCCTACCACTGCTACTGCAGCACCGAGGAGCTGGACGCCCGCCGCGAGGCCGCCCGCGCGGCCGGCAAGCCCTCCGGCTACGACGGCCACTGCCGGGACCTGACGGACGACCAGGTCGCCGTCTACAAGCTGGAGAAGCGCGAGCCGATCCTGCGCTTCCGGATGCCCGACAAGACCATCAGCTTCGACGACCTGGTGCGCGGCACGCTCACCTTCGAGCCGGAGAACGTGCCGGACTACGGCATCGTCCGGGCCAACGGCGCCCCGCTGTACACCCTGGTCAACCCGGTGGACGACGCCCTGATGGGCATCACCCACGTGCTGCGCGGCGAGGACCTGCTCTCCTCCACCCCGCGGCAGATCGCGCTGTACGCCGCGCTCGCCGAGATCGGCGTCGGCGCGGGCCTCACCCCGCGCTTCGGCCACCTGCCGTACGTGATGGGCGAGGGCAACAAGAAGCTCTCCAAGCGCGACCCGCAGTCCTCGCTCAACATGTACCGCGAGCGCGGCTTCATCCGTGAGGGCCTGCTCAACTACCTGTCCCTGCTGGGCTGGTCGCTGGCCGAGGACCGCGACCTGTTCGACATGGACGAGATGGTCGCCGCCTTCGACGTCGCCAAGGTGAACGCCAACCCGGCCCGCTTCGACCTGAAGAAGTGCGAGGCGATCAACGCCGAGCACGTCCGCCGGCTGGCCCCGGAGGACTTCGCCGCGCGCCTGGTGCCCTTCCTGCAGAACGCCGGGCTGCTGCCGGCCGAGCCGACCGCCGAGCAGCTGGACGTGCTCGCCAAGGTCGCGCCGCTCACCCAGGAGCGGATGGTCGTGCTGAGCGAGATCGTGAACATGGCCGGCTTCCTGTTCGTGGCGCCGGAGGACTTCGCCCTCGACCCGGACGACGCCGCCAAGGTGCTGACCGCGGACGCCCGCCCGGTGCTGGAGGCCAGCATCAAGGCGCTGGAGGAGCTCGCGGACTTCACCCCGGAGCCGATCCAGGCCGCGCTGCGGGCGGCGCTGGTGGAGGGCCTGGGCATCAAGCCCAAGTTCGCCTTCACGCCGCTGCGGGTGGCCGTCACCGGCCGCCGGGTCTCGCCGCCGCTGTTCGAGTCCATGGAGCTGCTGGGCCGCCCCGAGACGCTGCGCCGCCTGCGCTCCGCCCTGGACGCCCTGCCGGCCGCCTGAGCGGGCCGCTGAGCAGGCCGCGGGCCCGGCTTCGTGCCGGGCCCGCGGCGTACCCGGAGGCCATCTGCCGGTCTCCCGGCCGCTGCCTGGGGTTATCGATTTTGGAGCCAGGGCCGACGTCGGGTAATGTTCTTTCTGCGCCGCCCGGGAGGGAACGGACGAGGGAGCGAAAGCCCCCCGCCGGGACCGAACGAGAGGCGCAGCGCCTGGGAAGATCCCGACGAGGGTCAACTCTGGTGGGGTATGGTGTAATTGGCAGCACGAGTGATTCTGGTTCATTTAGTCTAGGTTCGAGTCCTGGTACCCCAGCGCAGTACCGCAGTTCGCAAGATCCGCGGCATCGCAGTACAAACGAAGATCAAGCCCCCGTTGTGTAGCGGCCTAGCACGCTGCCCTCTCACGGCAGTAGCGCCGGTTCGAATCCGGTCGGGGGTACGGATCCCGCAAGGGATCACCTGGAAAGCCCCCGTTGTGTAGCGGCCTAGCACGCTGCCCTCTCACGGCAGTAGCGCCGGTTCGAATCCGGTCGGGGGTACGGATCCCGCAAGGGATCGCCAGGAAGCCCCCGTTGTGTAGCGGCCTAGCACGCTGCCCTCTCACGGCAGTAGCGCCGGTTCGAATCCGGTCGGGGGTACTTCAGAGCAGGAAGCCGGTGGCTGTGTCCTTTTCAAGGATGTGCCCATCGGCCCTTGCTTTGTGTTGGGGTATGGTGTAATTGGCAGCACGAGTGATTCTGGTTCATTTAGTCTAGGTTCGAGTCCTGGTACCCCAGCCAGAAATTGAAGGCCCCGGTTCCCGGGGCCTTTTTTGCTTTGTGCCGTGAATGCCCAGAAGGGCCCCGCTCGATTCCGAGCGGGGCCCTTCTGCGTTTTCGGTGGGGGAGTGGGTGAGGGAAAGGGGTGGGTGGGGGATTCGCCCCGGGCAGCGGGGGTCAGCTGCGGCGGAGGGCCTCGGTGAGCCGGTTCGCGGCCTCGATGATGGCCTGGGCGTGCAGGCGGCCCGGGTGGCGGGTCAGCCGCTCGATCGGGCCGGAGACGGAGACGGCGGCCACCACGCGGTTGGAGGGGCCGCGGACGGGCGCGGAGACGGACGCGACGCCCGGCTCCCGCTCGCCGATCGACTGGGCCCAGCCGCGCCGCCGGACGCCGCTCAGCGCGGTGGCGGTGAAGCGGGCGCCCTGGAGGCCGCGGTGGAGCCGCTCGGGCTCCTCCCAGGCCAGCAGGACCTGGGCGGCCGAGCCGGCCTTCATCGGCAGGGTGCTGCCGACCGGGACGGTGTCCCGCAGGCCGGAGAGCCGCTCGGCGGCGGCGACGCAGATCCGCATCTCGCCCTGGCGGCGGTAGAGCTGTGCGCTCTCGCCGGTGACGTCGCGCAGGTGGGTCAGGACCGGGCCCGCGGTGGCGAGCAGCCGGTCCTCGCCCGCCGCGGCGGAGAGTTCGGACAGGCGGGGGCCGAGGATGAAACGCCCCTGCATGTCCCTGGTGACCAGACGGTGGTGTTCGAGTGCGACGGCGAGTCTGTGGGCCGTGGGGCGCGCCAGACCGGTGGCGGCGACCAGCCCCGCCAACGTGGCGGGGCCCGACTCCAGTGCGCTCAGCACCAGAGCGGCCTTGTCGAGAACGCCGACGCCGCTAGTGTTGTCCATGCCCTAAGACTGCAGTCTCAGTCCGCGAGACGCAAGTTCAATCTCGCCGGAAAAGCGCCACTCTGGATAGCAGCAGCCCGGGAGACAACCAGGATGCGGCCTCGTCCGAGTGTCCGCATCGTGGACAGCGATCCGGCGTGCAGGTCGTGCGAAGGTGCCCCCGCACTGGGCGGCGCACGCTTCGACCTCGACGACACGAGAAGGCCGGCACCGCGGCCGGCTGGAGGGAATCCGATGGGACGGACACTCGCAGAGAAGGTCTGGGACGACCACGTCGTGCGGCGTGCGGAGGGCGAACCCGACCTCCTCTTCATCGACCTGCACCTGCTCCACGAGGTCACCAGCCCGCAGGCCTTCGACGGGCTGCGGCTGGCCGGCCGCCGGGTCCGCCGCACCGACCTGACGATCGCCACCGAGGACCACAACACCCCCACCCTGGACATCGACAAGCCGATCGCGGACCCGGTCTCCAAGGTGCAGCTGGAGACCCTGCGTCGGAACGCTGCCGAGTTCGGCGTCCGGATCCACTCCCTCGGCGACGTCGAGCAGGGCGTCGTGCACGTCGTCGGCCCGCAGCTGGGCCTGACCCAGCCCGGCATGACCGTGGTGTGCGGTGACTCCCACACCTCCACCCACGGCGCCTTCGGCGCGCTGGCGTTCGGCATCGGCACCAGCCAGGTCGAGCACGTGCTGGCCACCCAGACGCTGCCGCTGGCACCGTTCCGCACCATGGCGATCACCGTCGAGGGCGACCTGCCCGAGGGCGTCACCGCCAAGGACCTGATCCTGGCCGTCATCGCGAAGATCGGCACCGGGGGCGGCCAGGGCTACGTCCTGGAGTACCGCGGTTCGGCGATCCGGAGCCTGTCCATGGAGGCCCGGATGACCATCTGCAACATGTCGATCGAGGCCGGCGCCCGGGCCGGCATGATCGCCCCGGACGAGACCACCTTCGACTACCTCCAGGGCCGCCCGCACGCCCCGCAGGGCGAGGACTGGGACGCCGCCGTGGCGTACTGGAAGACCCTGGTTACCGACGAGGACGCGGTCTTCGACCACGAGATCTTCATCGACGCGAACGAGCTGAGCCCCTTCGTCACCTGGGGCACCAACCCCGGCCAGGGCGCCCCGCTGGGCTCGAACGTGCCGGACCCGGCCTCCTTCGCCGACCCGCAGGAGCGCCAGGCCGCCGAGAACGCCCTGGCGTACATGGGCCTGGAGGCCGGCACCCCGCTGCGCGAGGTGAAGGTCGACGCCGTCTTCGTCGGCTCCTGCACCAACGGCCGGATCGAGGACCTGCGGGCGGCGGCCGCCGTCGTGGAGGGCCGCCGGATCGCCGACGGGGTAAGGATGCTGGTGGTTCCCGGGTCGGTCCGGGTCGCGCTGCAGGCCGTCGAGGAGGGCCTGGACAAGGTGTTCACCGCGGCCGGCGCCGAGTGGCGCCACGCGGGCTGCTCGATGTGCCTGGGCATGAACCCCGACCAGCTCGCCCCGGGGGAGCGCTGCGCCTCCACCTCGAACCGCAACTTCGAGGGCCGGCAGGGCAAGGGCGGCCGCACCCACCTGGTCTCCCCGCAGGTCGCCGCCGCGACCGCGGTGCTGGGCCGACTGGCCTCGCCCGCCGACCTGACCGCCGCCGACCTGGCGGACACCGACGTCACCGTGGAGGCCTGAGCCATGGAGAAGTTCACCACCCACACCGGCCGGGCCGTCCCGCTGCGCCGCAGCAACGTGGACACCGACCAGATCATCCCGGCCCACTGGCTCAAGAAGGTCACCCGATCCGGTTTCGAGGACGGGCTGTTCGAGGCCTGGCGCAAGGACGAGTCGTTCGTCCTCAACCGGCCCGAGCGGCAGGGCGCCACGGTCCTGGTGGCCGGCCCCGAGTTCGGCACCGGCTCCTCCCGCGAGCACGCCGTCTGGGCCCTGCAGAACTACGGCTTCCACGCGGTCATCTCGTCCCGCTTCGCCGACATCTTCCGGGGCAACTCGCTGAAGAACGGCCTGCTCACGGTCGTCCTGCCGCAGGAGACCGTGGAGCAGCTCTGGGTGCTCACCGAGAGTGACCCTTCGGCCGAGATCACCGTTGACCTGGAGGCACGCGAAGTGCGGGCCGAAGGCGTCACGGCGGCCTTCGAACTGGACGACAACGTCCGGTGGCGGCTGCTCAACGGCCTGGACGACATCAGCATCACGCTGCAGAACGAGGCCGACATCGCGGCCTTCGAGGCGACCCGCCCGGCGTTCAAGCCCCGTACCCTGCCGGTCGCCTGAGTTCCCTTCAGAACAAGCATTCTGACGATCCGCCGGATGGCCCGCGCCCCCCTCGGGGGGGCCGGGCCATCCGGCGTTCCGGAGCACGAGTTAGCGCCGGGGGCCGCCCCGGATTGCCCATTTGGCTTTGCGGAAGAGGGCCCCGCGCAAGTACAACTGCGGGTAGATGGCACAATCAGTACATGCACCGGCACCATGAACCTCCGTACGCGGGCGGCGAACCCGCGGCTGAGGACTCCATGGGCCGGCCATCCGAACGCCGAATTGACGATCGGCCGGACGTCACCTCCGCGCCAGCTGAGGGGCCGGACGACCAGGAAGTCGCAGCGCTCTACGCGCTCGTGGCCGAGCGGTTGAAGCAAGCTCACGACCGCGTGCATGCGCTGAACGTGTCTGCCGATGCAAAGACCGCTCTCACCCGTCAACTCCTCATCGTCACCGAGACCGCCAAGCGCGATCTTCCGGAGGCGGCAAGGCGGTTGAGTCGCTTTGTACATGACCTCGACGAGGGGCGCCCGCCGCTCGGCTGAGGTCGCCGACGCGCAAATCCATTGCGACACTAGGGTGATTCGCGCGTTTGGTAATTGAAAGTCCGCAGATACATACCTAACGTGCGAAAAGAACGGATGGAATCATCCGGCGCCCGTTTCCGAAGGGGAAGACGTGAACAAGGCTCAGCTTGTCGAAGCGGTGGCCGAGCAGCTGGGCGGTCGCAAGGCTGCCGCAGAGGCCGTCGACGCAGTGCTCGACACCATGGTCCGTGCCGTCGTGGCCGGTGACCGGGTCTCGGTCACCGGGTTCGGCACCTTCGAGAAGGTGGAGCGCTCCGCGCGCTTCGCCCGCAACCCGCAGACCGGCGAGCGCGTCAAGGTCAAGAAGACCTCGGTGCCCCGCTTCCGCCCGGGCCAGGGCTTCAAGGACCTGGTCAGCGGCAGCAAGAAGCTGCCGAAGGAGGGCCCCTCGGTGAAGAAGGCGCCCAAGGGCTCCCTCACCCCGGGCAAGACCGGTGTGGCCGCCACCCCGGCCGCCAAGCGCGCCGCCACCAAGCGTTCCGCCACCGCTGCCGCCGCCGCTCCGGTCACCAAGAAGGCCGCTGCCAAGAAGGCGACCACCACGGCTGCCGCCAAGAAGACCACGGCCACCGCCGCGAAGAAGGCGACCACCGCCAAGAAGACCGCTGCGAAGACCACCGCTGCCGCCAAGAAGACCACGGCGACCGCGACCAAGAAGACGGCCGCCGCCGCCAAGAAGGCGACCACCACCGCCGCCGCCAAGAAGACCACGGCCACCGCCAAGAAGGCGACCGCCACGGCCAAGAAGACGGCTCCGGCGAAGAAGACCGCCACCCGCAAGACCACCGCGCGCAAGACCACCGCCAAGTAAGTCCCGCGCGACCGTCCTCGGACGGCCTTCGGCCTAGAGCCGCGGCACCCCTCCCGCGCATCGCGGAGACCGGTGGCCGCGGCTCTTTCGGTTTCCGGGCGCTCGGTCAGGATTCGACGGCGTGCGGCGGGCCGGGGGCGTCGACGGTGAACTGCCCGGTGGGGGCCCTGGAGGGGCGTCCTGTCGGGCGGCCGCGGTGCGGAGGTTCAGCCCTCGGCGGGGTCGGGGAAGGTCTGCAGGGTCACGAAGACCACCCGGCGGGCCTCGCCGGTGCCCTCGGTGCGGATCCGCACCCGCTGGCCGGGGCGCAGCAGCCGCAGGCCGCCGGCGTCGAAGGCGGCCGCGTCGAACGGCACCGGGGTCCCGTCGTCGAGCAGCACGGAGCCGGCCCGGGTGGCGGGGTCGAAGGTGAACGCGGTGGCCTGCATGCCAGCAGCATAGCGAGCGGGCCGGGGCGGGTCGGGGCCGTGCGTCGGTCGGGCCGGGCTCGGGCCGGGCTCTGACCGGGCTCGGCCCTGTGGCAGGCCCGGGACGGGCTCAGGGCAGAGCCGGGACCGGTTCAGGACAGGTTCAGGCGGGCGAACAGCGCGCTGGTGTACGGGCCGAGACCGAGCGCCGCCGCCTCGCCGAGGTCCGCTCCGGTGTCGACGTCCCGGCGCACCGACTCCACCTCCGCGAGCCGCAGTTCGAGCGCCCCGCCGGCCGCGTGCCGGGCCCGCGAGCCGTCCCCGAAGGCGGGGAAGAGCGGGCGCCCCGGGGCGCAGGCGAGCAGGGTGGTGCCCAGGCCCGGGGAGTCCGGTAGGAAAGCCCGGCCGTCCGGCGGCACGGCGCCCAGCACCCGGGCCAGTTCGGCCGGGCGCAGGGCCGGAAGGTCCGCGGAGAGGGCGGCCAGCGGAGCCCGCGGGGCGAGCGCCAGGGCGGCCGAGGCCCCGTGCGCCAGCGCCCGGTTGAGGCCGCCGCCGGGCTCGTCGGCGACCACCCGCGCGCCGAGCGCGGACAGCCGGGCGCCCGCGGCGGCGTCGCGGGTGACCACCAGGACCCGGGCGACGCCCGGGGTGGCCAGCGCGGCGGTGACCGTGTCCAGCGCGAACGACAGCGCCAGGTCGGCCCGGTGCGGCCCGGCGTACGGGGCGAGTCTGCTCTTCGCCAGGGCGAGCGGCTTGAGCGGGAGCACCAACGACCATCCGGCGGTGGGTGCGGCGGGCGCGACGGGCTCGCTGGGGCGTACGGTGTCCTGGGTCATCGGCGTCATTGTGACGCTGGTCCCGGAGCCCTCGCCAGGCCGTCCGAACTGTGCGGACGTGCGTTTGATCACGCCCGCGGGGCGGGTTGGCGCGGTCGCTCGACAGCCGGTGAGCGGGCGGGCGAGACTGGTCCGCGTCCGTGGCCCGGTCACCGCTCGTTCCGGTGCACGGCACCGGGAGGACATGACCGCGGCACCCCACGTGCCGCATCGGATGAGAAGGAGCTGGGGTGGCCCGCCGCTCGTACGCCAAGTTCGGCAACGCCGACTACGGCATCTGGTACCGCTTCGCGGCCGTGCTGGTGAAGCCGGTGACGACCGCCCTGGTGAAGCCCGACTGGCGGGGCTGGGAGCACCTTCCGAAGGAAGGCGGCTTCATCGCCGCGGTGAACCACAATTCGATCATCGACCCGGTGATCTACGCGCACTGGCAGTACAACAGCGGCCGCCCGCCGCGCATTCTCGGCAAGTCCTCGCTGTTCTCGATCCCCTTCATCGGATTCATGCTCCGCAAGACCGGTCAGATTCCGGTTTTCCGTGATTCCACCGATGCCGCGCAGGCGTTCCGGGCCGCGATCGCCGCCGTCAACAGCGGTCAGTGCGTGCAGTTCTACCCGGAGGGAACGCTCACCCGGGATCCGGACCTGTGGCCGATGACCGGGAAGAGCGGGGTCGCCCGGGTCGCGCTGATGACCGGCGCGCCGGTCATCCCGGTCGCGCACTGGGGCGCGCACGAGATCATCCCGCCGTACGGCCGGCCCGGCTACGGGAAGGGCAAGTTCAACCTCTTCCCGCGCCACAAGGTGACCGTCGCGGCCGGGCCGCCGGTGGACCTGAGCAAGTACCAGGGCCTGGAGCTCACCACCCAGGTGCTCGCCGACGCGACCGAGGACATCATGACGGCGATCACCGCCGTGCTGGCCGAGGTCCGCGGCGAGGAACCGCCCGCCGAGCGCTACGACATGCGCAAGGCCGCGCGGCAGCGCGCCGCGGCGGCACTGGCCGAGCGCCGGCGCGCCAAGGGTGAGCCCGACAAGGGCGTCGAGGAGGCCGGCAAGTGACCCGCTGCGCAGTGATGGGGACCGGCTCCTGGGGCACCGCGTTCGCGATGGTGCTCGCCGACGCCGGCTGCGAGGTCGTGCTCTGGGCCCGCCGTCGGGAACTGGTGGACGCCGTCAACTCCACGCACGAGAACCCGGACTACCTGCCGGGCGTCCGGCTGCCCGACACCGTCCGGGCCACCACCGACGCCGCCGAGGCGCTGGCCGGTGCCGATTTCGCGGTGCTGGTGGTGCCCTCGCAGACGCTGCGCGACAACCTCGCCGCCTGGACGCCGCTGATCGAGCCGCAGACCGTGCTGGTCAGCCTGATGAAGGGCATCGAACTCGGCACCGCCAAGCGGATGAGCGAGGTGATCGACGAGGTCACCAAGGTCGGCCCGGAGCGCGTCGCGGTGGTCAGCGGGCCCAACCTGGCCAAGGAGATCGCCAACCGGCAGCCCGCGGCCAGTGTCGTCGCCTGCGCCGACGAGGCCGTCGCCAAGCGGCTCCAGGCGGCCTGCCACACGCCGTACTTCCGGCCGTACACCAACACCGACGTGGTGGGCTGCGAACTCGGCGGCGCCGTCAAGAACGTGATCGGCCTGGCCGTCGGCATGGCGGCCGGCATGGGGCTCGGCGACAACACCAAGGCGACGCTGATCACCCGCGGGCTGGCCGAGACCACCCGGCTCGGCGAGGTGCTGGGCGCCGACCCGCACACCTTCGCGGGGCTGGCCGGGATGGGCGACCTCGTCGCCACCTGCTCCTCGCCGCTGTCCCGCAACAACACCTTCGGCATGAACCTGGGCCGGGGCATGTCGCTGGAGGAGACCATCGCGGCCACCCGGCAGACCGCGGAGGGCGTCAAGTCCTGCGAGTCGGTGCTCGACCTGGCCCGGCGCAACGGGGTCGACATGCCGATCGTCGAGGCCGTGGTGGACGTGGTGCACAACGGGCGGCCGACCCAGGAGGCGCTGCAGGCGCTGATGTCGCGCTCGGCGAAGGCCGAGCGGCGGCGCTGACACTCCGGGGGGACGTGCCCGCCGGGGCGGTTGACGTCCCGGAAACACGTCGCACGGTAGTCTCAAACCCGATATGAGCATCGAACAGTCCTCCCCGAACCCGTCCGCCCCGAAGCCGCGCGTCGCGCTGGTCTTCGGCGGACGCAGCTCCGAGCACGCCATCTCGGTCTCCACCGCGGGCAGCGTGCTCAGGTCGATCGACCGCGACAAGTACGACGTGCTGCCGATCGGCATCACGCACGAGGGCCGCTGGGCGCTGACCAGCGACGAGCCGGCCCGGATGGCCATCACCGACGGCAGGCTGCCGGACGTGGCCCACGTCGCCGAGGCCGTCGACGGGCAGGTCGCGCTGCCGGTCGCCCCGGGCAGCCGGGAGGTGCTGCTCAACGAGCCGGGCAGTGCCCCCAAGGCCCTCGGCGAGGTCGACGTGGTGTTCCCGCTGCTGCACGGCCCCTGGGGCGAGGACGGCACCCTGCAGGGCCTGCTGGAGCTCTCCGGCGTCCCGTACGTGGGCAACGGCGTGCTGGCCAGCGCGGCCGGCATGGACAAGGAGTTCTCCAAGCGGATCCTGGCCTCGCACGGCCTGGACGTCGGCCGCTACACCATCGTCCGGCCGCGCGACTGGGAGACCGAGGAGGGCCGCGCGGAGGTGCGCGAGCGGGCCGGCGAGCTCGGTCTGCCGCTGTTCGTGAAGCCCTGCCGGGCCGGCTCCAGCATCGGCATCACCAAGGTCAAGGACCTGGCCGACCTCGACGCCGCGATCGAGGAGGCCCGCCGGCACGACCCCAAGCTGATCATCGAGGCGGGCGTGACCGGCCGCGAGATCGAGTGCGGTGTGCTGGAGTTCGAGGACGGCCCGCGGGCCAGCGTGGCCGGCGAGGTCCTGGTCGGCGAGGGCTACGACTTCTACGACTTCGAGGCCAAGTACATCGACTCCTCCGACGTGCAGATCCCGGCGAACCTCACCCCCGAGGAGCTCGCCGAGATCCGGCGCCAGGCCGTCGTGGCCTTCGAGGCGCTCGGCTGCGAGGGCCTGGCCCGGGTGGACTTCTTCCTGCTGGAGGACGGCACCTGGATGATCAACGAGATCAACACCATGCCCGGCTTCACCCCGATCTCGGCCTACCCGAAGATGTGGGAGGCCAGCGGGGTCCCCTACCCGGAGCTGATCGACCGGCTGCTGCAGACGGCGCTGCGGCGCTCGACCGGTCTGCGCTAGCGGTCCGTACGGCGGAGTCTTCGTACGGCGGAGGGCGGGCCGGGAGCTCCCGGCCCGCCCTCCGTACGTCGTGCGCCGTGTGGTGCCGTCCCGCTCAGCCGGGGACGTTGGCCTTGACCAGCGGGGTGAGCGCGGCCGCCGGGTCGAAGGGGTTCCGTGCGGCCCCGGCCGGGACGGTCACCTCGACGTAGGCGGCGCGCATGGTCGTCACGAAGCGGTAGCCGCCGTCGCCGAGCTTCTGCGACCACCAGGTGACGTCGTCGACGGTCGGGGACCAGTCCTTGGCGTGCTCGCCGTCCAGCTCCTCCGGGCGGTCGATGCCGCAACGCAGCACCGTCCGGGGCGAACTGTCCCAGGCGGCCACGTACGGGGAGGCGGGCGACGGGTCCTTGCGGGCGTGCCCGAGCAACTCCGGTGGCAGCGCGGCGGCCAGCGCCCTGCAGTAGCCGGCCGCCTTGCCGCCCGGCGTCGGGGCCTCGACCTTCGGATCGGCCGGGCCCCAACTGCCGACCAGTGCGACGACCGCGCAGGTCAGCGCGACGGGCAGGGCAAGCCAGCGGATCGGCGCCGGCAGGGCGGTCAGCGCCCGGGGGACACGGAGTTCTCTGGCCACCCGCCGATGGTAGCCGGGGTTACAGGTGGACCACGGGACAGGTGAGGGTGCGGGTGATGCCCTCGACCTTCTGCACCTCGGCCACCACCAGGCGGCCCAGGTCGTCCATGGTCTCGGCCTCGGCCTTGACGATCACGTCGTAGGGGCCGGTGACGTCCTCGGCGGTGAGCACGCCGGGGATCCCGGCGATCGTACGGGCCACCGCGGTGGCCTTTCCTACCTCGGTCTGGATCAGGATGTATGCCTGTACCACGGGGACCTCCCGGCGGCCGGTTACGGGGATCGCCGCCGTGATCACCCGGTCAGGATTCGAGGGTGGGGTGGGCTCACCGGCAGTCTGATCACCACGCTACCGCGCAGCGGGCCGGGGAGGGGAGACTTCCGCACCTCCGAAGGGCGTACGCTGCGCGCGGGGGAGCGCGACGGGGACCGGAACGGATGGCAGTGCCATCCGGAAGAAAGGCGAGAGGACGCAGATGCAGGGGACCGTGGGCGAGCTCGGCGAGTTCGGCCTCATCAGGGAGCTGACCGCCCGGGTACCGCTCACCGATGCGGTCGACCTCGGCCCGGGGGACGACGCCGCGGTGGTGCGGGCTCCGGACGGCCGGGTCGTGGCGACCACGGACGTCCTGATCGAGAACCGGCACTTCCGCCGGGACTGGTCCACCGCCTACGACGTGGGCCGCAAGGCCGCCGCCCAGAACCTCGCCGACGTGGCCGCGATGGGGGCGGTGCCGACCGCGATACTGCTCGGCCTGGTCGCCCCCGCCGACCTGCCGACCACCTGGGCAACCGAGTTGATGGACGGGCTGCGCGACGAGTGCCAGGTGGCCGGGGCGACGGTGGTCGGCGGCGACGTGGTGCGCGGCGACACCGTCACGCTGGCCATCACGGCGCTTGGGGACCTCCAGGGGCGCGCGGCGGTGACCCGCTCCGGCGCGCAGGTCGGCGACGTGGTCGCGGTGACCGGCTGGCTCGGCTGGTCGGCCGCCGGACTGACCGTGCTGCAGCGCGGCTTCCGCTCCCCGCGCGCCTTCGTCGAGGCGCACCGCAGGCCCGAACCGCCGTACCACGCGGGCCCGGCGGGGGCCGAGTTGGGCGCCACCTCGATGATCGACGTGAGCGACGGGCTGGTCGCCGACCTCGGCCACGTGGCCCGGGCCAGCGAGGTGGACATCGACCTGAAGGCCGCCGACTTCGACGTCCCGGCGCAGATGGCGGACATCGGCCAGGCGGTCGGGGTGGACCCGTTGGTCTGGGTGCTCTCCGGCGGCGAGGACCACGCGATCGTGGCGACCTTCCCGCGCGGGGTCCAACTCCCGGCCCGCTGGCGGGTGGTGGGCGAGGTGACCGGCCGGCCGACGGGCAGCCGCAGCGGCCGGGTCACGGTGGACGGCGCGCCCTGGGACCGGGTCGGCGGCTGGGACCACTTCGCCGAGTGAGAGGCTGCCGATCGCGCAGTCGCGGGTGCTGTTCTCCTCGCGGGGAGCGGGACATGACGCTCCGCGCGTGCGAGGGACGGGCTTCGCGGGTGCGTTGTGCGTAGGCTTGCGCCATCCGAGCCCGCCCGCCGGCCCGTCCGGCGCGGGCGGGCCGAACCACGGCGAGCGGGAGCACACCTGACATGCGCATCGGTGTACTGACCAGCGGCGGCGACTGCCCCGGCCTCAACGCGGTGATCCGCTCGGTGGTGCACCGGGGGACGGACGTCCACGGCGACGAGATCGTCGGCATCCTGGACGGTTTCCTCGGCCTGATCGAGGGCCGCACCCGGACGGTCTCGCACGACGACGTCACCGGTCTGCTCACCCTCGGCGGCACCGTCCTCGGCTCGGCCCGGGTGCGGCGCGACCGGATCGCCTGGGCGGTGGAGAACGCCAAGGTGCTGGCCCGGGACATCGGCATCGACGCGCTGATCGCGATCGGCGGCGAGGGGACGCTGACCGCCGCCAAGCTGTTCAGCGAGGCCGGGCTGCCGGTGGTCGGGGTGCCGAAGACCATCGACAACGACATCGAGGCCACCGACGTCACCTTCGGCTTCGACACCGCGGTGCACGTCGCGACCGAGGCGATCGACCGGCTGAAGACCACCGCCGAGTCCCACCAGCGCGTCATGGTCGTCGAGTTGATGGGCCGGCACACCGGCTGGATCACCCTCACCGCGGGCATGGCCGGCGGTGCGCACGGCATCCTGATCCCGGAGAAGCCCTTCGACATCGAGGCGGTGGCCCGGATAATCGAGGACCGCTTCGCCCGGGGCAAGAAGTTCGCCATCATCGCCGTCGCCGAGGGCGCGGCCCCGGTGCCCGGCACCATGCGCTTCGACCACGGCGAGGTCGACCAGTACGGCCACCGGACCTTCGGCGGGATCGGCAACCGGCTCGCCCACGAGCTGGAGGACCTGCTCGGCAAGGAGGCCCGTCCGGTCATCCTCGGCCACGTCCAGCGCGGCGGCACCCCGACCGCCCGGGACCGGGTGCTCGCCACCCGCTTCGGCTGGCACGCGGTGGAGGCCGTGCACCAGGGCGCGTTCGGGCACTTCACCGCGCTGCGCCGGACCGGGATCGAGCTGCTGCCGATCGGCGAGGCGGTGACCCGGCTGAAGACGGTGCCGGAGGACCGCTGGGTGGAGTCCGAAGCCGTGCTGTGAGGCCGCGCGGGTAGGTTGGGGGCATGGTTTCGACTGCACCTCCCCAGGTGGCACGCCCGCACGTGGCGCCCCCGCGCGTGCTCACCGTCGCCGGCTCGGACTCCGGCGGCGGCGCCGGCATCCAGGCCGACCTCAAGGCGATGCTCGCCCTCGGTGTCCACGGCATGAGCGTGATCACCGCCGTCACCGCGCAGAACTCCCTCGGCGTCCAGGGCTACTGGGAACTGCCCGCCGAGGCCGTCCGGGCGCAGTTCCGCAGCGTGGTGGACGACATCGGCGTGCAGGCCGTGAAGACCGGCATGCTCGCCTCGATCGAGCTGGTCGAGACCGTCGCGGAGCTGCTGGCCGGGGTGGACGCCCCGGTGGTGGTCGACCCGGTCGGCGTCTCCAAGCACGGGGACGCGCTGCTGGCCGCGGAGGCCGTCGCCACCGTCCGCGAGAAGCTGCTGCCGGTCGCCACCCTGGCCACCCCCAACCTGCACGAGGTGACGCAGCTCACCGGCCGGACCGTCGAGGCCGAGGGGCAGATGCTGGACGCCGCGAAGGCGCTGCTCGACCTCGGGCCGCGCTGGGTGCTGGTCAAGGGCGGCCACCTGGAGGGCGAGGCCGCCGACCTGCTGTACGGCGGGCCGGGGGAGGAGCACTGGTACCGGGCGCCGCGCTACGACAACCGGCACACCCACGGCACCGGCTGCACCCTGGCCAGCTCGATCGCGGCCGGCCTGGCCAAGGGCGAGTCGCTGCCGGAGGCGGTGGGCTCGGCCAAGGAGTACATCACCGGTGCGATCGCCGGGGGCTTCGCCCTGGGTGCGGGCATCGGGCCGGTCGACCACGCCTGGCGCTGGCGCTGAGGGAGCCGGGGGAGCCCGGGGGAGCCGGGAAACGGCTCCGGAAACAGTGGTGGGCGGGCTCCCGGGAGAGCCCGCCCACCACTGGTGAGTCCGGAAAACGGCGTGACCGGTCCGAAGAACAGCGAAGCCGGTCCATCCGAGGATGAACCGGCTCACTGGAGGACCGGCATGCCGGTCTGCGCGTCAGCGCGAGACCTTACCGGCCTTGATGCACGAGGTGCAGACGTTGAGCCGCTTCGGCGTCCGCCCAATCACAGCGCGCACCGTCTGGATGTTGGGGTTCCAACGACGGGGGGTACGGCGGTGAGAGTGGGAGATGCTGTTGCCGAAGCCCGGCCCCTTGCCGCAGACGTCGCAGTTGGCAGCCACAGGAGTCACTCCAAGACTTCAGATCAGTTACTTTCGAAAACCCCGCCCACCCACCGGAGCACTCGCGTGAACCAGACCGGACAAGGGGGTGAGCCTGGACGGTTCCAGGCAACCGGAAGAGCATACAACGCTTGCTTCCGTCCCACGAAACTACCATGACCGGCCGAGTGATCGCTGCGGTCGCCGGTCCGGACGGCCCTCCCCGGCCCCCGATAACCTGCCGGTACCACCCCTCGCCGCAGCTCTGCACGTGCTGCTGCCCCACAGGCCATCGCGGCGTCCCATCCGGAGGAGACCTGGTGCTGCACACGCTCGACGCCCCGGCCGTGCGCACCTGGTGCCAGCTCGCCCTGCGCGCGCTCGGCCAGGCGCGCGAGGAGATCGACGCGCTCAACGTCTACCCGGTCCCGGACGGCGACACCGGCACCAACCTCTACCTGACCGTCGAGTCCGCCGCCGCCGAGGTGGAGAGCCGCTTCGCCGACCCCGCCGCCGACCCGGCCCCCGGACTGGCCGACGCCGTCCGGGCGATGGCCCGCGGTGCGCTGGTCGGCGCCCGCGGCAACTCCGGGGTGATCCTCGCCCAGTGGCTGCGCGGAACCGCCGAGACGCTGGCCGAGGGCGGCGGCGCCGAACAGCTGCGGGCCGCCCTGCAACGGGCCGCCGACTCCGCCTACCAGGCCGTCGCGGAGCCCGTCGAGGGCACGCTGCTGACCGTCGCCAGGGTTGCCGCCCGGGAGGCGGTGCAGGCCGGGGACGGGCTCGCCCAGGTCGCCGACACCGCGTACCGGGCCGCCCGGGACGCGCTGCGGCACACCCCCGAGCAGCTCGCCGTCCTGGCCGAGAACGGGGTCGTGGACGCCGGCGGGCGCGGCCTGGTCACCGTCCTCGGGGCGCTCGCCGACGCCGTCGCCGGGCAGCAGCCGATGGGGCCGGTCGCGCTGCGCGGGGACGTCCGGGCCATGGAGAGCTGCGAGGTGCACCTGCGGCCGCCGGGCCCCGGCCACCCCGCCTTCGAGGTCATCTACCTGCTGGACGCCCCCGACGAGGCGCTGCCCGCGCTGCGCGAGCGGCTCGGCGGGCTCGGCGACTCGCTGGTGATCGGCGGCGGCGACGGCCTGTGGAACGTGCACGTCCACGTGGACGACGCGGGCGCCGCCGTGGAGGCGGGCGTCGAGGCCGGGCGCCCGCACCAGATCCGGATCACCCACTTCGCCGAGGCCGCCGCCCGCTCCGGCACCGCCGCCGAAGGCGGCGAGCGCGAGGAGCGGGCCCGCGCGGTGCTCTCCGTCGTCTCCGGCGGGGGCCTGGCCGAACTCTGCGAGCAGGCCGGCGCCGTCGTCCTGCACGCCGACCCGGACCGGCCGCCGTCCAGCACCGAACTCGCCGCCGCCGTGCGCCGCTCGGCCGCCCGCGAGGTCGTCCTGCTGCTCAACGACCCCGAGCTGCGCGCCGCCGCCGGGGCCGCCGCCGACCAGCTGCGCGAGGAGGGGGTCCGGATCGCCGTCCTGCCCACCCGCTCGCCGGTGCAGGGGCTGGCGGCGCTCGCGGTGCACGAGGGCGGCCGCCGCTTCGACGAGGACGTCGTCGCCATGACCTCCGCCGCCGGGGCCACCCGGTACGCCGAACTCGCCGTCGCCGAGGGGGAGTCCTGGACGATGGCAGGGGTCTGCCAGGCCGGTGACGTGCTCGGCCTGATCGACGGCGACGTCGCGGTGATCGGCACCGGGCTGGCCGAGGTCGGCGAGAGCGTGCTCGACCGGATGCTCGGCGCGGGCGGCGAACTCGTCACCCTGGTCCTCGGCGAGGGCACCGAGGAGGCGCTGGCCGAACGGCTGGTCGCGCACGTGCGGCACCGGCGGCCCGAGGTGGACGCGGTGGTCTTCCACGGCGGGCAGGAACCGGCACCGCTGCTGATCGGCGTGGAGTAGGGCGCGGTTTTTGTCGGTGGTGTGGTGTAAACAGGGCGCTGATGGGCGCTCTCGATGAACCACTGACCAAGCTCGTCGGCGACCGCACCGCGAAGGTGCTCGCCGACAGCCTCAAGCTGCGCACGGTCGGGGACCTGCTGCACCACTACCCGCGGCGCTACGTCGAACGCGGCCAGCTCACCAGCCTGGACGAGCTGGAGGTCGACGAGCACGTCACCGTGCTGGCCCGGATCGAGAAGGTCACCCTGATCCCGTTCCGCGGCCGCAAGGGCGACCGCCTGGAGGTCGTCGTCACCGACGGCCGCAGCCGGCTCTCGCTGGTCTTCTTCAACCAGGGCTGGCGGCAGAAGGAGCTCAAGGCCGGCGCCCAGGGCCTGTTCGCGGGCAAGGTCGGCGTCTTCAACCGCAGCCGCCAACTGGTCTCGCCCGACTACCAGCTGCTCGACGAGGACGCCACTGCATCGACCGGAGCTGGCGACGCCGCGAAGCAGTTCGCCGGCCGGCTCATCCCGGTGTACGGCGCCAGCGCGCAGATGCCCAGCTGGAAGCTGTCGATCTGCATCGAGACCGCGCTCACCAAGCACCTCGGCGACGTCGGTGAGCCGCTGCCCGCAGAGCTGCGCGAGCGGCACGAGCTGATCCCGCTGCCCGAGGCGCTGGAGCTGATCCACCGCCCGCGCAGCCAGGCCGACCGCGAGCGCGCCCAGAGCCGGCTGCGCTGGGACGAGGCCTTCGTGCTCCAGGTCGCCCTGGCCCGGCGCCGGGCCGCCGACTCCGCGCTGCCCGCCAAGCCGCGCGAGGCCCGTGCGGGCGGACTGCTGGACGCCTTCGACGCCCGGCTGCCGTTCACCCTCACCGAGGGCCAGCAGAAGGTGTCCGCGGAGATCGCCGCCGACCTCGCCACCGACCACCCGATGCACCGCCTCCTCCAGGGCGAGGTCGGCTCAGGCAAGACCTTGGTCGCGCTGCGGGCCATGCTGGCCGTGGTCGACGCGGGCGGCCAGGCCGTGCTGCTGGCGCCCACCGAGGTGCTGGCCCAGCAGCACCACCGCTCGATCGTCGAGATGATGGGGGACCTCGCCGAGGGCGGCATGCTCGGCGGCTCCGACCTCGGCACCCGGGTGGTGCTGCTGACCGGCTCGATGGGCGTCCCGGCCCGCCGCCAGGCGCTGCTGGACATGGCCTGCGGGGACGCCGGGATCGCCATCGGCACCCACGCGCTGATCGAGGACAAGGTGCAGTTCCAGGACCTCGGCCTGGTCGTGGTGGACGAGCAGCACCGGTTCGGCGTCGAGCAGCGGGACGCGCTGCGGGCCAAGGGGGACCAGCCGCCGCACCTGCTGGTGATGACCGCCACCCCGATCCCGCGCACCGTCGCGATGACCGTCTTCGGGGACCTGGAGACCTCCGTCCTGGACCAGCTGCCGGCCGGCCGCTCGCCGATCTCCACCCACGTCGTCCCGGCGCTGGAGAAGCCCAACTTCCTGGCCCGGGCCTGGGAGCGGGTCCGCGAGGAGGTCGCCAAGGGCCACCAGGCGTACGTGGTCTGCCCCCGGATCGGGGACGAGGAGCCCGCGGCCGAGCCGAAGAAGCGGCGCAGGGCCGCCGAGGAGGACTTCGAGGAGGTCGCCGACATCGGCGCCGCGAGCGACGAACGACGGCCCCCGCTCTCGGTGGTGGAGACCGCCGAGCAGCTGCTGAAGGGCCCGCTCGCCGGGCTGCGGGTGGAGATCCTGCACGGGCGGCTCGCCCCGGAGGCCAAGGACGAGGTGATGCGGCGGTTCACGGCCGGCGAGGTGGACGTGCTGGTCGCCACCACGGTCATCGAGGTCGGCGTCAACGTCCCCAACTCGACCGTGATGGTCATCATGGACGCCGACCGCTTCGGCGTCTCCCAGCTCCACCAGCTGCGCGGCCGGGTCGGCCGCGGCAGTGCGGCCGGCCTGTGCCTGCTGGTCAGCGACATGCCCGGGGGCAGCGCCGCGCGGGCCCGGCTGGACGCGGTGGCGGGCACCCTGGACGGTTTCGAGCTGTCCCGGATCGACCTCGAACAGCGCCGCGAGGGCGATGTGCTGGGCCAGGCGCAGTCCGGGGTGAAGTCCTCGCTCAAGGTGCTCTCGGTGCTGGAGGACGAGGAGGTCATCCTCACCGCCCGGACCGAGGCCACCCGGCTGGTCGCCGAGGACCCGGAGCTGGCTGCCCACCCGGAGCTGCGCACCGCGCTGGAGAGCCTGCTCGACGAGGACCGCGCGGCCTACATGGAGAAGGGCTGAGCGGGTCGCAGGGGAGGCCCGATTGTCAGACCCCCGGGAGAGAATGAAGGTGTTCAGGACGCACCCTCAAGGTGCGTACCTGGCGCGACACTTGGGGGTCCTGCCATGGCATTCCGTCATCTCAACGAGCTCCCGCTGGGCGACAAGGTCTTCCGGATCGAACTCGCCAGCGACGACGACCGCGAGGTCACCCTCACCCTGACCGGCTGGCGCGAGGGGGCGGCCGCCGCGCCGCTCGCCTCGGGCAAGCTCCGCCTGCCGGTCGAGGACGTCGCCTCGCTGCGGATCGCGCTCAACCGCGCGCTGCGGGCGCTGGCGATCGTCGCCGACGTCTCCGAGCCCATCCCCGACCGCGACGTGCTGCGCGAGCTGTACCCCGGCCACGGCGCCCCCTGGGTGCCGCAGCACGAGGAGGAGCTGGTCCGGCGCTTCCACGACAGCGAGACCATCGCCCGGATCGCCGCCCGCTTCGGCCGCACGCCCGACTCCGTCCGGACCAAGCTGCGCGAGCTCGGGCACGACCCGCGCCGCCCCGAGTTCTGCCCGCCCGACGGCTGCCTGTCCTGGTCCCGCTACGCGTCGCCGGCCCTGCTCGGCGCGGCCGTCCCGGCCCAGCAGACGGGCTCCGAGGCGAGCTGACCGCCCGACTCCGCAGGCCCCGCCGGTCCGATCGGCGGGGCCTGCGAAGGTCACTCGCGGGCTCGGCGCGGGATAGCGTGGTCGGGCAGCGACGAAAGGACCTTCCACCACCATGACCCGCGTGATCGCCGGGTCGGCCGGCGGCCGCCGGCTGGCCGTACCGCCCGGCCGGGGCACCCGTCCGACCTCCGACAAGGCCCGGGAGGCGATGTTCTCCACCCTGGAGGCGTTCCGCGGCACCCTGCACGGGGCGCGGATGCTGGACCTGTTCGGCGGATCGGGCGCGGTCGGCCTGGAGGCGCTGTCGCGCGGCGCCGAGCACGTCCTGCTGGTCGAGGCGGACAGCCAGGCGGCCCGGGTGATCCGGGAGAACGTCCGCACGATCGGCCTGCCGGGCGCCGAGGTTCGGGCCGCCAAGGCGGAGAAGGTGATCGCCGGGCCACCCCCGCAGTCCCCTTACGACCTGGTGTTCCTCGATCCGCCGTACGCCGTGACGGACGAGGAACTGCGCGAGATGCTGATCACACTGTCGGCTGGGGGCTGGCTCGCGGAGGACGCACTCGTCACCGTGGAGCGCAGCACCCGTGGCGGCGAGTTCGGCTGGCCCGAGGGCTTCGAGGTGCTGCGCTCCCGCCGCTACGGCGAGGGCACGCTCTGGTACGGTCGCGCCGCCGCCGAGGCCAGCGATCACGAGTAGCGGGCCGCGGCCCGCAGCAGCCGTCACCCCACGAGGGAGCACACACGCCATGCGCCGAGCCGTCTGCCCCGGTTCGTTCGACCCGATCCACAAGGGCCACCTGGAGATCATCGAGCGGGCCTCGAAGCTCTACGACGTGGTGCATGTCGCGGTCCTGATCAACCGGAACAAGCAGGGCATGTTCACCGTCGAGGAGCGGATCGGCCTGATCGAGGAGGTCACCGCCCCGTTCGGAAACGTGGTGGTCGAGTCGCACCACGGCCTGCTGGTGGACTACTGCCGGGAGCGCGGCATCCCCGCGATCATCAAGGGCCTGCGGGCGGTCAGCGACTTCGACTACGAGCTGCAGATGGCCCAGATGAACCACGGCCTGTCCGGCGTGGAGACGCTGTTCCTGCCGACCTCGCCGACGTACAGCTTCCTCTCCTCGACGCTGGTCAAGGAGGTCGCCTCGTACGGCGGCGACGTCTCGCACCTGCTGCCGGAGACGGTGCACCGCCGGCTGGTCGAGCGGATCGCGGAGCGCAGGGCCGAGCAGTAGTCGGCTGCCTGCCCCTTTCTGCCGGTTCGTCACGGATTGTCCGAAGGGCGGGAGGCGGGTTCGACTCAGGCGTTGTGACCCTGCCCCGCGGTGGCCGTACAGTCTGTATTCCTGCCCTGCGGTGAGGTCCACCGCGCCGGGCCTGCCTCCGCCGGACCGTCGGCGGCACACGGAAAGACGAAGCCCCGTGGACGTGCAGAACAAGGTCGACGAGATCGTGGCGGCGGTCGAGAACGCCCGCTCGATGCCGATGTCGGCCTCCTGCGTGGTGAACCGGGCCGAGCTGATCGGCCTGCTCAACGACCTCAAGGCGGCGCTGCCCGCCGAACTGGCCCAGGCGCAGTCGGTGATGGCCGACCACGAGCAGGTGGTGGCCGGTGCGCAGGAGGAGGCCGAGCGGATCATCCAGGGGGCGCACGCCGAACGCGGCTCGCTGATCTCGGACACCGAGGTCGTCCGCCAGGCGCAGTCCCAGGCCGACCGGATCCTCGCCGAGGCGCGCGCCGAGGTCGAGACCAAGCGGGCCGAGGCCGACGACTACGTGGACAGCAAGCTCGCCAACTTCGAGGTGGTGCTGACCAAGACGCTCGGCGCGGTCGGCCGCGGCCGCTCCAAGCTGCGCGGCGACGCCGGCGTCTTCGAGAGCGAGCCCGCGGGCGAGGGCGACGGCGAGGAGTTCCGCCCGCAGCGGATCAGCCCGAGCCCCGAGGTGGACGAGTACGTCGATGTGAAGCTCGCCACGCTGGAGAACGTGCTGAGCGCCACCCTGGACGCCGTCGGCAAGGGCCGCGACAAGCTGCTCGGCAAGCGCCCCATCGACGAGCTGGGCGCCTACCTGGCCGCCGCCGACGAGGCGCAGCAGGCCAAGGAGCGGGCCGAGGCGGTGGCGGCGGGCTTCGCCGACGACGCCGACGGCGCGGACATCGCCTGGTACCGCGAGGACGTCCCGCAGCAGCAGAGCTGGCCGGAGCAGACCCCGGCCGCGGCCGGCTGGCAGGGCCCCGGGGCCGACCAGTACGCCGCCGCCCAGCAGCCGGGCGGGCAGTACGCCGAGGTGTACGGCGGGGGCTTCGACCCGGCCGGCCAGGGCGACCCGTACAACACCCAGTGGGGCCAGCAGCAGGGCGGTTACCCGCAGCAGGGCTACCCGGACCAGCAGCAGGCCGGCTACGGCTACGAGCAGCACCAGCACCAGCAGCAGCAGGGCTACGGTGCGCAGGGGTACGACGGCTACGCCTACCCGCAGCCGCCCGCCGCCCCGCCGGCCGTGCCGCACCAGCAGCAGGGCCTGGACGAGACCAGCTTCTTCGACACCAGCATGATCGACATGACCAGGCTGCGGGAGCTCGGCGGCCGCTGAGCGGGCCGCCGAGGGGCCTCCCGACAGGACCGAAGTTGGGCCTGACGGGAGACTCCGGTAGTCTGACCACTCCGGCATCCCCATGCCCGCCTCTCGGCTTGCCCTCGCAACGTCGACTTGTATGGGGACACATCGAAGATTCCCCATGGAAGTCAGGACCACCGTGAACCGCCTCGACCACCGCGACCCCCTCGTGTTCGACACGCACGAGCTGGGCCGTCGTCCGGGTTCGATGCGCAAGGTGACCCGGACCCTGGAGGCCCCCGAGGGCTTCGGGATCGTCGACGTCATCGGCGTCCCGGAGAAGAGCCCGATCGAGCTGGAACTCCGCCTGGAGTCCGTGGTCGAGGGCGTGCTGGTCACCGGCACCGCCGACGCCCACGTCGAGGGCGAGTGCGTCCGGTGCCTGGAGCCCGTCGAGTTCGACATCGACGTGGACTTCCAGGAGCTGTACTACTACCCGGAGTCCGACGAGCGCCACCGCGCCCGGACCTCCGGGGCCGAGGACCTCGACGAGGACTCGGAGGAAGAGACTTACCGCCTGGAGGGCGACTTCTTCGACCTCCAGCCGGTGCTGCGTGACGCGGTGGTGCTCGCACTGCCGCTGCAGCCGGTGTGCCAGGAAGACTGCCTGGGCCTGTGCTCCGAATGCGGAGCGCGCCTGAGCGACGACCCGGCGCACCACCACGACGCCGTCGACCCCCGGTGGGCGGCACTGCAGGGACTCTCCGCCACCCCCGGCGACGAGGCCCGCGGCGAAGCCGCTAACGGGCGGCGGGGAACCAAGACCAGCGACACCCGTGAGGGTCTCGCCGAGAACCAGGAGAAGTAGCCGTGGCTGTTCCGAAGCGGAAGATGTCGCGCAGCAACACGCGCCACCGTCGGTCCAACTGGAAGGCCGTTGCCCCGGCCCTCGTGGCGTGCGACCGCTGCCACGAGCCGAAGCTCTCGCACATCGCGTGCCCGAGCTGCGGCACGTACAACCGTCGCCAGGTCCTCTCGGTCTGATCGGCGGGGTGCACGGATCGATGTCGGACGGTAACTCCACCCGCAAGGCGTCCACCGCCCCGAAGGGTTCTTCGGGCGGCGGCAAGGCCGGCGGGCCGGCTTCGACCGAATACGACGTCCTGGAAGGGCGCCTCGGGTACACGCTCGAGCGCGCCCTTCTGGTGCGTGCCCTGACCCACCGCTCGTACGCGTACGAGAACGGGGGGCTGCCCACCAACGAGCGCCTGGAGTTCCTCGGCGACTCGGTGCTGGGCCTGGTGGTGACCGACACCCTCTACCGCGTCCACCCGGACGTCCCGGAGGGCACGCTCGCCAAGCTGCGCGCCGCGGTGGTCAACTCCCGTGCGCTCGCGGACGTCGGCCGGGGCCTGGACCTCGGCGCGTTCATCCGGCTCGGCAAGGGCGAGGAGGGAACCGGCGGCCGCGACAAGTCGTCGATCCTCGCCGACACCGTCGAGGCCGTGATCGGGGCCGTCTACCTGGACCAGGGCCTGGACGCGGCAACCGAGTTCGTCCACCGGCTGTTCGACCCGCTGATCGAGGAGTCCTCTCAACTGGGTGCCGGCCTGGACTGGAAGACCAGCCTCCAGGAGCTCACCGCCTCGGTGGGCATCGGCGTTCCCGAGTACGTGGTCATGGAGTCCGGTCCGGACCACGAGAAGACCTTCACCGCGGCGGCCCGGGTGGCCGGCGAGGACTTCGGCAGCGGCGTGGGCCGCTCGAAGAAGGAAGCCGAGCAGAAGGCCGCCGAGAGCGCCTGGCGCGCGATCAAGGAGAAGTACGCCGACCGGCTGCCCGCCGGGGCGTAGCGCGAGCGCGGCGAGCGACCACGAGAAGGTGCCCGTCGCGCGGAGCCCCACCGGGCACAGCGAGGCGGGTGGACCGCGAAGTAGCCTGTCCCTGCTGATCGGTACCGAAGCAGGAGGTTCCTTCCCGTGCCCGAACTTCCCGAAGTCGAGGTCGTCCGCCGCGGTCTGGCCAACTGGGTCGCCGGGCGTACCGTCGCCGACGTCCAGGTGCTGCACCCGCGCGCGGTGCGCCGCCAGCCGGCCGGCGCGGCCGACTTCACCGCCCGGCTGACCGGCGCCACCCTCGGCAGCGCGCAGCGGCGCGGCAAGTACCTGTGGGTGCCGCTGGCCGGTGCGGGCGCCGGGTTCTCGCTGATCGGCCACCTCGGGATGAGCGGCCAACTCCTCGTCCAGGACCCGTCGGTGCCGGACGAGACGCACCTGCGGGTACGGCTGCGCTTCGCCGACGGCGGGCGCGAACTGCGCTTCGTCGACCAGCGGACCTTCGGCGGCCTGGCCGTCGAGGAGGCCGAGGAGGACGACCCGGAGGGCACGCCCGTCTCCATCGCGCACATCGCCCGTGACCCGCTCGACCCGCGCTTCGACGACGCGGCGTTCGCGGCCGCGCTGCGCGCCAAGCGCACCACCGTGAAGCGCGCGCTGCTCGACCAGACCCTGATCAGCGGCGTCGGCAACATCTACGCCGACGAGGCGCTGTGGCGCTCCAGGCTGCACTACGACCGGCCGACCGCGACGCTGACCCGCCCGCAGGCCGCGCTGCTGCTGGCCAACGCCCGGGACGTCATGACCGCGGCGCTCGCCGTCGGCGGCACCAGCTTCGACAGCCTCTACGTCAACGTGAACGGCGAGAGCGGCTACTTCTCCCGTGACCTCGACGCCTACGGCCGCGAGCACGAGCCCTGCCGCCGCTGCGGCAGCGCGATCCGGCGGGCGGCCTGGATGAACCGCTCCAGCTACTTCTGCCCCCGCTGCCAGCGCGTGCCGCGGGCCCGCAACGGGGGCTGAGCCGGCCGCTACTTGTGGGCGAGTTCGGGGTGCTCGGCCGAGGTGTCGCCGGGTGTGCCGTGGGTGTCCTGGCCGAAGTAGGCGACCCCGACCGCGGAGACCACCGCGAGCAGGAAGCCGAGCACCCCGAGCCAGCCCAGGCCGGGCTTGGAGGAGTCGCCGAGCCAGAGCACGCCGACCGCGCCGGGCAGCACCGTCTCGCCGACCACCAGGGCGGCCGTCGCGCCGTTCACCGAGCCGATCTGCAGCGCCACGGTGTGGATGTACATCCCGCCGAGGCCGCCGACCAGGATCGCGTACAGCGCCGGATCGGAGAGCAGCGGGCCGAGCGCGAACGGCTCGACGCCGTTGAGGATGCGCACGCCGACGCCCAGCGCGCCGAAGCCGAGGCCGGAGAGCAGACCGGCGACGATCGCGCCGCCGGCGCCCATCCGCCGCACCAGCAGGCTGCCGCCGACCAGCAGCACGGTGCTGACGATCAGCAGCCACCAGTGGAAGGACATGTCCGCGTGGTGGCCGCCCTCCGGGCCGGCCGAGACGGCCAGCATCACCAGGGCCGAGCAGAGCACGCCGATCGAGGCCCACTCCAGCTGCTTGAGCCGGATGCCCAGCAGCTTGATGCTGAGCAGCGCGGTGATCACCAGGTTGGCGCTGATGATGGTCTGGGAGAGGAACAGCGGCAGCAGCCGGGCGGCCAGTGCGCCGAGCCCGAAGCCGATCAGGTCGAGCACCGTGCCCAGGATGAACTCCCAGGTGACGGCGGCCTTCGCGGTCGAGGAGAGGCTGGGCCCGCCGTGCTCGGTGGTCGAGGTGGTGGCGCCCTTGGCGGCCTCCTCCCGGGCGGAACGGCGGGATCCGACGGCCTGCAGGACCGATCCGGTGCCGTAGCAGGCGGATGCCGCCACGGCCGTGACGAGGCCGATGATCACCGGGGAGCTCCGATCGGGAGTTGGGTCAAGAAAGGGTAAGGGGACCGGCGGTCCAGGACTGCGGTGCCCGTTCGCGCGGTACGGTCGGGACGTCCCCCGCAGCGCCCGAGAGCGCCCGAGAGCGCCCGGGAGCGCCCGGGGGTGCTCCGGGAATCGGGCCGGGCCCGCCGGGACGTACGTCCGGGCAGACCCCGCGGTTCCCCTGCCCGACCCGATTCGGGGGCGGCTGGGGGAAACATCATCCCCGAGAAGGGGAGCGGCCCCGGCGGACGGCGGGGAGTCTTGCCACCACCAGTATGCGAAGGGTATGGCGTGCTCCGACGCCGCTCGCGGTAGCGTCGGGGGCATGAGAACCCTTGCACGACGTTCCCGGGGCGCCGGGCCACTTGCCCTGGTGGCGGCGCTGCTCGGGCTGCTGCTCCTGCTGGCACCGGCGGCCTCGGCCGCCGGCGGTCTGAGCGACGCCGCCGCCACCCTGAAGAAGGGCAAGGTCTACGTCGACCCGGCGATGACCGACCGCTTCAGCCAGGCCCAGGCCGACGCCCTGACCAAGAAGATCGACAAGGCCGACAAGCCGATCTTCATCGCGGTCGTCCCGGACTCGCCGGCCTACAACAAGGACACCGTCTTCAAGGACCTGCGGACCCTGGTCGGCGTCGACGGGGTCTACGCGGTCTGGCGCGGCAACGCGTTCCGGGCCGACGCGGACCGGGGCGCGATGGCGGCCGGTGCCGCCACCCGGATCTCCGGCGCCGTCCTCCGGGCCCACAACGGCGACATCGACGCCACCCTGAACGACTTCGTCGACCAGGCCGCCCCGCAGGCCAAGGGCCAGGGCGTCAACCACAGCACCTCGATCGCCTGGGTGGTCATCCCGGTCGTCCTGGTGGTCCTGGCCGGCGCCGGCGTCTTCTTCCTCTTCCGCCGCGCCAAGAAGCGCAAGGAGGAGCAGGCCCGGGCCGAGCTGGAGCAGCTGCGCCGCGTCGTGGACGAGGACATCACCGCCTTCGGCGAGGAGCTGGACCGGCTCGACTTCGACCCGCGCGCCGCGGACGCCGACGACGCCCAGCGCGCCGACTACACCCACGGCCTGGACTCGTACGAGAAGTCCAAGCGCCTCATGGAGGAGGCCAAGCGGCCCGAGGACGTCAAGCAGGTCACCGAGGCGATCGAGGACGGCCGGTTCGCGCTGGCCACCCTGGCTGCCCGGCGGGACAAGCGCCCGCTGCCCGAGCGGCGTCCCCCGTGCTTCATGGACCCGCGCCACGGCCCGTCCGTCAAGGACGTCGACTGGGCCCCGGCCGGCGGCTCGGCCCGCTCCGTCCCGGTCTGCCAGGCCGACGCGGACCGGGTGGCGGCCGGCCTCGACCCGGCCGTCCGTACCGTCGACACCGACCACGGCCCGCAGCCGTACTGGAACGCCGGCCCGGCGTACGCCCCGTACGCGGGCGGCTACTACGGCGGCTTCGGCGGCGGTCTGCTGCCGGGCCTGCTGGTCGGCACCATGCTCGGCTCGATGATGAGCACCCCGGCCTACGCCGCGGCGCCCATGACGGACGGCGGCCACCACGGCTACCAGGACCAGTACGAGGGCGGCGACTACACCGGCGCCGACTTCAACGCCGGCGACTTCGGCGGCTTCGGCAGCGGCGACTCCGGCGGCGACTTCGGTGGCGGCGGGGACTTCGGCGGCGGGGACTGGTAACCGACCGACCCGCAGACCCGGGCACGACTCCACGCGGCCCCGCCGGTCCTTCCGGCGGGGCCGCTCCCGTGCGGGCGTGCGGGCGGGCGGGCGGCTAGGGTCGGGGCATGCACGGTCGCGACGCCCACAGTGAGGAACCGGTCCGGGTCACCGCCTGGGTCCGGGGGAAGGTCCAGCAGGTCGGGTTCCGCTGGTGGACCAGGGCACGGGCGCTGGAGACCGGCCTGACCGGCTACGCGAGCAACCTCGGCGACGGGCGGGTGCAGGTGGTGGCCGAGGGGCTCGCGGCCGACTGCGAGCAGCTGCTGGCCCTGCTGCGCGGCCCGGACACCCCCGGGAACGTCACCGGCGTGACCGAGATCTGGACGGCCGTCGGCCCTGGTTACGAGGGTTTCGAGATCCGCTGAGCCGCCGCCCCCGGGCACACCGACCGCCCCCTCGCTGGACCCGTCGCGAAAAGATCCGGAACGGTCGGTGTCACGAGGTTGCCATCCGGGCAGACTCGTGGTTGACTCCGCATCGAACGATGATCCACGAGCATGTGGTGGACCCGCCCAAAGAGCCCCCGGCGTGACGACACCGCCAGGCAGGTGACAGGGCCGCGGTAGCGTGCGGTGATCGTGTTGACCCTTTCCGTCTTTGGTGAGACGCTGGAAGCCCGCGCACACGACCGCGTTCGCCCGGCAGGCGCATGCCCTCGTGAGCCCAGCTCACGGTGGATGTGCCGTAGTGCCCAGCCAGCACTTCCGGTGACGCGCCGCGCGTGCGTCCCCCTTCCCCCTAGACACGAACCATTCCGGTTCTGTCACTCAGCGTGGAGGACCATTCATCATGGCAAAGGCGCTTCTCGGGTACGTCGGCGGCCCCGACCCGCGAATGCTCTCCGAGATGCGACGGCTCCAGCAGCGCGTCCACGAGCTTGAAGCCGAGCTCCTTCGGATGCAGGCTGAGAACGACGCGCTCACCGCTGTCGCTGACGAGCACTCGCTGCTCAACAGCATCGATCTGGATCAGCGGGAGCCGGCTCTCACCTGAGTCCCGCCCGGTCCTCGCAGATCGACGCCGCTGTGCACTGAGCCGCCCCGAAAGGGACGCAGCTTGCAAGGGACGCCCTGATGTGGCGTCCCTTCGTCGTGTCCGAGTCCGGCTACAGTCGCACGCTGGGGCCCCTGGCGAGCGATGAGGAGACCGGCGCGTGCACCTGAAGAGTCTGACGCTGCGCGGGTTCAAGTCCTTCGCCTCCAGCACCACCCTGCGCTTCGAGCCCGGCATCACCTGCGTCGTCGGCCCGAACGGCTCCGGCAAGTCGAACGTGGTGGACGCGCTGTCCTGGGTGATGGGCGAGCAGGGGGCCAAGACGCTGCGCGGCGGCAAGATGGAGGACGTCATCTTCGCCGGGACCAGCGGGCGCGCCCCGCTCGGCCGCGCGGAGGTCAGCCTCACCATCGACAACGCCGACGGCGCCCTGCCGATCGACTACGCCGAGGTGACCATCACCCGGACCATGTTCCGCAACGGCGGCAGCGAGTACGCGCTCAACGGCGAGACCTGCCGCCTGCTGGACATCCAGGAACTGCTCTCCGACTCCGGCATCGGCCGCGAGATGCACGTCATCGTCGGGCAGGGGCAGCTGGACTCCGTGCTGCACGCCGATCCGATGGGCCGGCGCGCCTTCATCGAGGAGGCGGCCGGCGTCCTCAAGCACCGCAAGCGCAAGGAGAAGGCGCTGCGGAAGCTGGACGCCATGCAGGCCAACCTCAACCGGGTCCAGGACCTGGTGGCCGAGCTGCGCCGCCAACTCGGCCCGCTCGGCCGACAGGCCCGGATCGCCCGCCGGGCCGCCGGCATCCAGGCCGCACTGCGCGACGCCCGGCTGCGGATCCTCGCCGACGACCTCGACACGCTCCGCCGGGCCGTCGAGGCCGAGGTCGCGGACGAGCTGGCGCTGCGGCTGCGCCGGACCACCGTCGAACAGGAGCTGGCCCGCGCGGTGCAGCGCGAACGGCTCCTGGAGGCACAGGTCGGGCAGCTCGGGCCGAGCCTGGAGACCGCCCGGCAGACCTGGTACCGGCTCTCCGCGCTCGCCGAGCGCACCCGCGGCACGATCGGGCTGGCCGAGGCCCGGGCCCGGCACGCCGCCGCCGGCGGACAGACCGAGGAGCGGCGCGGTCGCGACCCGGAGGAGCTGGAACGGGAGGCCGAACGGGTCCGCGAGGAGGAGGCCGCCCTCGCCGAGGCGCTGGAGGAGACGCAGTACGCCCTCGCCGAGGCCGTCGAGCGCAAGGGCGAGCTGGAACGGGAGCTGGCCGCCGAGGAGCGCCGGCTGCGCGACGCCGCCCGGGCCATCGCCGACCGCCGGGAGGGCCTGGCCCGCCTCCAGGGGCAGGCCGCCGCCGCCCGGTCCCGGGCCGCCTCGGCGCAGGCCGAGATCGGCCGGCTCGCCGAGGCCAGGGACGAGGCCCTGCTGCGCGCCGAGGCCGCACAGGGCGAGCTGGACGAACTCCGGCAGCAGGTGGACGGCCGGGCCGGGGACGACGAACAGTTCGAGGCCGGCCACCAGGAGGCCCGCGAGCGGCTGGCCGCCGTCGAACGCGACCTCGCCGCCGCCCGCGACACGGCCGGCGCCGCCGAGCGCGAACGGGCCGCACTCACCGCACGGCACGAGGCGCTCTCCCTCGGACTGCGCCGCAAGGACGGCACCGGCGCGCTGCTGGACGCGGGCGGGCGGCTGGGCGGGCTGCTCGGCCCGGCAGCCGCGCTGCTGCGGATCGAGACCGGGTACGAGGTGCCGGTGGCGGCGGCGCTCGGCGCGGCGGCCGACGCCGTCGCGGTGGACTCGCCGTCCGCCGCCGCCGAGGCGCTGCGGCTGCTGCGGGCGGACGAAGCCGGCCGGGCCGCGCTGCTGATCGCCAGTGGCGTGGCCGAAGTGCCGTGCCCGGACGGTGAGTTGCCGCACGGTGCCCGCTGGGCCGCCGAACTGGTCGACGGCCCGGCCGAGTTGCTGGCCGCCGCCCGGCAACTGCTGTCCGGGGTGGCCGTGGTGGCGGACCTGGACGCGGCGCTGCGGCTGGTCGACGGACACCCCGGGTGGTGCGCCGTCACCGCCGACGGGGACCGGCTGGGTGCCGGCTTCGCCCACGGCGGCTCCGGCGGCGCACCCAGCCTGCTGGAGACCCAGGCCGCGGTGGACGAGACGGCCCGGGCGATCGGTGAACTCACCCTCCGCTGCGCCGAGTCGGCCGAGCGGCTGGCCGAACTCACCGAACTGCGCCGGGAGTCGGCCGCCGAAGTGGAGCGGCTCGCCGAACGGCGGCGGCAGGCGGAGCAGGAGCGGGCCCAGGTCGCGGGCGCACTCGGCCGACTCGGCGGCCAGGCCCGGGCCGCCGCCGGGGAGGCCGAACGGCTGTCGGCCGCGGCCGACCGGGCCGAACAGGGCCTGGCCGAGCTGCTGGCCACCGCCGAGGAGCTGGCGGAACGCCTGGCCGCGGCCGAGGAGTCGGCGGAGGCAGGAGCGGACGAGCCGGACAGCGGAGAGCAGCAGCGGCTGGCCGGGGCGGCGAGCGCCGCCCGGCAGGCCGAGCTGGAGGCCCGGCTCGCGGTGCGCACCCACGAGGAGCGGGTCCGCGCGCTGGCCGGCCGGGCGGACCAGCTGGACCGGGCCGCCCGGGCCGAGCGCGAGGCACGCGCTCGTGCCGCCGAGCGCCGCCGGCGCGCCGAGCACGACGCCGAGGTGGCGAACGCCGTCGCGGCGGGCGCCCGCGGGCTGCTGGCCTGCCTGGAGGTGTCGCTGGCCCGCGCGGACGCCGGGCGGGCGGCCGTCGAACGGGCGCGCGCCGAGCGCGAGGAGGAGCTGCGCGAGCACCGCGAGCACGGCCGCGGGCTCAAGGAGGAGCTGGACAAGCTGGTCGACGCCGGCCACCGGGACGAGGTGCTGCGGGCCGAGAAGCGGCTGCGGATCGAACAGCTGGAGGCCCGGGCGCTGGAGGAGTTCGGCATCGACGGCGGCGAACTGCTCGCCTCGTACGGCCCGGACCGGCCCGTCCCGCCGGACGCCCCGGAGGAGGGCGGGGAGCCGGGGGAGCCGTACCCGTACGTGCGGGCCGAGCAGGAGAAGCGACTGAAGGCCGCCGAGAAGGCCTACCAGCAGCTCGGCAAGGTCAACCCGCTGGCGCTGGAGGAGTTCACCGCGCTGGAGGAGCGGCACACCTTCCTCGGTGAGCAGCTGGACGACCTCAAGCGCAGCCGGCGGGACCTGCTGGACATCGTCCGGGACGTGGACCAGCGGGTGGAGCAGCTGTTCACCGCGGCGTACCACGACACCGCCGCCCAGTTCGAGGGCGTCTTCGCCCGGCTCTTCCCGGGCGGCGAGGGGCGGCTGGTGCTGACCGACCCGGAGAACATGCTCGCCACCGGGGTCGAGGTGGAGGCGCGCCCGCCGGGCAAGAAGGTCAAGCGGCTGTCGCTGCTGTCCGGCGGCGAGCGCTCGCTGACCGCGGTGGCGCTGCTGGTGGCGATCTTCAAGGCCAGGCCCAGCCCGTTCTACGTGATGGACGAGGTGGAGGCGGCGCTGGACGAGACCAACCTGCGCCGGCTGATCGGGATCATGGAGGAGCTGCGGGAGAGCTCCCAGCTGATCGTGATCACGCACCAGAAGCTCACGATGGAGTCCGCCGACGCGCTCTACGGCGTGACGATGAAGGGCGACGGCATCTCGCAGGTGATCAGCCAGCGGCTGCGCGTGGAGGCACCTCCCGGCCGCCAGGCTGCGGGAGAGCACCGGGAACGACGCCCGGCGGTATCCGTGTAGTCGCGGTGCGGTCCATCCGGGCGCCGGTCACGGATACTGGACGGGTTATGGAATACGTGATCCTTGCCGTAGTCATCGCCGTGGTCGCCGTCGGCGCGATCGCCGGCCTCGTCGTTTCCGGCAGACGACGCCAGCAGCTGCCCCCGAAGTCGCAGGCGCCGGTCATCACGGCGCCGAAGCCCACCCCGCAGGAACCCCAGGTCGGCGAGGAGGCCGCCCCGCCCCGCGAGGAGCCGCGCCGCACCGTCGAGGAGGTGGAACTCCCGGCGGAGCCCGAGGCCGTCGAGGTCGTCGAGGCCCCCGAGGTCGAGCCGGCCGAGGCCGAGGCGGCCCCGGCGATCGAGGTGCCCGAGCCCACCGCCGGCCGGCTGGTCCGGCTGCGCTCGCGGCTCTCCCGCTCGCAGAACTCGCTCGGCAAGGGCCTGCTCTCGCTGCTCTCCAGGGAGCACCTGGACGAGGACACCTGGGAGGAGATCGAGGACACCCTGCTCACCGCCGACGTCGGCGTCGCCCCCACCCAGGAGCTGGTCGAGCGGCTGCGCACCCGGGTGAAGGTGCTCGGCACCCGTACGCCCGCGGAGCTGCGCGCGCTGCTGCGCGAGGAGCTGGTCGAGCTGGTCGGCAAGGACGCCGACCGCACCGTGCGCTCCACCAAGCACGAGGAGGGCCCGGCCGTGGTCCTGGTCGTCGGCGTCAACGGCGTCGGCAAGACCACCACCACCGGCAAGCTGGCCCGGGTCCTGGTCGCCGACGGCCGTACGGTGGTGCTCGGCGCCGCCGACACCTTCCGGGCCGCCGCCGCGGACCAGCTGCAGACCTGGGGCGAGCGGGTCGGTGCGCGCACCGTGCGCGGCCCGGAGGGCGGTGACCCGGCTTCGGTCGCCTTCGACGCGGTCAAGGAGGGCATCGCCGAGGGCGTGGACACCGTCCTGGTCGACACCGCCGGCCGGCTGCACACCAAGACCGGCCTGATGGACGAGCTGGGCAAGGTCAAGCGGGTCGTCGAGAAGCACGGCCCGGTGGACGAGGTGCTGCTGGTGCTGGACGCCACCACCGGTCAGAACGGCCTGATCCAGGCCCGGGTGTTCGCCGAGGTGGTCGACATCACCGGCATCGTGCTGACCAAGCTGGACGGCACCGCCAAGGGCGGCATCGTGGTCGCGGTCCAGCGCGAGTTGGGCGTGCCGGTCAAGCTGATCGGTCTGGGCGAGGGTGCGGACGACCTGGCGCCGTTCGAGCCGGGTGCGTTCGTGGACGCGCTGATCGGGGACTGACCGGGTTCCCCCGCCTGCTGCCGGAAGGGTCCGCTCCGCTCGGGGCGGGCCCTTTCACGTGCCCGGCTCTGCTCTTACGAGGCGATCCAGGCCGGTTCGGCGGTGCGCTCGCGGCCGCGGTGGCAGGCGTAGGCGAGGGTGCCGAGCAGCAGCCGGGCCTCGGGCGGGCAGCCGGCGTTGTCGCGGGTGGGGCGGCGCAGCCAGCGGACCGGGCCGAGGCCGCCGAGGACGGTGGGAGGGGCGGCGACGTAGCTGCCCTCGCCGTGGCAGATGAGGTCGAGCGCGGCGTCGTCCCAGCCCATCCGGTAGAGCAGGTCGGGCAGTCGGCGGGCGGTGCCGGCGGCGACCAGGAACTGCAGCCGGCCGGTGGGGGCGGCGAGCACCGGACCGACCTGGGTGCCCATCCGCTCCAGCCGGACCAGCGCCTGCAGGCCGGCCTGCTCGGGGACGTCCAGGACGTCGAAGGCGCGGCCGGTGGGGAAGAGCACCGAGCTCTCGGCGCGGGCGGCGCGGCCGCGGCCCTCGGTGCCCGGCACGGGGTGCAGGCCGGGCGCGGCGCAGCGGGCGGAGCCGCAGGGACAGCGGGTCGGGGCGGTGGCGCCGGTGACCGGAGTGTCGGTGGCCGGGTCGCCGGTGGCGACCGCCCAGCCCCAGCGGCCGGTGTACTCCGCGGCGGCCTGGGACGCGGTGACCTTGGTGCGGCGGCGCGCGCCCAGCGGTGTCAGCCGCAGGTGCCCCAGTCGAAGTTCGCCGAACAGGTTGTCCATGCCTCCCCCAACAGGTTCTCGTTGCCGATGGTTACGGGACGGTGACTGTGTGTCGATTGTCGGTTGCGTGGTGCGTTGTGCGGTGGCGGCGCGCAGCGCGTGGCGTGCGCCTGTTCCCGTGGTGTGCCTCGGGCGCCGCCTTGTGGGGGCGGCGCGGATGCCGGATCGTCGTGTACGCGAGGCTGTTGCCGCCCGGAGTGGGTGGTGAACTCGCTTGTGGCTGCGGTGGGTTGTGGGGCCTGCCGGGTCTTCCGGGGTGAGCCGGTGGACTGGGCGGCCCGCATATGCCGGACCGTCGGGACTACCTAGTGAAGCGTGTGCCCCGAGGCTTCGGTTCACTCCTGGGGGTGGCGAAAGGTGGCGTTTCGCCAGGGCCGCTCCCACGGGCCCCTCGCGGGGCATTACGTTCAGCACGCGGATGTCGTCGAGGATCCCGCTCCGGGCTTTCGGGGAGCGGGAGTTGGGGCCTGACGGATCGTCCGCGACGATGGCACACCAGTACGACGACGCGGCACGGCGGCACCTCAGGCACGGCACGTCTGGCAAGAGCCCGCAACCGTCGGGCGGTCACGATCGGGGGCCCCGTGAGGGGCCGGGCGGGATGGGACGTTCCCATGGCAGAGAAGCAACCCAATGAGAAGCTGACCACGTGGTTCGCCCGCAGCGGCTGGTCCAAGGGCGAGTTGGCGCGTCAGGTCAACCGCCGGGCCCGCCAGATCGGCGCCCACCACGTGTCCACCGACACCTCACGGGTGCGCCGCTGGCTGGACGGCGAGCAGCCGCGCGAACCCATCCCCAAGATCATGTCGGAGCTCTTCTCCGAGCGCTTCGGCTCGGTGGTGTCGATCGAGGACCTCGGCCTGCGCGCCGCGATCCCGGTCTCCACCGTGGGCGGCGGGGTGGACCTCCCGTGGAGCGGCCCGCAGACCGTCCAGCTGATCAGTGACTACTCCCGCAGCGACCTCATGCTCAACCGTCGGGGTTTCCTCGGCACCTCGCTGGCGCTGACCGCCGGCGCCGCGCTGATCGAGCCGATGCAGCGCTGGCTGGCCCCCGGCCCGACCGGCATCCCCACCCCGATCCTCACCGCGGCCAACGGCGGCGAGGCGTTCACCGGCCGGCTCTCCGAGCCCGAGCTGGAACTGCTGGAGCAGACCACGGTCATGTTCCGTCAGTGGGACGCGCAGAACGGCGGCGGGCTGCGCCGCAAGGCCGTCGTCGGCCAGCTGCACGAGGTCACCGACCTGCTCCAGGAGACGTACAGCGAGGACACCACCAAGCGGCTGTTCCGGCTCACCGCCGAACTCGCCCACCTGGCCGGGTGGATGTCCTACGACGTGGGGATGCACCCGAGCGCGCAGAAGTACTACGTGCTGGCCCTGCACGCGGCCAAGGAGGCCGGCGACCGCCCGTTCGGCGCGTTGATCCTCACCGACATGAGCCGCCAGATGATCCACCTCAACCGGGGCGAGGACGCCCTGGAGCTGATCCACCTGGCGCAGTACGGCAGTCGGGACACCGCCACCCCGCGCCAGCAGTCGCTGCTGTACGCGATGGAGGCGCGCGCCTACGCCACCATCGGCGAGGTCAACCGCTGCGCCCGGGCGATCCGGCTGGCCGAGGACACCTTCACCGACATCCGGGAGGGGGACGAGGAGCCGGACTGGCTGAGGTTCTTCTCCCCGGCCGAGCTGAACGCCGAGAACGCGCACTCCTTCCGCGACCTCGCGTACCACTCCGACAACGCCCAGCTGTACGCCTCGATGTCCGCGCCGGTGATGGAGCGTGCGGTCGACCTGTTCCGCCAGGACGGCGACCACGTGCGCAGCTACGCCTTCAACCTGATCGGCATGGCCAGCGTGCACCTGCTGCAGAAGGAGGCGGAGCAGGCGGCGGTGATGGCCGAGCAGGCGGTGGACATCGCCACCAAGGTGCGCTCGGAGCGGCTGAACTCCCGGGTGCGCAAGACCACGGAGGCCGCGGCGGCCCGGTTCAAGGGCGTGGACGCGGTGAGCCGGCTCAAGGAGCGGGTCGTCCAGGACATCCCGGAGTTCGTCTCGGTGGTCTGAGCCGCCCGGGGCCCCTCCCCGTGACTCCACCGGCCGTGGTGGCCGCCGCCGCCACGGCCGGTGGCCTGCGCGGGTCGGCGTGTTTTCCGTCCGGGACCGGGGCGGGGGGCGGGGCAGGGGCCGGGCGGGTGGCGGAACGGTAGCCCGTCCGGGCGTACCCGGGGGTGCGGTTCACGCAGCCGTAACCCGCGCGTCGCACGCGTCACGGTCGCGAAACAACCGGCCGCACTGGCCGAAACCCGCCTTCGGCACGCTCCTCTTCATCGCCGACACCCCGGGTGGCACGGGACAGGTACCCGGGAGCGGATCGGCTTGGACGCAGAGGAGACGCCGATGCCGGACGGCTTCAGCGCGGGCGACACCGCCTTCGTGCTCATCAGTGCGGCCCTGGTCATGCTCATGACCCCGGGCCTGGCCTTCTTCTACGGGGGCATGGTCAGGGCCAAGAGCACACTGAACATGCTGGCGATGAGCTTCCTCTCGCTCGGCATCGTCAGTGTGCTGTGGGTCCTCTACGGCTACTCGCTCAGCTTCGGGCCCGACGCGTTCGCCGGACTGATCGGCAACCTGGACTTCCTCGGGATGCGCGGCATCGGCCTGAACGAGCTGGCCGGGACCATCCCGGTCACCGCCTTCTCGATCTTCCAGCTGATGTTCGCGATCATCACCCCGGCGCTGATCAGCGGCGCCATCGCGGACAGAGCCAAGTTCGCCGCCTGGGGCCTGTTCATCGCGCTCTGGGTGACGATCGTCTACTTCCCGGTCGCGCACTGGGTGTTCTTCTTCGACGGCGGCAACGGCGGCTGGCTGGGCGACCGCAACGGCGTGATCGACTTCGCCGGTGGGACGGCCGTGCACATCAACGCCGGGGTCGCGGGCCTCGCGCTCTGCCTGGTGCTGGGCAAGCGGGTCGGCTTCAAGAAGGACCCGATGCGCCCGCACAGCCTCCCGCTGGTGATGCTCGGCTCCGGGCTGCTGTGGTTCGGCTGGTTCGGCTTCAACGCGGGCTCGGCGCTGGCCGCCAACGGGGTCGCCGCGATGGCCATGGTCAACACCCAGGTCGCCACCGGCGCGGCGCTGGTCGGCTGGCTGATCTACGAGAAGCTCAAGCACGGCGCCTTCACCACGCTGGGCGCCGCCTCCGGCGCGGTGGCCGGACTGGTCGCGATCACCCCGGCCTGCGGCTCGGTCAGCCCGCTCGGCGCGGTGGCGATCGGCCTGGTCGCGGGCGCGGTCTGCGCCGCGGCCGTCTCGCTCAAGTACCGCTGGGGCTTCGACGACTCGCTGGACGTGGTGGGCGTGCACGCGGTGGGCGGGGCGATCGGCTCGCTGCTGATCGGCCTGTTCGCCACCGGCGGGGTCGGCCAGACCGCCAAGGGCCTGTTCTACGGCGGCGGGCTGGGGCAGCTCGGCAAGCAGGCGATGGGCGTGGCCGTGGTCGCGGCGTACTCGTTCGTCCTGTCGTGGCTGCTGGCCAAGGCGGTCGACAAGCTGGTCGGCTTCCGGGTCGCCGAGGAGGTCGAGGTGGCCGGCATCGACCAGGCCGAACACGCCGAATCCGCCTACGATTTCAGCGCGGTCGGAGCGGGACTGGCCCGGGCCCTGCCCGGCCTGGCCGCCGCCGCGTCGGCGGGCCCCTCCGCAGGGACGGCCGTCGCGACGTCCGCGGAGAAGACCAGCGAGAAGCCCACCGAGAAGGCCGCCGGCAAGGCCGCCGAGAAGACCGAGGTCGACGCCTGATGAAGCTCATCACCGCCGTGATCAAGCCGTACCGCCTGGACGAGGTGAAGGCCGCGCTGCAGGCCTTCGGGGTCCACGGCCTGACCGTCACCGAGGCCAGCGGCTACGGCCGCCAGCGCGGCCACACCGAGGTGTACCGGGGCGCGGAGTACACCGTGGACCTGGTGCCGAAGGTCAGAATCGAGGTCCTGGTCGAGGACGAGGACGCCGACGACCTGATCGAGGTCCTGGTGAAGGCCGCCCGGACCGGCAAGATCGGCGACGGCAAGGTCTGGAGCATCCCGGTCGACACCGCCGTACGGGTCCGTACCGGCGAGCGGGGCCCCGACGCCCTGTAGGGCGTGAACGGCACTCCCCGGCCCCCACCTGCGGCGGGCCCGTGATCCCCCGGGGTGGGGGCGCGGGCCCGCCGACGGCGTACCGGCGGCCGGCGCTCGGCCGCCACGACCCACCTGTACGACGGCCCACCTGTACGACGGCGCAACCGCATGACGGCTCAGCTGTCACGGCTCACCCGCACCACGGCTCACCCGCACCACGGCTCACCCGCACCACGGCTCACCTTCACCACGGCTCACTCGCACCACGGCTCACCCGCACCACGGACGGGACGCACGCGCATGACCACCGAGACCAGGCCTTCCGACCCCGCCGACCACGCCGCCGCCCGGGCCGCGCTGCTCGCCGCCCCCGGCCCGGTGGGCCGCCCGCGCCGTGAGGCGCTGGCCGCGGCCACCGACGACTGGCTGGCCGGCCTGCTCACGGCCGCCGGCGCCCCGCCGGGCGTGGCACTGGTCGCCGTCGGCGGGTACGGGCGCGGCGAGCTGTCCCCGCGCAGCGACCTGGACGTCCTGCTGCTGCACGACGGGCCGATCGCCCGGGAGCTGCCCGAGCGGATCTGGTACCCGGTCTGGGACGCGGGCGCCAAGCTCGACCACTCGGTGCGCACCGTCGCCGAGGCCCGGGCGGTCGCCGCCGCCGACCTCAAGGCGCAGCTCGGCCTGCTGGACGCCCGCCACCTGGCCGGCGACCCGGCACTCACCGCCGCGCTGCGCTCCGCCGTCTTCACCGACTGGCGCGCGAGCGCCCCCGCGCGCCTGCCCGAGCTCCGCGAGCTGGGCCGCGAGCGGGCCGAACGGCACGGCGAGCTGTCCTTCCTGCTGGAGCCCGACCTCAAGGAGGCCCGCGGCGGCCTGCGCGACGTGGTCGCGCTCAACGCCGTCGCCGCCACCTGGCTGGCCGACGCGCCCCGGGACGGCCTGGACGCCGCCGCGCTGCGGCTGGCCGACGTGCGCGACGCGCTGCACCTGGTCACCGGCCGGGCCACCGAGCGGCTCAGCCTGCAGGACCAGGACCAGGTCGCCGAACGGCTCGGCGTGCTGGACGCGGACACCCTGCTGCGCCAGGTCTACGAGGCCGCCCGCACCATCGCCTACGCGAGCGACGTCACCTGGCGGGCGGTGGAGCGGGTGCTCGCCGCCCGGACCGGCCGGGGCCGCCGGGTGGCCCGGCTGGCCATCCCGTTCACCGGGGTCAGCCGGGGAGCGGGGGCGGTGGCCCGCGGTGCGGTGGAGCGCCGCCCGCTCGCCGAGGGGGTGGTCGAGCAGGACGGCGAGGCGGTGCTGGCCCAGGGCGCCCGCCCGGCCGCCGACCCGGTGCTGCCGCTGCGCGCCGCGGCCGCCGCCGCGCAGAACGGGCTGACCGTCTCGTACGCGACGGTGCGCCGGCTGGCCGCCGAGTGCCGCCCGCTGCCGGTGCCCTGGCCGGACGAGGCGCGCGAGCAGCTGGTCACGCTGCTGGGCGCGGGGGAGGCGGCCGTCCCGGTGTGGGAGGCGCTGGAGGCGGAGGGGCTGGTCACCCGGCTGCTGCCGGACTGGGAGCGGGTGCGCTGCCGTCCGCAGCGCAACGCCGTGCACCGCTGGACGGTGGACCGGCACCTGGTGGAGACGGCGGTGCGGGCCGCCGCGATGACCCGCCGGGTGGCCAGGCCGGACCTGCTGCTGGTCGCGGCGCTGCTGCACGACATCGGCAAGGGCTGGCCCGGGGACCACAGCGAGGCCGGCGAGGTGATCGTCCGCGACCTCGCCCCCCGCATGGGCTTCGGCGCGGAGGACACCGAGACGTTGGCGGTGCTGGTCCGCCAGCACCTGACCCTGGTCGACACCGCGACCCGGCGTGACCCGGACGACCCGGCCACCGTCGAGGCGATCACCAAGGTGGTGACCACCCTGCCGGAGCTGGAGCTGCTGCACGCGCTCACCGAGGCGGACGCGCTGGCCACCGGTCCGGCCGCGTGGAGCAGCTGGCGGGCCTCCCTGGTGGACGGGCTGGTGGCGCGGGCCGCCGACCGGCTGGCCGGGGCGGTCACGGCGCCTGTGGAGGCGGCGCCCAGCGCCGAGCAGGAGCGGCTCGCGGTCGAGGCCGCCCGCACCGGCGAGCCCGCGCTGTCGCTGCGGGCCCAGGCCGAGGGGACGGACCCGGGTGCCGGGCCGACGGGTGCCGGGACGGCCGGTGCCGGGACGGCGGCCGCGCCGATGGGCACCGAGCGCATGGGCACCGGGCCGATGGGCGTCGAGCTGAACCTGGCCGTTCCGGACCGTCCGGGACTGCTCGGCACCGCCGCCGGGGTGCTCGCGCTGCACCGGCTGACCGTCCGCTCGGCCGGGCTGCGCGAGCTGGACCCGATCGGCGCCGGGCCGGTGCTGCTGCTGTCCTGGCGGGTGGCCGCCGAGTTCGGCGAGCTGCCGGAGGCGGCCCGGCTGCGGGCCGACCTGCGCCGGGCGCTGGACGGCTCGCTGGACGTCGCCCGGCGCCTCGCCGAGCGGGACGCCGCCGCCCCGCGCCGCCGGGGCATCCCCACCCCGCCGCCGCTGGTCGCGGTGGCGCCCGCGGTGGCCTCGGCGACCGCGACCGTGCTGGAGGTCCGCGCCCACGACGCCCCAGGACTGCTGCACCGGATCGGCCGGGCGCTGGACGAGTCGGGCGTACGGGTGCGCACCGCGCACGTCTCCACGCTGGGCGCGGAGGCGGTGGACTCGTTCTACCTGACCGACGAGGCGGGCCGTCCGCTCGCCGCGCAACGGGCCGGTGAGGTGGCGGCCGCGGTCCGGGCGGCGCTGGGCTGAGAGCCCGCCGGGGACAGGGGTGGAGACCGTACCCGGGGCGGCCGGATACCCTGGGGGACGACGACCGTACCGATACCGATGCCGTAGAGGACCCGCGACGACGTGTTCGACACCCTTTCCGATCGCCTCGCAGCGACGTTCAAGAACCTCCGGGGCAAGGGCCGCCTGAGCGAGGCGGACATCGACGCCACCGCCCGCGAGATCCGCATCGCGCTGCTGGAGGCGGACGTCGCGCTGCCGGTCGTCCGGGCCTTCATCAAGCAGGTCAAGGAGCGGGCGCTCGGTGCCGAGGTCTCCGGGGCGCTGAACCCGGCGCAGCAGATCATCAAGATCGTCAACGAGGAGCTCATCGCGATCCTCGGTGGCGAGACCCGCCGGGTGCGGTTCGCCAAGAACGGCCCGACGGTCATCATGCTCGCTGGTCTGCAGGGTGCCGGTAAGACCACCCTCGCGGGCAAGCTCGGCCACTGGCTGAAGAAGCAGAAGCACACCCCGCTGCTGGTCGCCTGCGACCTCCAGCGCCCCAACGCGGTCAACCAGCTCCAGGTGGTCGCCGAGCGCGCCGGTGTGGCCTTCTACGGCCCGCAGCCGGGCAACGGCGTCGGCGACCCGGTGCAGGTGGCGAAGGACTCGATCGAGTACGCCAAGCAGAAGCAGTACGACGTCGTCGTCGTCGACACCGCCGGCCGCCTGGGCATCGACGCCGAGCTGATGCAGCAGGCCGCGGACATCCGCGCCGCGGTCGACCCGGACGAGGTCCTGTTCGTCGTCGACGCGATGATCGGCCAGGACGCGGTCACCACCGCGCAGGCCTTCCTCGACGGCGTCGACTTCACCGGTGTCGTGCTCTCCAAGCTCGACGGCGACGCCCGCGGTGGTGCCGCCCTGTCGGTCGCGCACGTCACCGGCCGGCAGATCATGTTCGCCTCCAACGGCGAGAAGGTCGACGACTTCGACGCCTTCCACCCGGACCGGATGGCCTCGCGCATCCTCGGCATGGGTGACGTCCTCTCGCTGATCGAGAAGGCCGAGCAGACCTTCTCGCAGGCCGAGGCGGAGAAGATCGCCGCCAAGCTGCGCGGCGGCCCGAAGCAGTTCACGCTGGACGACTTCCTGTCCCAGCTGGAGCAGGTCCAGAAGATGGGCTCGATCTCCAAGCTGCTCGGCATGCTGCCCGGCATGGGCCAGATCCGGGACCAGATCAACAACATCGACGACAAGGACGTCAACCGGGTCGGCGCGATCATCAAGTCGATGACCCCGACCGAGCGGGCCGAGCCGGAGCTGATCAACGGCTCCCGCCGGGCCCGCATCGCCAAGGGCTCGGGCGTGCAGGTCGGCGAGGTGAAGAACCTGGTCGAGCGGTTCTTCGAGGCCCGCAAGATGATGTCCGCGATGGCCTCCGGCAAGGGCATGCCCGGCATGCCGGGGATCCCGGGCATGGGTGGCGGCGCGAAGAAGTCCGGCAAGAAGGCCCCGCAGGCCAAGGGCAAGCGCAAGAGCGGCAACCCGCTGAAGCGGGCGCAGGAGGAGGCCGCGGCCGCCGAGCGCCGCGCGCTCGGCCCGGGTGCCGGCCAGGCCCCGGCGGACGGCGGTGCGTTCGGCCTCGGCGCGGGCAAGGGTCCGGCCGACTTCGAGCTGCCCAAGGAGTTCAAGGACCTGCTGTAGGCCTTGATCGGCTCGGACTCCCTGTGGATCGGCCTTGATCGATTCCGTTCGGCCCGTCGTCCGGTGTTTCCGGGCGGCGGGCCGATCGCGTGTCCGATGATGGGGGCATGCGAGTGATGATCAGGGCCCCGAGGGCCGAGGACGCGGTTGCGTACGCCGAAGCGGTCCGGCGGTCCGCCGAACACATCGGCCGGTGGAACCCGGTCGAGCCGGACGGGCTGCCGGAGCTGCTGCAGCGCCAGGGGGCGGGCCTGCGCACCTTCCTGATCCTCGACCGGGACACCGGCGGGCTGGTCGGCAAGGTGAACGTCGCCAACATCGTGATGAGCCGCTTCTGCAACGCCGCGCTGGGCTACGACGCGTACCTGCCGTTCGCCGGCACCGGGCGGATGACCGAGGGCATGCGGCTGGTCCTGGACCGCTGCTTCGCCCCGCAGTCGGCCGACGGGCTGGGGCTGCACCGGCTGGAGATCAACGTGCAGCCGGAGAACGAGCGCTCGATCGCGATGGCCAAGCGGCTGGGCTTCCGGCACGAGGGCTTCTCCCCGCGGATGCTGTTCCTGCAGGGCGACTGGCGCGACCACGAGCGGTTCGCGCTGACCGCGGAGGAGTGGCCGGGCGCCTCGGCATAGCCGCTGGTCAGGGGCCTCGACCCGGCCGCCGGCGGGAGGCCGTGCGCGGTCCTCGGCGGCACGCTCCGGCACGGCCGTACGGGTGCTCGGGCGCGGCGTTGCGGTTGGCCGGCCCGAGCGCCTGTCCGTATCGTCCGATGGGTGACCGAACCCGTGCCACCGCGTCAGACCCCCGACCAGCCCTGGCGTTCCGAGGGCGCCCCGCCCCCGCCACCGCCGCGCCGTCGGATGCCCGGCGGTTGGGCCGGCCTGGTCCTCACCGCCCTCGTGGTGTTCCTGATCTCGGACGTGCTGCTCTCGTTCTTCGGCAACGAGGGCGCCACGACGATCTCGTACACCGAGTTCAACAGCCAGCTGAACAAGGGCAACATCACCAAGATCTACTCCAAGGGCGACTCGATCGAGGGCACCCTCAAGAGCGCCCAGCCCAAGCCGGACGGCGGCAAGGGCGACTACACCGAGTTCGACACCCAGCGCCCCTCCTTCGCGGGCGACAACCTCTGGGCCACTCTGCAGCAGCAGGGCGTCGAGGTCACCGCCACCTCACCGGTGCAGCAGCGCAGTTTCCTCACCAACCTGCTGCTCTCGCTCGCACCGATGCTGCTGCTGATCTTCATCTGGGTGCTGCTCGCCCGCCGGATGGCCGGGGGCCTCGGCGGCGGACCGCTCGGGCGCAAGGCCCCGCCCAAGCCCGTCACCGCCGAACAGGGCAAGCGCACCACCTTCGCCGACGTGGCCGGCATCGACGAGGTCGAGGCCGAACTCACCGAGGTCGTCGACTACTTGAAGAACCCCGACCGCTACCGCAGGCTCGGCGCCAAGATGCCCCGCGGCGTCCTGCTGAGCGGCCCGCCCGGGACGGGCAAGACCCTGCTGGCCCGGGCCGTGGCCGGCGAGGCGGACGTGCCGTTCTTCTCCGCTTCGGCCTCCGAGTTCATCGAGATGATCGTCGGTGTCGGCGCCAGCCGGGTCCGCGAACTGTTCGCCGAGGCCCGCAAGGTCGCCCCGGCGATCATCTTCATCGACGAGATCGACACCATCGGACGCCAGCGCGGCGCGGGCGGCGGCATGGGCGGGCACGACGAGCGCGAGCAGACGCTCAACCAGATCCTCACCGAGATGGACGGCTTCTCCGGCTCCGAGGGCGTCATCGTCATCGCCGCGACCAACCGGGCGGACGTGCTCGACCCGGCGCTGCTGCGCCCCGGCCGCTTCGACCGGCGGATCACCGTCAGCCCGCCCGACCGGGAGGGCCGCGCCGCCATCCTGCGCATCCACACCCGGACCGTCCCGCTGGCCGGCGACACCGACCTCACCCAACTCGCCAAGGTCACCCCCGGGATGACCGGCGCCGAACTCGCCAACCTGGTCAACGAGGCGGCCCTGCTGGCCGTCAAGCGCCGGCAGGACGCGGTCAACGAACGGGACCTCTCGGACGCCCTGGAGAAGGTCCAACTCGGCGCCGTACGGCCGCTGGTGATGCCGCAGGAGGAGCGCGAGCGGACGGCGTACCACGAGAGCGGGCACGCGCTGCTGGGCATGCTCCAGCCCGGCGCGGACCCGGTCCGCAAGATCACCATCGTGCCGCGCGGCCGGGCCCTCGGCGTCACCCTCTCCACCCCGGAGAACGACCGCTACTCCTACACCGAGCCCTACCTGCGCGGCCGGATCATCGGCGCGCTCGGCGGCATGGCGGCCGAGCAGGTGGTCTACGGGGTCATCACCACCGGCGCGGAGAGCGACCTGGAACAGGTCACCAGCATCGCCCGCGGCATGGCCGGGCGCTGGGGGATGAGCGAGCGGGTCGGCCGGCTCACCGCCGTGCCCGCGGACGTGCAGGGCGCCGGTGCGTACGGGCTCTCCGCGGCGCCGACCACGCTGGACGCGGTGGACGAGGAGGCCCGGCGGATCGTCGCCGAGTGCTACGACGACGCGGTACGGCTGCTGACCGAGCAGCGGCCCCGGCTGGACGCGCTGGCGGCGGCGCTGCTGGAGGCGGAGACGCTGGACGAGGAGGAGGCGTACCGGGCTGCGGGGGTGGCGCGGGAGGGGGCTGAGGGGGGCTCGGAGGGCTCCTAGGGGGGCTTGGAAGGCTCCTAGGCGGGTTCGCAGGGCTCCCCCGGGGCACGCGGGAGGCTCCTCGGGGCACGTGGGAGGCCCCTCGGGGCACGCGGGGGCCCCTCGGGGCACGCGGGGGGCTCCGAAGGGGGCGTGGAGGGTTCCGGAGGGGCTGGTGGTTCCGGCGACGCTCCCGGCGGGAAGTCGCTCGGCCAGGCGTGAATCGACGGCCGGGGGCGCTCTCCGAGATGGCGGGCGCCCCCGGTTCGCGTCTACCGGCGCGGCCGCTCGGCAACCAGGTAGCGGAACACGTTCTCCATCCGGACCGAGCCGTCCGGGCGCAGGTACGGCTGCAGCGCCTCCTCCAGCTCCTTGGCCACCAGCGAGGCGCCGGAGAACTCCTCGGCCGCGTCGAACAGGCCGGTGGAGAGCAGGCCCCGAACCGCGCTGTCGATGTCCGCGTAGGCGAACGGGCAGGCCACCCGCCCGCCGCCGGCCGGCCGCAGGCCCGCCGGGGCGAGCAGGTCCTCCAGCGCTCCCGGCGCGCTCAGCTCGAAGGGGTCGCGCGCGGTGGTCCGGCCCGCCATCCGCCGGGCCACGTCCAGCACCAGGGCGCTCGCGCAGCGCTCCGGCGGGCCCCACACGGCGAGCACCACGTGCCCGCCCGGCAGCGCGAGCCGGGCGGCCTCGGCCACCACCGGGCCGGGCGCGGCGGCGCCGGGCAGCTGGTCGAAAACGGTCACCAGTGAATGGGCCGAGCGGGGGACGGCGGCCGTCGGCCGGAACCCGGCGCACACCCGTAGTCGGCGGCCGTGCGCCAGCTCGCGCAGCTCCTCCCGCGGCTCCTGCCCGGCGACCTGGGCGCCCCGTCCCGCGGCGAGCAGCAGCGCCAGCCCGGACCGGCAGCCCAGGCCCAGCACACTGCTCGCCGGGCCGACCTCCAACCGGTCGTAGACCGCCTCGTAGAGCGGCACCAGCATGCGTTCCTGGATCTCCGCCCAGTCGCGCGCCCGCGCGGGCGCGGTGGCCCCGGGCTGCGGGTGGTGCGCCTGTGCGCCCGTTGGTCGTACGGCTGTGCCGGTCGTCCGAGCTGAAGCCATCGCGGCCTCCCATCCGGTCCTTCGGTGTGCTGCTACGGCTCCCCCAAAGTCCCGCCCCACTCCAGCGAACAGCGGGTAGGGCCCGGCGTCCAGAGGGGTGCAGGGTGGTGCGCCCGTGTCGCGGTGGTGCGCCCCCCGCCGGGCGACCCCGGGCGCCGCCGTCCGTGGGTGCGGTGGCGGTGGTGGCGGCGAAGGTGGAGTAGCGGGGTTGAGGTCCCGGGGGCCCTCCCGCGGGTGCGATACCGATTCGAAGTCAGGGGGCCGCTCCCCGTACCATTCGCCCATGGCTAAGGCACCCGTTCTCACCCCTCAGGCGGAAGACTTCCCGCGCTGGTACCAGGACCTCATCAACAAGGCCGAGCTGGCCGACAACGGTCCGGTGCGCGGCACCATGGTCATCCGACCGTACGGCTACGGCCTGTGGGAGCGGATGCAGCAGGAGATGGACGCGCGGATCAAGAAGGCCGGCGCGCAGAACGCCTACTTCCCGATGTTCATCCCGCAGTCCTACCTGACCAAGGAAGCGGAGCACGTCGAGGGCTTCGCCCCCGAGCTCGCGGTGGTCACCCACGGCGGCGGCAAGCAGCTGGAGGAGCCGGTCGTCGTCCGGCCGACCTCCGAGACGATCATCAACGAGTACTTCTCGAAGTGGGTGCAGAGCCACCGCGACCTGCCCCTGCTGATCAACCAGTGGGCCAACGTGGTCCGTTGGGAGCTGCGCCCGCGCGTCTTCCTGCGCACCACCGAGTTCCTCTGGCAGGAGGGCCACACCGCCCACGCCACCTACGAGGACGCCCGCGCGTACGCGTCGATGATCCACACCCAGGTCTACGGCGACTTCATGACCAACGTGCTCGCCATCGACGTCGTGCTCGGCCGCAAGACCGCCAAGGAGCGCTTCGCCGGCGCCATCAACACCCTCACGCTCGAAGGCATGATGGGCGACGGCAAGGCGCTGCAGATGGGCACCAGCCACGAGCTGGGCCAGAACTTCGCCAAGGCGTTCAACACCACCTACCAGCTGCAGGGCGCCGAGCGCGAGCACGTCTGGCAGACCTCCTGGGGCGTCTCGACCCGCATGGTCGGCGGCCTGATCATGTCCCACGGCGACGACAACGGCCTGCGGGTGCCCCCGCGTCTGGCCGCCGTCCAGGCCGTCGTGCTGGCGATCAAGGGCGACGACGCGGTCATCGCCAAGGTCCGCGAGATCGGCGCCCAGCTGGAGGCCGCCGGCATCCGGGTCGTGGTCGACGACCGCACCGACACCCCGTTCGGCCGCCGCGCCGTCGACTGGGAGCTCAAGGGCGTCCCGCTGCGCATCGAGGTCGGCCCGCGCGACCTGGAGAACGGCACCGCGATGCTGGCCCGCCGCATCCCGGGCGGCAAGGAGCCGGTCTCCATCGACGCCCTGGCGACGCTGCTCCCGGGCGTCCTGGAGGAGGACCAGGCGCTGCTGCTGCGCCAGTCCCGCGAGCGCCGCGAGGCCCGCACGGTCGACGTCAAGACCATCGACGAGGCCGTCGAGGCCGCCGCGACCGGCTGGGGCCGGATCTCCTGGGCCGACCTCGGCGCGGAGGGCGAGGCCAAGCTGGCCGAGCAGGGCGTCACGGTGCGCTGCATCGTCGCGGCCGACGGTTCGGTGCCGCAGGCGGACGACCAGGACGGCAATATCGCGATCGTCGCCCGCGCGTACTGACATCCGTTCGGGATCCGTTCGGACCACGTTCGAGATCCGTTACCTGTGGGTAATGGCCGTCGACGGAGACATTTGCCCGGAATGCGGATGAGTAAGAATCCGGTAACTCTTCCGAGCGGGTCCGGATGGCGGACATCCCTACTGGCCGGTCAACTCCCGGTATTAACGGAATAGCGGTACGGTGTACGGCCCGTGGCCCTGTCAATCGGACGGGACCACGGGCCGTACGTCCTGGGGGCGACAGCCCGCTCCCGGACGGAATTCCTCAGGCGCGCCGACTCTGCGGCGGGCCGAAACCGGCAGGGGGTTGGTCTTGCGTCAGATCCGGAGCGCGCAATTCGCGCGCGGCCTTGCATTCCTGGGAGTTCCCTGTGAATTCCCGGAGAACGGGAACATGCGGAACATCGGCTCGCACTCCATCGTTGGTCTAGCGTGAGCACGACACAGCCCCTCGTTCTCGCGGCCGAACTGGCCGCCGCCTGGAGTGACATCCAGGCCTACCATCAGGATCTCCCCGACCTGGCCTCGCCCGAGGCCCTGATCGGCGAATCCTCCTCGGCCTGTGGGACGCGGCTCGGTTTCGAGCGGCTCCTCCACGAGGCTGCCCACGGTCTGGCCGCGGCCCGGGACATCCGGGACACCTCGCGGGCCGGCCGCTACCACAACCGGCGCTTCCTGATGCTGGCCTCCGAGCTGGGCCTGGCGCACCCCGTCGAGCCGCACGCGAGCAGCGGTTTCTCCCAGGTGACCATGCTCAAGGAGACGCAGGAGCGCTACGCCGAGACCATCGAGCGCCTGGACCGCGCCCTCGGCGCACACCAGGAAGCGGTGGCCGGCGACGGCGCGACACGTGCCTTCCGCGGCCCGGCCGCCCGGCACGGCTCCTCCGGGGGTGGCGTCCGGGTCAAGGCGGTCTGCGGCTGCGGGCGCAACGTCCGGGTCGTACCGTCGGTGCTCGCACAGGCGTCCATCGTCTGCGGCGCGTGCCAGCAGCCGTTCAAGATCGCGTAGTCGGATCGCGCCATCGGGACTGCGTGGTCGGGATCGCGCAGTCGTAGCGGGTGATCGGATCGGGTGATCGGATCGGGTGATCGGATCGCGTGATCGGAGCGGGTGATCGATCGCGTGATCGGTCCGCGGCCGGTTCGTGGCCGGGCGGACTGCTGTGCGGGCAGCGGGCCGGCGGGCGAAAGAGCGTGTGCTGTGTGACGGGACGGTCGTGCGGCACGACAGCGGTGAATACGTGGGTTGGACCGGGGGCGGGGGCTCCCGGTCGAACCCTGATCGGTCCCTGGGCCCGTGTGCAGGCGGTTCGCGCCGGTATGGCAGAATGGACAGCTGAGTACTCGGCAGCCGAGCAGGACCCCTCTCTCCTACGGCTGGCGTGTCCCTTGAACGGTCCGCCCCGCAACCCCACGCGGTGGCGATCCCGCTCACCCACGTCAACACCAGGAGAATCCACTCCCGTGGCAGTCAAGATCAAGCTCAAGCGTCTCGGCAAGATTCGCTCCCCGCACTACCGCATCGTCGTCGCCGACTCGCGCACCAAGCGTGACGGCCGCGCGATCGAGGAGATCGGCATCTACCAGCCGACCTACAACCCCTCGAAGATCGAGGTCGACAGCGACCGCGCCCAGTACTGGCTGTCCGTCGGCGCCCAGCCGACCGAGCCGGTGCTCGCCATCCTGAAGCTGACCGGCGACTGGCAGAAGTTCAAGGGCCTGCCGGCTCCGGCCCCGCTGAAGGTCGCGGAGCCGAAGGTCGAGGACTTCTCGCACCTGTTCGCCAAGGCCGTCGCCGGCTTCGAGGACGCCACGACCGGCGTCGCCATCACCCCGAAGGCCAAGAAGTCGGACAAGGCCGAGGCTGAGGCCGACGCCGCCGCCGAGGCCTGATCGTGATCGAGGACGCCCTCGACCACCTGGTGAAGGGCATCGTCGAGCACCCCGACGAGGTGCAGGTGCGCTCGCGCAACCTGCGTCGGGGTAACACCATCGAGGTGCGGGTGCACCCCGATGACCTCGGCAAGGTGATCGGCCGGGGCGGCCGTACGGCGCGCGCTCTGCGCACCGTGGTCGGCGCCCTCGGCGGTCGCAACGTCCGGGTCGACCTGGTCGACGTGGACAACATTCGCTGACGCAGCTGCTCGTTCAGCCGTCAGGGCTTGGGGCCGACCGGGACGCATGTCGTCCCGGTCGGCCTTTTCTCGTTCCTTCGCCCTGCTGCTCCTTCGCCCTGCTGCTTCGGACGCCGTCGCGCTTCGGCTCCGGTCGGCTCGGCCCACTCGGTCTGCTTGACCGACTCGGTAAGCGCAACCCAGTTCGACTCATTTCGACTCATTTCGACCCACTTCGACCCAGGAACTCCAGGAGAACGATCACCGTGCAGCTCGTCGTCGGCAGGATCGGCCGTGCCCACGGCATCAGGGGGGACGTCAGCGTCGAGGTCCGCACCGACGAGCCGGAACTCCGGCTCGGCCCCGGTGCCGTCCTGCTCACCGACCCCGCGTCGGCCGGGCCGCTGACCGTCGAGTCCGGCAAGGTCCACAGCGGCCGGTTGCTGCTGCGCTTCGCCGGCGTCAAGGACCGCAACGCGGCCGAGGCCCTGCGGGGGACCCTGCTCATCTCCGAGGTCGACCCGGAGGAGCGTCCCGACGACCCGGAGGAGTACTACGACCACCAGCTCATCGGCCTGGACGTGGTGCTGCTCGACGGCACCCTGGTCGGCGAGCTGACCGAGGTGGTCCACCTGCCGTACCAGGACCTGCTCACGGTGAAGAAGGCCGACGGGACGGAGGTGCTGGTGCCCTTCGTCAGCCAGATCGTGCCGACCATCGACCTGGAGAACCAGCGCGCGGTGATCACCCCGCCGGCCGGGCTGATCGATCCGGACCAGGCCGAGGTCGCCGGTACGTCGTCGGCCGAGCGCGTCGAGAGCGCCGAGCGCGTCGAGAGCGCCGAGCGCGCCGAGGACTCGGAGGGGTCGGAGGCCTCGGGCGAGCCCGAGAGCTCGGAGGGGACCGAGGGTTCGGGGGAGTCGGAGTGACCGTCGAGGAGACCGGCGGCGTGCAGGTCAGCGGTGCGCACAGCGGCGGCGTGCAGAGCGGCATGCGGATAGACGTCGTCACGATCTTCCCCGAGTACCTGGAGCCGCTGAACATCTCGCTGGTCGGCAAGGCCCGCGCCCGCGGCCAGCTGGACGTGCACGTCCACGACCTGCGCGAGTGGACGCACGACGTGCACCGCACGGTGGACGACAGCCCGTACGGCGGCGGCCCCGGCATGGTGATGAAGCCCGAGCCGTGGGGCGAGGCGCTGGACGCGGTGGTCGCCGGCGGGCCCGAGGGCGAACTGCCCACCCTGGTGGTGCCCACCCCGAGCGGACGCCCGTTCACCCAGGAGCTCGCGCAGGAGCTGGCCGGCCGCCCCTGGCTGGCCTTCACCCCCGCGCGCTACGAGGGCATCGACCGCCGGGTGATCGAGGAGGCGGCCACCCGCATGCCGGTGGTCGAGGCCTCGATCGGCGACTACGTGCTGGCCGGCGGTGAGGTCGCGGTGCTGGTGATGGTCGAGGCGATCGCCCGGCTGCTGCCCGGGGTGCTCGGCAACGCCGAGTCCCACCGCGACGACTCTTTCGCGCCGGGCGCGATGGCGGACCTGCTGGAGGGCCCGGTCTACACCAAGCCCGCCGAGTGGCGAGGCCGAGCGGTGCCGGACGTGCTCCTCAGCGGCAACCACGGCCGTATCGCCCGCTGGCGGCGCGAGCAGGCCTTCGCCCGCACCTTGGCCAACCGGCCGGACCTGGTCGAGCGCTGGCAGTACGGCGCCTTCGACAAGAAGGACCGGGAAGCGCTCAGCATCCTGGGCCTGGCCTGGGACGAGAAGCTCGGCCGATTTCGGTCGGCGGCCGGTGGTGTGGAAGAATAGGCCGCTGTTGTCTGTCGCTGGCTCCCTCCCGTAGGGGGCACGTGGACCGGCGCCCCCGCCACGGGGGGCTCGCCGTCAGCCGATGCGGCCCGCAGCAAACCCCATTGTGACGATTTTCCGTGGGCGGCCCGTGGCGCCTGCGATGGAGAGCAACATGAGCAACAAGCTCGCTGCTGTCGACGCGGCCTCGCTGCGTACCGACATCCCGGCCTTCCGCGCCGGTGACACCCTGAAGGTCCACGTCCGGGTCATCGAGGGCAACCGCTCCCGTGTCCAGGTCTTCCAGGGCGTCGTCATCCGTCGCCACGGCGCCGGCATCGGTGAGACCTTCACCGTTCGCAAGGTCAGCTTCAACGTCGGCGTGGAGCGCACCTTCCCGGTGCACACCCCGGTCGTCGAGAAGATCGAGGTCGTGACCCGCGGTGCGGTTCGCCGCGCCAAGCTGTACTACCTGCGTGACCTCCGCGGCAAGGCCGCGAAGATCAAGGAGAAGCGCGACCGCTGATCCACCGGCCCCCGGCCTGGCCGGGGGATCGGAGCGCTCCGGGGGGCCGAACGGCCGCAAGGTAAGCTCACCCCCCGATGAGCACGCACGAACCACCCGCGGACCGCGACGGCAGTCCCGCACCCACCGGTGCGGGCTCGCTGTCGCGGTCCGCGGTCGTTTCCGGGGAAGCGGTGACCGGTACGGCTGCTGCCGACGACATGGCGAAGGACAATGCCGAGGACTCGGAGCAGGAGGCGGAGCCCGGCCACTCGCGCTCGCGCGACCTGCTGTTGCTGGTGGGGATCTGCCTGGCGGCCCTGCTCGTGGTGAACGCCTTCGTCGCGCGTCCGTTCGCGGTGCCCTCCGGGTCGATGGAGGACACCCTGCGGCCGGGGGACCGGCTGGTCGCGAACCAGCTCGCCTACGCCTTCGGCGGCCACCCGCAGCGGGGCGACGTCGTGGTCTTCGACGGAACGGGCTCCTTCCTGAGGGAGTCGGCGAAGCCGTCGGGCTTCTGGGACGGCCTGCGGGCGTTCGCCCAGGACCTCGGGCTGGCCCCGGCCGGTGACACGGTCTACGTCAAGCGCGTGATCGGCGTCGGCGGCGACCGGGTGACCAGCACCGGCCCGGGCGCGCCGATCACCGTCAACGGCGTAGCGGTGGACGAGACCTCCTACCTGGCCCCGGGGGACGACCCGTCGAGCGTGGCCTTCGACGTGGTGGTGCCGGCCGGCGAGCTGTGGGTGATGGGTGACCACCGCAGTGCCTCCCGGGACTCCCGCGACCACCTCGGTGAGCCCGGCGGCGGCTTCGTGCCGGAGGAGAAGGTGATCGGCCGGGCGGACTGGGTGGTGTACCCGTTCTCGCGGTGGACCGGCCTGGACCGGCCCGCGGCCTTCGCCGCGACTGCGGGGACGGGTGGTCATGGGGACCAGAGGTAGGGGTAGGGTCGCCGACCGTCCGGCCCGGGAGCCGGGCGAGGCGCGGTCAGCCGGTGTGCGACCGGGCGGTGTGGGAACGGGTGGTACCGAACCGGGCAGTGCGGGAGCGGGCAGTGTGCGACCGGGGGACACCGGGGCTGCCGGAGGTCGGGCGGTTCGCGGTCGGGCCGAGCGCCGCCGCAGTGCCCGACGCGTGGCCCGTCGGCGCAAGCGGTCGCTGGTGCGCGAGATTCCGATGATCATCCTGGTGGCCCTGCTGGTGGCGCTGGTGATGAAGACCTTCCTGATCCAGGTGTTCGTGATCCCCTCGGGCTCGATGGAACAGACCATCCGGGTCGGTGACCGGGTGCTGGTGGACAAGTTGACCCCCTGGTTCGGCAGTGAGCCGCAGCGCGGCGACGTGGTGGTGTTCAAGGACCCGGGGGGTTGGCTGGAGCACGACCGCAAGCCCTCCGGCGACGGTGCGGCGCTGGGCGCGGGCAAGCGGGTGCTGACCTTCGTCGGGCTGCTGCCGTCCGACGACGAACAGGACCTGATCAAGCGGGTGATCGGGGTCGGTGGGGACACCGTCGAGTGCTGTGACGCGCAGGGGCGGCTCAGCGTCAACGGCCACCCGGTGGACGAGCCCTACCTCGCGCCCGACAATCCGCCGTCCCGGCAGCCCTTCAAGGTGAAGGTGCCGGAAGGCCGGTTGTGGGTCATGGGCGACCACCGGGACGTCTCCGCCGACTCCCGTTTCCACATGGGCAATCCGGGCCAGGGCACGATCCCGCTGAGCGGCGTGGTCGGTCGCGCCTTCGTGATCGCCTGGCCGCTGGACCGGTTCCGGCAACTCGACGTGCCTACGTCACTCTCCTCTCTCCCCACGGCGCCGCAGGCCGCCGGAACTGCCGCGGAATCCGTGGGTGTTGGGCCGGTTCCTATGGAACCTCCGCTCGTTATGGGTGTGTTGGGCATCCTTCCGCTCGTCGTTCGTCGGCGGGGCCGGCCTCCGGAGTGAGCCGCGCCGACCGCCGACCGGCCGGGCCTCGCGTGTGGAACCGCGAGCGAGGTGCCTTGGAGTGATAGAGAAGTGCAGGTGCGGCCGGGAGTGGTCCCGGTCGTACGGCCGAGGCTGTGCCGGTGTCAGGGGAGCCCGCGGTGGGCAGCCCTGAGGCGTTCATGGTCATGGCGAGCGTGGTGCCCGCTGTGCGGCACTCTGAGCGCGGGCGCGCGGGCGTCCGCACAGCAGGGAGGAGACGTTGTGGGGGATTTGGTGATCGGTGCCCGCTCAGGCGCCGGAGAACCCGAGGGCCCGGGCCGCCGGGTGGCCCGGTCCGCCGACTCCGCGGCGCCCTCGGCCGCGGTCGAGGACGCGGCGGCCCAGACCGCCGACGAGCACGGCGCCGGAGCGGAGGACTCCCCGGAACGCTCGCACTCGCAGCCCTCGCATCCGGGACCTTCGCATGCGGGGACCGAGCCGGCGGACGGGCCGGAGTCTCCGGCCAAGCCGCGCAAGCAGCGTTCCTTCTGGAAGGAACTGCCGATCCTGATCGGGATCGCGCTGATCCTCGCGCTCGTTATCAAGACCTTTTTCGTCCAGGCGTTCTCCATTCCGTCGGAGTCGATGCAGAACACGCTGCAGGTGGGTGACCGCGTCCTGGTGGACAAGCTGACCCCGTGGTTCGGGGCGGAACCCGAGCGCGGTGAGGTCGTGGTGTTCCACGACCCGGGCGGCTGGCTGAACGACGAGCCGACCCCACAGAGCAGCAACTCCTTCGTCCGCGGCCTGCAGGACGTGCTCAGCTTCGTCGGGCTGATGCCCTCCGCCAACGAGAAGGACCTGATCAAGCGGGTCATCGCGGTCGGCGGGGACACCGTCGAGTGCGAGGGCGAGGGACCGGTCAAGGTCAACGGCGTCGCGCTCAACGAGCCGTACGTCTACCGGGGCAACACCCCCTGCGGTGACCACCCGTTCGGGCCGGTGAAGGTGCCCAAGGGCCGGATCTGGGTGATGGGCGACCACCGCGCCAACTCGCTGGACTCCCGCTTCCACATGGACCAGCCGGGCGGTGGCACCGTCCCGGTGGACAACGTGATCGGGCGGGCCTTCGTGGTGGCCTGGCCGATCGACCACTGGTCGACGCTGCCGGTGCCGGACACCTTCGACCAGAAGGGCCTGGCGGCGGCCGCGCCGCCGGCGCCGCCCGTGGCCGGTGCGGTCGGGGCCGTCGCGCTGCTCCCGCTGGTGCGTCGGGTGCGGGGCCGGGAGGAGCGCCGGAAGGAGTCCTGAGCTCCACGGGGTCGTCCCCGACTCTTGCGCGGGCCGTGGTACCGACGAGTAATCTGCTCGGACGTGCCACGGCCCGTCGGCTTTCCCGCCGGTGCCCCCGGCGTGCCAGTGGAGTTCTCCGGTCGGCCAGAGGTGGACGGTGTCGATGAGCAGTGTCGTGGAGCAGACGGCGGACCGCCCGGTCGCGCCCGCCGACGGGCGCCGCCGGCCCGGCACGGTGCTGCAGGGCATCGCACTGGCGCTCGGGCTGCTGCTGATGGTCGGCGGCTTCGCCCTCATCGCGATCGACTACCGGCCGTACAACATCCCCACCCCCTCGATGCACCCGACCCTGCAGGCCGGGGACACCGTGCTGGCGCGGAAGGTCGGCGGCGGCGCCATCGGCCGGGGCGACGTGGTGGTCTTCCGGGACCAGGCCTGGGGCGGCGAGCTCATGGTCAAGCGGGTGGTCGCGGTCGGCGGCGACACCGTCGCCACCAGCGGGGACAACCGCCGGCTGACGGTCGACGGACAGCCGGTGGACGAGCCGTACCTCGCGGCCCAGGGCCGCCAGGGCGAGTCGTTCAGCGTGACCGTGCCGCAGGGCAGGCTGTTCGTGCTCGGCGACAACCGCGTGGGCTCGCTCGACTCCCGCAGCCACCTGGAGGTCGACGGCGGGACCGTCCCGGTCGCGGCCATCGAGGCCAGGGTCGAGGCCACCGTGATGCCCTTCGGTCGGATGGGCCTGCTCGGCCGCACCGCCGCCTTCGACGGTTTCGCGGGCCCGCGGGCGTCCCAGCCCGGCCCCCTGGAGCCGGCCGCCTACGCCACCGTCGCGGGTGCGGCGCTGATCCTGGTGACCTCGGCGGTGGGAGGGGTGGCGGGCCTGGCCCGCCGGTTCCGCCGGGGGCGCAGCTCCTGACCGGGGCCGTCGCGGCGCGGGCCGCTCTGCCGAACATCGCCCCGGACGGCCGCGCCGGGTGGCAGGATCGGTAGCGCCACCGAGACGGACGGAAGGAGCGTGGAGGGCCGCCATGACCGCACAGCGCCGCCGCGCGGCGCGGATCCTGCTGCTGGACGGGCTGGACCGCATCCTCCTCTTCCTGGGCGCCGATCCGGCGGTCCCCGGGGAGACGTGGTGGTTCACGCCCGGGGGCGGCTTGGAGCCGGGGGAGGACGTGCGCGAGGCCGCCGAGCGGGAGCTCGCGGAGGAGACCGGCTTGCGGGGCGTGGACCTGGGGCCCTTGGTGGCGTACGGCACGGTGTCGTTCTCCTTTCGGGGACAGCGCTACGAGCAGGAGCAGTGGTTCCACCTGGCCCGGACCACGGAGACCGGGCTGGACCACTCGGGGATGGGCGCGGAGGAGCACGCCCAGCTGCTCGCCGCGCGCTGGTGGACGGTCGAGGAACTGAGGGGGACCGCCGAGACGGTCTATCCAGCCGGCCTGGCGGACTTCCTGGAAGTGCTGCTGGCCGAGGGCCCGCCGGAGGATCCGGTACGGCTCTGACCGTGGGTGCGGTGGTCCACAATGGGTGGACGTGACAAGTTGAGGGGACGCCTGGATGAGTGCCGAAGATCTCGAGAAGTACGAGACCGAGATGGAGCTCAAGCTCTACCGGGAGTACCGGGACGTCGTCGGCCTGTTCAAGTACGTGATCGAAACCGAGCGACGGTTCTACCTCACCAACGACTACGAGCTGCAGGTGCACTCGGTCCAGGGCGAGGTGTTCTTCGAGGTGTCGATGGCGGATGCGTGGGTCTGGGACATGTACCGGCCGGCCCGGTTCGTCCGCAAGGTCCGGGTGCTGACCTTCAAGGACGTGAACATCGAGGAACTCGCGAAGAGCGATCTGGAGCTGCCCTCGGACGAGTCCGGCTTCGGGAACTGACGTTGGACGACTCCGTCCCGCGTTGTCCAGCCGAATTTCGCGGGATCGGAGCTTCTCACCCCTGCGGGTGACAAAGTTATCCACAGGCCCCGGGTTATCCACAGGGTCTGAGAATTTCCGCGCCTCTCGGTGCGCGGTGGGGCAGCCTCCTCGGCGGAGGTGGTCACCATGCAGCACACCGTCGTGCAGGACCAGGCCGTACCGGACGCGGAAGCGCCGGAGACGGTCGTACCCGTCGCAGCCGCGCCCGCCACGGCAGCGCCCGGGGAGAGGGAGCGGGCCGTCCCGGGCCGCTCCAGCAAGAACGGGCTCGGCCGCTACGGGGAGCGGGTCGCCGCCCGCCGCCTCGCGGAAGCCGGGCTCCGCATCCTGGACCGCAACTGGCGCTGCGTCGAGGGCGAGCTGGACATCGTCGCCCTCGACGGCGACACGGTGGCGGTCTGCGAGGTGAAGACCCGCTCCGAGCGAGGCTTCCAGCAGCCCAGCGAGGCCATCGACCGGGCCAAGGCCGCCCGGCTGCAGCGCCTGGCCGAGCGGTGGATGGCCGAGCGCTGGCCCGGCCACTTCGCCCGGCTGGCCGGGCCCGACTACGACCCCGGCCCGACGGACCCGCACTGGCCCCCCGCCCCGCCGGGCGGAGTGCGGATCGACCTGGTCGCCGTGGTCAACCGGGCGCGGGGTGCGGCCCTGGTCGACCACCTGCGGGGGGTGGTCTGAGATGGCCTTCGCCCGCACCTGTTCCGTCGCGCTGGTCGGCGTCGACGGCGTGATCGTCGAGGTCCAGGCCGATCTGGAGCCCGGGGTGGCCGCGTTCACCCTGGTCGGCCTACCCGACAAGGCACTCACCGAGGCCCGCGACCGGGTCCGCGCAGCGGTCGTGAACAGCGGCGAGGCCTGGCCGCAGCGCAAGCTGACGGTCGGCCTCAGCCCCGCCTCGGTCCCCAAGAGCGGCAGCGGCTTCGACCTCGCAGTGGCCTGCGCCGTGCTGGCCGCCGCCGAGCGGCTCGACCCCTCCTCCATCGCCGACCTGCTGATCATCGGCGAGCTGGGGCTGGACGGCCGGGTGCGGCCGGTCCGCGGGATCCTGCCGTCGGTGCTGGCCGCCGCGGACGCCGGGTACGAACGGGTCGTGGTCGCCGAGCAGACCGCGCCCGAGGCCTCGCTCGTCCCCGGGGTGACGGTGATCGGCGTCCGCAGCCTGCGCCAACTGCTCGCCATCCTGACCGGGGCGGCGGCACCGGAGGAGCCGCCCGACCCGATCGGCGGCCGACCGGATCCGCTGATGGCCGGGCTGATGCTGCCCAGCGCGAGCGTGCGGGGCCTGTCCGACGACAAGGCCGCCCACCTCGACATGGCCGACGTGGCAGGCCAGTACGAGGCCCGGCGCGCCCTGGAGATCGCCGCCGCCGGCGGGCACCACCTCTACCTGAAGGGGCCGCCGGGCGCGGGCAAGACCATGCTGGCCGAGCGGCTGCCCGCGCTGCTCCCACCGCTGACCCAGAAGGAGGCACTGGAGGTCACCGCCGTGCACTCGGTGGCGGGCCTGCTCCCGGCCGGGCGCCCGCTGATCGACACCGCGCCCTACTGCGCCCCGCACCACTCCACCACGATGCCCGCGATCGTCGGCGGCGGCAGCGGCCTGCCGAGACCGGGCGCCGTCTCGCTGGCCCACCGGGGCGTGCTGTTCCTGGACGAGGCCCCGGAGTTCCCCGTCCGGGTGCTCGACGCGCTGCGCCAGCCGTTGGAGTCCGGCGAGGTGCTGATCGCCCGCTCGGCCGGCTCGATGCGGCTCCCGGCCCGCTTCCTCCTCTGCCTGGCCGCCAACCCCTGCCCGTGCGGACGGTTCTCACGGCGCGGCGAGGGGTGCGAATGCACCCCGACGATGGTCAGCCGCTACCAGGGGCGGCTCTCCGGGCCGCTGCTGGACCGGGTCGACCTCCAGGTCCAGGTCGCCCCGGTGACCAGGGTCGAACTCATGGAGCGGGACGCCACGGCGGAGAACACCGCGACCGTCGCGGCCCGGGTGCTGGCGGCCCGGGAGCGGGCGGCAGCCCGGCTGGCGGACACCCCGTGGCGGACCAACGCCGAGGTGCCGGGCCATGAGCTGCGCACGCGCTGGCAGCTCGCGCCCGGTGCGCTGAACGACGTCGCACGCCAGTTGGAGCGGGGGCTGCTGACCGCCCGCGGCCTGGACCGGGTGCTCAGGGTCGCCTGGACGGTGGCGGACCTGGCCGGCCGCGACCGGCCGGACCAGCGGGACGTGCGCACCGCCCTGGTCCTGCGCACCGGGGTGGAACACGGACTGCCCTCGCAGGAACGGGCCCTGGGCCGCCTCGGCGGTATCCCGGCCCAGCGCACCGGCCCGCCGGGCGAAGGCCGGCCCGGCCCGGGCATCGAACGTTCGGAGAGCGAGAAGGGCGAGGCATGAAGCAGCTGTCCAGGCACCCCCAGGCACACGGCGAGACCGGAGCGGCGGGTGACGCCGCGGCCGGCCCGGCGCCCCGCCCCACCGCGGCCTCCGAACCCGAGCGCCTCGCCCGTGTCCGGCTCAGCCGGCTCAGCGAGCCGGGCGACGCGGTGCTCGGCCGCTGGCTCGGCCGCCTCCCCGCCGTCGACGTGGTCGAGGCGATCCGGACCGGGACGGTGCCCGACCATCCGGGGCTGGACGCCGAGCGGCTGGCCGGGTACCAGGCGAGACTCCCGGGGCCGGATCCGGAAACGGACCTGAAACGGGTACGGCACGCCGGTGGACGGTTCATCATTCCGGGGGACACGGAATGGCCGAGTCAACTCGACGATCTGGGCGACGGACGCCCGATCGGGCTCTGGGCGACCGGCACCGGCTCGCTGCGGCTCCTGGCGCTCCGCTCGGTCGCCGTCGTGGGCTCCCGCGCCTGCACGGCCTACGGCGCCCACGTCGCCGGCGAGCTGTCGGCCCAACTGGCCGAGCGCGGCTGGGTGGTGGTCTCCGGGGCCGCCTACGGGATCGACGCGGCCGCGCACCGAGGGGCACTCGCCGTCGGCGGGATGACCATCGGAGTGCTCGCCTGCGGGGTCGACGTGGCCTACCCGAAGGGGAACGCCGAACTGATCCGGCGGATCGGTGTCCAGGGCCTGTTGGTCAGTGAACTCCCGCCCGGGGAGCACCCGAACCGCTTCCGCTTCGTCCTGCGCAACCGGGTCATCGCGGCGCTCACCCGGGGCACCGTGGTGGTCGAGGCCGCCGTGCGCAGCGGTGCCCTGAGCACGGCCCGACGGGCTCGGGACCTCAACCGCCACACCATGGGCGTGGCCGGCCCGGTGACCTCGGAGCTCTCGGCCGGGGTGCACGCCCTGATCCGCAGCGGCGGCGCCACGTTGGTCACCGACGCGGCCGAGATCAGCGAGTTGGTCGGGGCGATCGGGGACGACCTGGCTCCGCAGCGCAGCGGACCGGTGCTGCCGCGCGATCTGCTGGAGCCCCCGGTGGCCCGGGTGCTGGAGGCCGTACCGGCGACGGCCGAGGGCGCGCCGGTCGAGCGACTGGCCCGCCAGTGCGGGCTCCCGCCGGACGAAGTCCTGCAACGGCTCTACGAGTTGGTCTCGCTCGGCTACGTCGAGCGACACGGCGCGCACTGGCGCATGGTACGGAGGAGGTGAGCGTCGGAGCAGAGAACACCGGTACGCCGAGGGGCCCTGCGACGGGGGCGGCCCGGTGGGACGGCCCGACTGACCTGCTGATCCGGTCTCCGCTCGGGTGGCCGGATCCGATGAGTGAACGCCACCGGATCGGGGGACGACCGAGTGGCGGTAGCGCTTTGCAGTGAGTCGGTCACGCTACGCTCCACATGCCTTCCCTATCAGCACATGACTCGGCAGAACGGCGCAGACCAACGCATGCCCACACACATTCCCGGACACAGAGTGACCGGTGGCGGCACCCGGTCCTCGGGAGGGCCGAGGACGGAGCGGCGCTCCGCGACCGAGTTCCCGTCCAAGTCGGCGGGGACGATGGGAGGCCTGTCGCGCCAGGGCGGCCGGCCGGCGGCGGTTCCAGGCCAGCCCGCGGACGCGGCCCGGGACACCGAGGCGACGCGCGACGGCGAGGCGGCCCGCACCGCCGACGCGTCCGCCGACACCTCCGTCGGCCCCGAGGCCGACGGTGCGGCCCGGCCGCTCGGAGTGGCCCGCCCACCGGGTGCGGCCGGTCCGCCCGGCACCGACCAGCAGCCGGACGCGGCCCGCCCGCCACTGCCCTCGCCCCTCTCGCAGTCCCGCCGGGAGCAGCCGGCGGGCGGTCCGCGGCAGGCAGCTCCGGGCCAGGGCAGCCAGGACGCCGCGGCCCGGGGCCGCAGCGCGCTCGAAGAGCTCTGGCGCTCCTACAAGGAGACCGGGGACCAACGGCTGCGGGAGCAGCTGATCCTGCACTACTCACCGCTCGTCAAGTACGTCGCGGGTCGGGTCGGGGTCGGTCTGCCCTCCAATGTCGAGCAGGCGGACTTCGTCTCCTCCGGCGTCTTCGGGCTGATCGACGCGATCGAGAAGTTCGACATCGATCGCGCCATCAAGTTCGAGACCTACGCGATCAGCCGCATCCGCGGCGCGATCATCGACGAGCTGCGCGCCCTGGACTGGATCCCCCGCTCGGTGCGGCAGAAGGCCAAGGCGGTCGAGCGGACGTACGCGACGCTGGAGGCCCGGCTGCGTCGGACGCCGCACGAGCCCGAGGTCGCGGCCGAGATGGGCATCGCGATCGAGGACCTGCACGCGATCTTCAGTCAGCTGTCGCTCGCCAATGTCGTGGCGCTGGACGAACTGCTCCACCCGGTGGGGGAGAGCGGCGACCGGCTGAGCCTGATGGACACCCTGGAGGACCACGGCGCGGACAACCCGGTCGAGGTGGCCGAGGACCGCGAGCTGCGCAGACTGCTGGCCCAGGCGGTCAACACCCTCCCCGAGCGGGAGAAGACGGTGGTGACGCTCTACTACTACGAGGGGCTCACCCTCGCCGAGATCGGACAGGTGCTGGGAGTGACGGAGAGTCGGGTGAGCCAGATCCACACCAAGTCCGTCCTCCAACTGCGCGCCAAGCTGTCGGACGTCCGGTAGCCCGCCGGTCCGGTGGGGCAGGAGTCCGGCCTGGAGGGAACGGGTCAGGCGGGTCCGCGCCGGCTCCGGATGCGCGGCGCCGTATCGGCCGCGGGTAGGGCTCCGTACAGTGGGAGCGTGCCGAAGATCCGAGCGGCCACGGTGGCCGAGCATCGCCAGCTGCAGCGGGCAGCCCTCCTCGACGCTGCCCGCACCCTGCTCACCGAGGGCGGTATGGAGGCCCTGACCTTCCCCGCGCTCGCGACGCGCACCGGGCTGGCGCGTTCCTCGGTCTACGAGTACTTCCGCTCCCGCGCCGCCGTGGTCGAGGCGCTCTGCGAGGTGGACTTCCCGCTCTGGGCGGCCGAGATCGAGGCCGGGATGGAGAGCTGCGACACCGCCGCCGAGCGGATCGAGGCGTACGTCCGGGGCCAGCTGGCGCTGGCCGCGGACCCGCGCCACCGTGCGGTCGTGGCGATCTCGGCGCTGGAGCTGGACGAGGCCGCGCGCGAGCGGATCCGGGCGGCGCACGGCAGGCTGGCCGGACTGCTCGTCCAGGCGCTGGAGGAGCTGGGCCACGAGCAGACCCGGCTGGCCGCGGCACTGCTGCAGGGGGTCGTGGAGGCGGCCGTCCGCAGGGCCGAGCAGGCGGCGGCCGGGAATCGCGCCGGCTGCGCGACCGAGAGCAGCGAGCAGATCGCCGACGCCGCCGTCGCCCTGGCGCTGCACGGCCTCGGCCGGGCCTGATCCGCTGCAGTCTCCCCGTCGGACGTGAACTCCTCCGGTGGGAACCCCCCAGCTATCCACTCCCTGTTATCCGCTCCCGCCGTTGAAGGGCAGCAGTCGGGCCGTGCCCGCGCCGAACAGGGCCAGCGGGTCCAGGTAGCGGCCTCCGCGTAGCAGCCCCCAGTGCAGGCAGTCCTGAGCGGGGCAGTGCCGACCGTCCGTGGCGAGCTGCCCGATCACCTGCCCGGCGGTCACCGCGGTGCCGACCGGGACGGTGCCGGTGACGGGCAGGTAGGTGGTCCGGAGCGGGGGAGAGCCCGAGCCCGGGTGCGCGACGGTCACCACCGGGCGGCCCGCCACCAGGCCGGAGAACGTGACCACCCCGGCGGCCGCCGCCCGCACCTCCGCCCCGGGCGCGGCCGCGAGATCCACCCCGCGGTGTCCGGCGGCCCAGGGCTTCGCCGGCGGCTCGAACCGCCCCAGCACCCCTCCGGGCCCGCCCACCGGCCAGGCCCGTGCGCCGCTCCGGCCGCCACCGCCACCGCCACCGCCATCCACGCCATCCACGCCACCCACGGAGCCTCGGGAGCCCCCGGTCCGGCCCTCGGCCGTCGCGGCGCCCGACAGTACGAGCACCACCCCCAGCACCACGGAGAGCGCTCCCCGAACCCCGACGAACCACGCACGAGCTGTCATGCACGAAGGCTCGCGGTCGCGCCGCCGCCGCACCACCCACATCCGGATTCCTGTGGACAAACCGCCTCCACCCCAGGCCGCCATCCCTCCGACGGGTGTACGGACGCCGCCATCCGGTGTACAAGAGGCATACCGACGGCCCACGAGGGGCAGGCGGCCACGCCGGGCACGGCTCGGCCCCCACCTGCCGCAGACCCCGGCAGTCCCCCCGAAGTTCCTCCCGCAGTTCCCCCGCCGACCCGCCCGCTCCGGCCGTTTCCCGGGCTCTTCCCAGGTCCCCGGCGGCCCCCCGGCCGCTCGCGAAGTCGCCCGCCGCTCGGCGCTTCCCGTACACTTCACACGCGACCCGGTCCGCCGGGTCGACTTCGCACGCCCCGCCACCGGTGGTCGGACGCGGTACATCCGCGGCCCCGCCAGGTGCGAGTGCCGCTCGGTCCGCCGAGCCCGACCGGCCCCAGGCCGAGCGGGCGCAAGCGGCTCGGCACGTTCGGGGCGTCAGGCGTGGCTGTCACCTGGCCGCCACGGACAAACCGAGACTGACCCGGCTGTGGGCGATCGCTGCGACGCAGTGCCGCCGCCGGGCCGCAACACCAAGGAGTACGGCAATGGCCGTCGTCACGATGCGGGAGCTGCTGGAGAGCGGCGTCCACTTCGGTCACCAGACCCGCCGCTGGAACCCGAAGATGAAGCGCTTCATCATCACCGAGCGCAACGGCATCTACATCATCGACCTCCTGCAGTCGCTGAACTACATCGACCGCGCCTTCGAGTTCATCAAGGAGACCGTTGCCCACGGCGGCAGCGTCCTCTTCGTCGGCACGAAGAAGCAGGCCCAGGAGGCCATCGCCGAGCAGGCCACCCGCGTGGGCATGCCCTACGTGAACCAGCGCTGGCTCGGCGGCATGCTGACCAACTTCTCGACCGTCTACAAGCGCCTGCAGCGCCTGAAGGAGCTCGGCGAGCTGGACTTCTCGGACGTGGCCGGCTCCGGCCTCACCAAGAAGGAGCTCCTGGTCCTCCAGCGCGAGCACGACAAGCTGGAGAAGACCCTCGGTGGTATCCGCGACATGCAGCGCGTTCCCAGCGCTGTCTGGATCGTGGACACCAAGAAGGAGCACATCGCGGTCGGCGAGGCCCGGAAGCTCAACATCCCGGTCGTCGCCATCCTCGACACCAACTGTGACCCCGACGAGGTCGACTACAAGATCCCGGGCAACGACGACGCGATCCGCTCCGTCACCCTGCTGACCCGCGTGATCGCCGACGCCGTCGCCGAGGGCCTGAAGGCCCGCGCCGGTGTCGCCAAGGGCGACGCCAAGGCCGAGCCGGGCGCCGACCAGCCGCTGGCCGACTGGGAGAAGGACCTCATCGAGGGCGAGAAGAAGGCCGAGGAGGCCCCCGCCGCCGAGGCTCCGGCCACCGAGGCTCCGGCCGCCGAGGCCCCGGCTGCCGAGGCTCCGGCCGAGCAGGCCTGACGTACCAAGGGTGAGGGGCACCCGCCGGTACGAAACCGGCAGGTGCCCCTCTCTCCCGCGCCGGGACCGAACCACCGGTCCCGGCGCCACCCCACGCAGACACGCGAGACGCGAGAAGAGATTCACACCATGGCGAACTTCACCGCCGCGGACGTCAAGAAGCTCCGTGAGCTCACCGGCGCCGGCATGATGGACTGCAAGAAGGCCCTGGACGAGGCCGAGGGCAACGTCGAGAAGGCCGTCGAGCTCCTGCGCATCAAGGGCCAGAAGGGCGTTGCCAAGCGCGAGGGCCGCGACGCCTCCAACGGCGCCGTTTCCGCGCTGATCGCCGAGGACAAGAAGTCCGGCGTCCTGGTCGAGCTGAACTGCGAGACCGACTTCGTCGCCAAGGGTGACAACTTCGTCAAGGTCGCCGACGCCATCGCCGCCCACGTCGCCAAGTCCGCCCCGGCCGACCTGGACGCCGCCCTGGCCTCCGAGATCGAGGCCGGCAAGACCGTCCAGCAGTTCGTGGACGAGGCCAACGCGACCCTGGGCGAGAAGATCGTCTTCCGTCGCTTCGCCCAGTTCGACGGTGACGGCTTCGTCGCGGTCTACCTGCACAAGACCAGCCCCGACCTGCCGCCGGCCGTCGGCGTCCTGGTCGAGCTGGACAAGGAGAACGCCGAGGTCGCCAAGGACGTCGCGCAGCACATCGCCGCCTTCGCGCCGAAGTACCTGTCCCGCGAGGAGATCCCGGCCGAGGAGCTTGAGAACGAGCGCCGCGTCGCCGAGGCCACCGCTCGCGAGGAGGGCAAGCCGGAAGCCGCCCTGCCGAAGATCGTCGAGGGCCGCGTCACCGGCTTCGTGAAGGAGAACTCCGTTCTGGAGCAGGCCTTCGCGAAGGACAACAAGAAGACCGTCGCCAAGGTCCTTGAGGAGAACGGCGTCGCCCTCAAGCGCTTCGCCCGCTTCCGCGTCGGCGCCTGAGCCACGTTCCACCTGGTCCCCGGCCCCCTTAGGCTGGGAACCGCCCCCGCCCGCTGACCGGGGCGGGAGGAACGCCGAACGGGCTCACCCAGCGCCTACCGCCCACGGGCGGGCTCGCGTCGGCACCATGAACGACGAGGAGGCCATTGCCGTGCAGGACACCGAACCGGTTCCCGCGGCAGTGGCCTCCTCGCGTGTACGCGCAGGCGGGGCATCCGCACACCCGCGCCTGTGACCAGTAGGTGCAAAAAGGAGAAGTCCATGCAGGAGACGCAGGAGACCGCGCAGGACCCCAAGGCCGGCTCGCGCCGCCGGGTGCTGCTCAAGCTGTCCGGTGAAGCCTTCGCCGGTGGCGGCGGGCTCGGCGTCGACCCGGACGTCGTGCACGCGATCGCCCGGGAGATCGCCACCGTCGTCCGCGCCGGTACCGAGGTCGCGGTGGTCATCGGCGGCGGCAACTTCTTCCGGGGCGCCGAGCTGCAGGTCCGCGGTATGGACCGGGCCCGCTCCGACTACATGGGCATGCTCGGCACCGTCATGAACTGCCTTGCGCTGCAGGACTTCCTGGTCAAGGAGGGCATCGAGACCCGGGTCCAGACCGCCATCACCATGGGCCAGGTCGCCGAGCCGTACCTGCCGCTGCGCGCCGTCCGGCACCTGGAGAAGGGCCGCGTCGTGATCTTCGGCGCCGGTATGGGCATGCCGTACTTCTCCACCGACACCACGGCCGTCCAGCGGGCGCTGGAGATCCACGCCGACGTCCTGCTGATGGGCAAGAACGGCGTGGACGGCGTCTACGACTCCGACCCGCGGACCAACCCGGACGCGGTCAAGTTCGACGCGCTGGAGTACTCCGAGGTCATCGCGCGCGACCTCAAGGTCGCCGACCTCACCGCGATCACGCTGTGCAAGGACAACAACCTTCCGATGCTGGTCTTCGAACTGCTGGCGGAGGGCAATATCGCGCGTGCGGTGAAGAGTGAGAAGATCGGCACACTCATCAGCCAGGATTCTGTCCGGGCCTGAGCAGCAACCAGCCGTACGGGACGGCGCGGGCGCCGCGACCGGCCTCCGAGCCGTCACCGGTCGGAACAACAGCAGATGAACCGGACAGGGAGACCACAGTGATCGAAGAGACCCTCCTCGAAGCCGAGGAGAAGATGGAGAAGGCCGTCGCCGTCGCCAAGGACGACTTCGCCGCCATCCGCACCGGCCGCGCGCACCCGGCGATGTTCGCCAAGATCGTCGCGGAGTACTACGGCGCCGTGACGCCGATCAACCAGCTGGCCTCGTTCTCGGTGCCGGAGCCCCGGATGGCGGTCGTCTCGCCGTTCGACAAGACCGCGCTGAAGGCCATCGAGCAGGCGATCCGCGACTCCGACCTGGGCGTCAACCCGTCCAACGACGGCAACATCATCCGCGTCGTGCTGCCCGAGCTGACCGAGGAGCGCCGCCGGGAGTTCATCAAGGTCGCCCGCGGCAAGGGCGAGGACGCCAAGGTCTCCATCCGTTCGGTGCGCCGCAAGGCCAAGGACGCGATCGACAAGCTGGTCAAGGACGGCGAGGTCGGCGAGGACGAGGGCCGCCGCGCCGAGAAGGAGCTCGACGACACCACGGCCAAGTACGTGGCCGCCGTCGACGAGCTGCTGAAGCACAAGGAAGCCGAGCTGCTCGAGGTCTGATGAACGACGCCCCTGACGCCCCTGGCTACTGGGGCCCGTCCGACCAGCAGTTCCAGCCCTACCGCCCGGCGCCCCAGCCGCAGCCACTCCGCGACCCGGTCGGACCGGCGCCGGGGTACGGCGAGCAGCCGGCGCCGGTCCAGGGACGTCCCGGCCACCCGGGCGGCCCGGCCGTGCCCCCGGGCGTGCCGGGTGCCGTCCCGGGGGACCAGGGTCTCCGTTCGGATCACTTGCGGCAGCCCCCGGTGTACTGGGGCGGCGACGCGGAGGAGACTCAGGTCATGCCCCCCGTCCCGGCCGACCCCGGCCCGCCCCCCGGTGCGCCGGGCCGCGGCCGACCGGCCGTCCCCGGCGCCTCCGCGGCGGAGCCGGCCCGGGAGGCCGGCCGACTGAGCGGTCCGCTGTTCCGCGACGAGCCGTCCGAGCCGGCGCCGCCCGCCGTGACGGAGACGGTCGTGCTGCGCGCGATATCGCCCGACGTCGCCCCCGCCCCCGCCCCCGGTCACGGCACCCCGCCGCACCCGGGGGCACCGGTGCATCCCGCGCCGCCGCCCAGCCACCCGGCGGCCGGACAGCCCCGCTTCGTGCCGTCGTCCCACCCAGGGCAGGAGACACCCGTGGCCGCCCAGCCCGACCCGCAACCGCAGCCGCGCAAGCAGCGCGGTGGCCGTAACCTCCAGGCCGCCATAGGCGTGGGGGTCGGCCTCGGCGTGGTGATCATCGCCTCGCTGTTCGTGGTGAAGGCGCTGTTCCTGGTCGTCGTGATGGCCGCGGTCGCGGTCGGCGTCTGGGAGCTGACCAGCCGGCTCTCCGAGCGCAAGGAGATCAAGGCGCCGCTGGTCCCGCTGGTCGTCGGCGGCATCGCGATGGTCGCCACCGGTTACTGGTCCGGGGTCGAGTGGGCCGCAGCCTCACTCGCACTGACCGGCCTGGCGGTGATGGTCTGGAGGATGGCCGAGCCGCCGGAGAACTACCTGCGGGACATAACGGCGGGCGTGTTCACCGCCTTCTACGTGCCCTTCCTGGCCACCTTCGTGGCGATGATGCTGGCGGCCGACGACGGCCCCCAGCGGATCGTGCTCTTCCTGATCGTCACGATCTGCAGCGACACCGGCGCCTACGCCGTGGGCTACAAGTTCGGCCGGACCAAGCTGGCCCCGACGATCAGCCCCGGCAAGACCCGCGAGGGCCTGGCCGGCGGCATCGCCCTGTCGATGCTGGCCGGCGCCGTGCTGATGCAGCTGATCATCGACGACGGCAGCTGGTGGCAGGGCCTGATCCTGGGCGGCTGCGCCGCGGTCACCGCGACCCTGGGCGACCTGGGCGAGTCGATGATCAAGCGCGACCTGGGGATCAAGGACATGGGCACGCTGCTGCCCGGCCACGGCGGCATCATGGACCGGTTGGACTCGCTCCTGCCGACCGCCCCGGTGGTCTGGCTGCTGCTGGTGGCCTTCGTCGGCAGCTGATCCGCGCGTACGACGGAGGGCCCCGGACGCCTGGCGTCCGGGGCCCTCGCGCGTCTGCGACACTGGAACAACCATGCCTAAGCCCGGAGAACTCACCTTTGTCGCGCCGCGCGGCGCCAAGCCCCCGCGACACCTCGCCGACCTGAGCCCCGCCGAGCGCAAGGAGGCCGTCGCCGAGCTGGGCGAGCAGCCGTTCCGCGCCAAGCAGCTCTCCAACCACTACTTCGGCCGGATGTCGAACGACCCGGCGGGCTGGACGGACATCCCCGCCGCCAGCCGGGAGAAGCTCACCGGGAGCCTGCTGCCCGAGCTGATGTCGGTGGTGCGGCACGTGTCCTGCGACGACGACGCCACCCGCAAGACGCTGTGGAAGCTCTTCGACGGCACGCTCGTGGAGTCCGTGCTGATGCGCTACCCGGACCGGGTCACCATGTGCATCAGCTCGCAGGCGGGCTGCGGGATGAACTGCCCGTTCTGCGCCACCGGTCAGGCCGGGCTGACCCGCAACCTCTCCACCGCCGAGATCGTCGAGCAGATCGCCGCCGGGATGCGCGCGCTCAAGGTCGGGGAGTTCGGGGCGCGCGGGACGTCGTCCGTCGAGGACGGCAGCGGTCCGGCCGGCGAGGCGCGGCTGTCCAACGTGGTCTTCATGGGCATGGGCGAGCCGCTGGCCAACTACAACCGGGTGCTGGCCGCGATCCGCCGGCTGACCGACCCGGCGCCGGACGGCTTCGGGCTGTCCCAGCGCGGCATCACGGTCTCCACCGTCGGCCTCGTCCCGGCGATGCACCGCTTCGCCGACGAGGGCCTGAGCTGCCGCCTGGCGCTGTCGCTGCACGCCCCGGACGACGAGCTGCGCGACGAGCTGGTGCCGGTGAACACCCGGTGGAAGGTCGCCGAGGTGCTGGACGCGGCCTGGAACTACGCGGAGAAGTCCGGCCGCCGGATCTCCATCGAGTACGCGCTGATCAAGGACATCAACGACCAGGCCTGGCGGGCCGACCTGCTCGGCCGGTTGATCAAGAACCACCGGGTGCACGTCAACCTGATCCCGCTGAACCCGACGCCGGGTTCCAAGTGGACGGCCTCCCGGCCCGAGGACGAGCGCGAGTTCGTCCGCCGGCTCCGGGCCCACGGCGTGCCGACGACCGTCCGCGACACCCGCGGCCAGGAGATCGACGGCGCCTGCGGCCAGCTCGCCGCGGCCGGCTGACCGGAGCGGTCAGCGCAGACCGGCGGCCGCCAGCGCGGCGGTCGCCCCGCCGGTCAGCAGCAGCGTCGTGCCGACGGCCAGGGTGCGCAGTGCGACCGCGCCGAACAGCAGCCGGGGCGAGGTGCCGAGGCGCAGCAGCACCTCGGTGACGTCCCGGCGGTCGGTGCGGACCTCGGCCAGCCGGGCGATCACCGCGGCGGCCGCGCAGCCGAGCACCAGGCAGGCCTCGACGGCGGGCAGGGCGTCGGCGCTGCCGGGGGTGCCGATCCAGTAGCGGATGGTGGTGAGCACCAGCGCGACGGCCAGGGTGAGGACGGCCAGCGGCGCGCCGAGGCGGGGGGCCTGGGCGGTGAGCCCGCGGCCGGCCAGCAGCCGTAGCGGGGTGGGCCGGCCGAGGGCGAGCAGCCGTCCGGCCCAGGCCAGCAGCGGGCCGGTGAGCAGGGCGAGGCCCAGTGCGCCGGCCGCCCAGCCGCCGAGGGCGGCGGTGCTGGTGGTGCCGAGCCCGGCGGGCAGGTGGATCGGGCGGCCGTCGGCGGGGGCTCCGGGCCGCAGCGCGATGAGTTCGAGGGCCGCGCCGATCACGCTCACTCCGATCGGCAGCGCGATCCGCCAGACGCCGAAGCCGGTGCGGTGGTGGGTGCGGCCGCCGGGCAGGTCCTCGGTGACGGGCACCGCGCAGGCGGCGGCGATGCCGGCGGTGAGCGGGACCAGGGCGAGCAGGGTGACCGGTGCGGCGGCCGGCAGCGGGACGCCCATGCCGAGGTCGGGGGCCAGTGAGGGCCCGGCGATGTCGTTGCGCAGTACCAGGAAGACCAGCAGGGTGAGCACGCTGCCGAGGGTGCAGGCGAGGGCGACCTCGCCGGCGATCAGGGCCCGGATCCGGCGGGAGCCGGCCCCGGCGGCGGTGAGGCCGGCGATCCGCTCGGGCCGCCGGGCGGGGACCGAGCGGGCGGCGACGGCGGCGAACCAGGCGACGGCGGCGAGCGGGGGCAGGCACCAGAGCAGCCGGACCAGCGGGTCGGCACCGCCGAGCGGGTCGCTCATGGCCCGGCCGAGGGAGCGCAGCAGGAAGGCGGCCACCACGGCGGCGGCCAGTGTGGTGAGCAGCCAGCGGCCGAGGTCGGGCGCCCGGTAGCCCCGGGCCAGACGGAGATAGAACACGGCGACTCTTTCAGCGGCTCGGCGTCGTCAGCGGCACGGTGTCGTCAACGGCTCGGTGTCGTCCGTCGTCAGAGGCGGGTGGCCGTGACGGCGGGTGCTCCGGTGGTCCCGCGCGGGACGGGGGCGGCGGGGGCGGTGAGCCGGCCGTCGACGAGGGCGACGGCGCGGTCCGCGAACCGGACGAGTTCGGGGTCGTGGGTGGCCAGGACGAGGGTGAGCTGGTGCGAGCGGGCGGCGCTGGTCAGTATCCGCAGGACCTGGTCGGCGGCCTCGCGGTGCAGCGGGGCGGTGGGGTCGTCGGCGAAGACGACGGGCGGCTGCGGGGCGAGGGCGCGGGCGACGGCGACCCGCTGGCGCTGGCTCTGGACCAGCCGGTCGGGGCGGTGCCTGGCGAAGTCGCCGACGTCCAGGCGCTCCAGCCACTCGTCGGCGGCGGTGTACGCGGCCTTGTTGCCGGCCCCGGCGAGCAGCAGGGGCAGGGCGACGTTCTCCCGGGCCGTCAGTTCGGGGACGAGCTGCGGCTCGGAGCCGACGAAGCCGAAGCGGTCGCGGCGCAGCCGTTCGCGGCCGGCCCGGTTGAGGGTGTGCACGGGGGCGCTGTTGAACCAGACCTCGCCCTCGTCGACCGGGAGCCGGGCGGAGAGGCAGCCGAGCAGGGTGCTCTTGCCGGAGCCGCGCGGGCCGGTGACGGCGAGTACCTCGCCCTCGCGGACGCCGAGCGAGATGCCGCGCAGGGCGGGGGTGCTGTGATGGGACTTGACGATCCCCCGGGCCCACAGCACGTCGTTGTCAGGCGGTGCCGCTGACATGAGGTTCCATCCTGGGTGGCCGCAGGGATATGACAGTCGTCAGATTAGAACGACCGTGGCGGGTCGCGGTTGCGGCGCACTGGTCCATCACGGGCAAATCACCCGCATTCAGGCATGTTTGGTCGTACGACTGTGATGTTCGGTGACGGTGGTGTGAACGCCGAAGGGCGGCCCCGCGGGAGCGGGACCGCCCTTCGGCGGAGGGTGGGGAAGAGGGCTCAGGGGATCAGAGCTTCGCCCACGCGTCGGTGAGGCTGGTCCGCAGGATCTGCTCGATCTCGTCGAAGGTCGACTGGTCGGAGATCAGCGGCGGGGCCAGCTGGACGACCGGGTCGCCACGGTCGTCGGCGCGGCAGTACAGGCCGTTGTCGAAGAGAGCCTTCGAGAGGAAGCCGTAGAGCACGCGCTCGGTCTCCTCGTCGTTGAAGGACTCCTTGGTGATCTTGTCCTTCACGAGCTCGATGCCGTAGAAGTAGCCGTTGCCGCGGACGTCGCCGACGATCGGCAGGTCGCGCAGCTTGCTCAGGGTGCCCAGGAAGCGCGACTCGTTGTCGAGCACGTGCTGGTTGAGGCCCTCGCGCTCGAAGATGTCGAGGTTGGCGAGCGCCACGGCCGAGGAGACCGGGTGGCCGGCGAAGGTGTAGCCGTGCAGGAAGGTGTTGTCACCCTTGTAGAACGGCTCGGCGATGCGGTCCGAGATGATCGTGGCGCCGATCGGGGAGTAGCCCGAGGTCATGCCCTTGGCGCAGGTGATCATGTCCGGCACGTAGCCGAACTTGTCGGCGCCGAACATGGTGCCGAGGCGGCCGAAGGCGCAGATGACCTCGTCCGAGACCATCAGCACGTCGTGGCGGTCACAGATCTCGCGCAGGCGCTGGAAGTAGCCGGGCGGCGGCGGGAAGCAGCCACCGGCGTTCTGCACCGGCTCGACGAAGACGGCGGCGACGGTCTCGGGGCCCTCGAAGAGGATCGCCTCCTCGACCTGGTCGGCGCACCAGCGGCCGTACGCCTCGGGGTCGACGGTGCCGTCGGGGCCCTCAAGGTAGTGCGGGGCGCGGTAGATGTTGGTGTTCGGGGCCTTGTGGGTGCCCGGCACCAGCGGCTCGAACGGGGCCTTCAGGCCCGGCAGGCCGGTGATGGACAGCGCGCCCTGCGGGGTGCCGTGGTAGGCGATGGCGCGGGAGATGACCTTGTACTTGGTCGGCTTGCCGATCAGCTTGAAGTACTGCTTGGCGAGCTTCCAGGCGGTCTCGACGGCCTCGCCGCCACCGGTGGAGAAGAAGACCTTGTTCAGGTCGCCCGGGGCGTAGTTGGCCAGGCGCTCGGCCAGCTCGACGGCCTTGGGGTGCGCGTAGCTCCAGATCGGGAAGAACGCGAGTTCCTTGGCCTGCTTGGCGGCGACCTCGGCGAGCTCGGTGCGGCCGTGACCGGCCTGCACGACGAACAGGCCGGCCAGGCCGTCGATGTACTTCCGGCCCTTGTCGTCCCAGATGTAGGTGCCCTCGCCCTTGACGATCGTCGGCACGGGGGAGTTCTCGTACGACGACATGCGGGTGAAGTGCATCCACAGGTGGTCGTAGGCGGTCTTGGAAAGGTCCTTCTGCGCCGGGTCGGCTGTCATCGGGTGCCCCAGGTGTAGGTCTGTTTCCGGAGCTTCAGGTAAACGAAGCTCTCGGTGCTCCGCACGCCGGGAAGGGCGCGGATGCGCTTGTTGATCAGTTCGAGCAGGTGCTCGTCGTCCTCGCAGACCAGTTCGGCCAGAAGGTCGAACGAGCCTGCGGTGCAGACGACGTAGTCGACCTCGTCGAGGGCGGCCAGCGCGTCGGCGACGGGCTCGATGTCGCCCTCGACCCGGATGCCGACCATCGCCTGGCGGGTGAAGCCGACGGTGAGCGGGTCCGTGACGGCGACGATCTGCATCACGCCTTGGTCGAGCAGCTTCTGGACGCGCTGCCGTACGGCTGCCTCGGACAGGCCGACGGCCTTGCCGATGGCGGCGTACGGGCGGCGCCCGTCCTCCTGGAGCTGCTCGATGATCGCCTTGGAGGCGGCGTCGAGGGGAACGCTGGCGTTCCGGTCGCGGTTGGCCACGCGGCCACTGTGCCTGATCGATTCGGCGTTCGCAAGCTTGGAAGCTGCTGATTTCGTCGCGATCTTGGAAAACGCGTACGGATTTCATCGCGTACATCCACTTGGCCTGTCGATTACGGCAGTGGTGCGGCTACCCTGGCACGGTACGCGCGCGGCCCCGCGGGATGCGGCGCGTACCGCCACCAGTGGACCGCGCCGTTTCGGGCCCGGCCACTCGGCACCCTTCGTACGCCGGACCCGCCGACGTACCATGGCGCCGGAATCTGCAATGCCGCAGGCCCAGACCGAGGAGAGACCCCGTGAGCGACCTTCGTACGCTGCGCAACTACATCAATGGTGAGTTCGTCGACGCGGCTGACGGCCGCACGCTCGACATCGTGGACCCGACCACCGGCGAGGTGTACGCGACGTCGCCGCTGTCCGGTGCCGCGGACGTGGACGCCGCCATGGCCTCCGCCGCCGCCGCGTTCCCGATCTGGCGCGACGCCACCCCGAGCACCCGGCAGAAGCTGCTGCTCAAGATCGCCGACGCGGTCGAGGCCCGGGCCGACGAGATCGTCGACGCCGAGGTGCGCAACACCGGCAAGCCCCGCGGGCTGACCCTCTCCGAGGAGATCGGCCCGATGGTGGACCAGATCCGGTTCTTCGCCGGTGCCGCCCGCCTGCTGGAGGGCAAGGCCGCCGGTGAGTATATGGACGGGATGACCTCGATCATCCGCCGCGAGCCGGTCGGCGTCTGCGCCCAGGTCGCCCCGTGGAACTACCCGATGATGATGGCCGTCTGGAAGTTCGCCCCGGCCATCGCCGCGGGCAACACCGTCGTGCTGAAGCCCTCGGACACCACCCCGGCCTCCACCGTGCTGCTGGCCGAGATCATCGGCGGCGTCCTCAAGGAGCTGGAGCTGCCGGCCGGCATCTTCAACGTCATCTGCGGCGACCGCGAGAGCGGCAAGCTGATGGTCGAGCACCGGACGCCGGCGATGGCCTCCATCACCGGTTCGGTCCGGGCCGGCATCCAGGTCGCCGAGTCGGCCTCCAAGGACGTCAAGCGCGTCCATCTGGAGCTGGGCGGCAAGGCCCCGGTCGTGGTCTTCGAGGACGCCGACATCGCCGAGGCCGTCGAGGGCATCTCGGTGGCGGGCTACTTCAACGCCGGCCAGGACTGTACGGCCGCCACCCGCGTGCTGGTGCACGAGTCGATCCACGACGCCTTCGTCGAGGCGCTGGCCAAGGCCGCGGCCGAGACCAAGACCGGCGGCGTGGACGACGAGGACGTGCTGTACGGCCCGCTGAACAACGCCAACCAGCTGAAGCAGGTGGCCGGCTTCATCGAGCGGCTGCCCGCCCACGCCAAGGTCGAGGCCGGTGGCCACCAGGTCGGCGACAAGGGCTACTTCTACGCCCCGACCGTCGTCTCCGGCCTGAACCAGGACGACGAGATCATCCAGAACGAGGTCTTCGGCCCGGTCATCACCGTGCAGAAGTTCACCGACGAGGACCAGGCCGTCGAGTACGCCAACGGCGTCGAGTTCGCGCTGGCCTCCTCGGTGTGGACCAAGGACCACGCCCGCGCCATGCGGATGTCGCGCCGCCTGGACTTCGGCTGCGTCTGGATCAACACCCACATCCCGCTGGTCGCCGAGATGCCGCACGGCGGCTTCAAGAAGTCCGGCTACGGCAAGGACCTGTCGTCGTACGGCTTCGAGGACTACACCCGCGTGAAGCACGTCATGACCGCGATCTAGCGGGTCGTGACCGTCGGGCGGGGTATGACCGCGATCTAGCGGGTCGTGACCGTCGGGCGGGGTATGACCGCGATCTGAGTGCTGGTATGAACTGACCATGGGCCCGGGGCTTTTCGCCCCGGGCCCTGTGTCTTTGCATCCTGTCGACGGATCGGGTGACCGGCTGACAAGATGAAACTGCCCTTCGGGGACGACCGGCCCTAGCCTTACCGGCATGAGCATCCCCACCGCTGACTCAGCCACCGGCCAGGCGGTCAAGGCCGCCGACCGCGCGCACGTCTTCCACTCGTGGTCCGCCCAGGCGCTGATCGACCCCCTCGCGGTGGCCGGCGCCGAGGGCTCGTACTTCTGGGACTACGACGGCAACCGCTACCTCGACTTCTCCTCGCAGCTGGTCAACACCAACATCGGCCACCAGCACCCGAAGGTGGTCGCCGCGATCCAGGAGCAGGCGGCGAAGCTCTGCACCATCGCCCCCGGCTTCGCGGTCGAGGCGCGCAGCGAGGCCGCCCGGCTGGTCGCCGAGCGCACCCCGGGCGACCTGGACAAGATCTTCTTCACCAACGGCGGCGCCGAGGCCAACGAGAACGCCATCCGGCTGGCCCGGCTGCACACCGGCCGGCAGAAGGTCCTGTCCACCTACCGCTCGTACCACGGCGCCACCGCCAACGCGATCGCCCTGACCGGCGACCCGCGGCGCTGGGCCAACGAGATCGGCGTCTCCGGCGTGGTGCACTTCTGGGGCCCGTACGCCTACCGCTCCAACTTCCACGCCGAGAACGAGGCGCAGGAGTGCGAGCGCGCGCTGCGGCACCTGGAGGAGGTGATCGCGTTCGAGGGGCCGGGCACCGTCGCGGCGGTCATCCTGGAGACCGTGGTCGGCACCGCGGGCATCCTGGTCCCGCCGCCGGGCTACCTGGCCGGGGTGCGGGAGATCTGCGACCGGTACGGCATCGTGTTCATCCTCGACGAGGTGATGGCGGGCTTCGGCCGCACCGGCGAGTGGTTCGCCGCCGACCACTGGGGCGTCACCCCGGACCTGCTCACCTTCGCCAAGGGCGTCAACTCCGGTTACGTGCCGCTGGGCGGCGTGGCGATCAGCGCCGAGATCGCTGCCACCTTCGCCGAGCGGCCGTTCCCCGGCGGGCTCACCTACTCCGGCCACCCGCTGGCCTGTGCCTCGGCGGTGGCCACCATCAACGCCATGGCGGAGGAGGGCATCGTCGAGAACGCCAAGCACATCGGCGAGACGGTGCTCGGCCCCGGGCTGCGCGAGCTGGCCGAGCGGCACCCCTCGATCGGCGAGGTCCGCGGCCTCGGCGTGTTCTGGGCGCTCGACCTGGTGAAGGACCGGGAGACCCGCGAGCCGCTGGTGCCGTACAACGCCGCCGGCGCCGCCAACGCACCGATGGCCGAGCTGGCCGCGGCCTGCAAGCAGCGCGGGCTCTGGCCGTTCGTCAACATGAACCGCTTCCACGTCGTCCCGCCGTGCACCGTCACCGAGGAGGAGGCCAAGACCGGCCTCGCGGTGCTGGACGAGGTGCTGTCGCTCACCGACGCGCACACTGTCTGACGTACCTCCCAGGACGGCCCCGGCGCCCGCGCGTGCCGGGGCCGTCCCACGCTCCGGAAGGCTCCCCATGTCCAGCTCCACCCTGACCCGCCGTTCGTCCGACTCCCGTACTGTGCGCCGACGTTCCGTGCTCGGCGGGGCGGCGCTGCTCGGTGCCGGCACACTGACCGGCTGCGGGATCCCGTCCGCGTACGTCCCCGAGGACCGCCGCTCGGCACCGGACCGTTCGGAGAGCGACCGGAGGCTCGCCTTCTCCAACTGGACGCAGTACATCGACACCGACGACCAGGGCGGCCGACCGACCCTGGACGCCTTCAGCGCCAGCACCGGGATCGCGGTCACCTACACCGAGGACATCAACGACAACGACGAGTTCTTCGGCAAGATCAGCCCGGTGCTCACCCAGGGCGCCGACCCCGGCCGGGACCTGATGGTGGTCAGCGACTGGATGGCCGGGCGGTACGTCTCGCTCGGCTGGGTGCAGGCCATGGACCGGGCCAACCTGCCCCACGTGACCGCCAACCTGGACCCGCAGCTCGCCGACCCGGCCTTCGACCCCGGGCGCCGGCGCAGCGTGCCCTGGCAGTCCGGGATCACCGGCATCGCCTACAACCGCAAGGCGCTCGGCCGGGAGATCAAGTCCACCGCCGACCTGTGGGCGCCTGAACTCAAGGGCCGGGTCACGCTGTTCGCCGGGCTGGACGAGGCGCTCGGGCTGCTGATGCTCTCCCAGGGCGCGGACCTCGCCAGGTTCACCGGGGACGACGCGGACAAGGCGATGGACCTGGTGCAGAAGATGGTCGACACCGGCCACGTCCGCCGCTTCACCGGCAACGACTACACCAGCGACCTCGCCTCCGGGGCGGCCCTCGCCTGCCAGGCCTACTCCGGCGACGCCGTCCAACTCACCGCCGAGAACCCGGACATCGAGTTCGTGGTGCCCGAGGAGGGCGGCGAACTGTGGGCGGAGAGCCTGATGATCCCCAACCGGGCCGTCCACAAGCGCAACGCCGAGGCGCTGATCGACTACTACTACCAGCCCGAAGTGGCCGCCGAACTCGCCGCGTTCGTCCAGTACATCTGTCCGGTGCCGGCCGCCCGCGAGGTGCTGGCGGCCAGCGGCGACAAGGAGAAGGCCGAACTCGCCGAGAACCCGCTGGTGTTCCCGACCGAGGAGATGCGGGCCCGGCTGCACACCATGCGCGACGTCACCTCGGCCGAGCGGCCGCAGCTGCACAAGGTCTGGGGGCGCATCACCGGGGTGTGATCCGCCGTGTTGTGATCCGCGGGGTGTGATCCGCCGGGGTGTGACGGCAACCGGAGCGCGGCCCCCTGGGCTCAGCGGCGGACGGCGTCCAGGGCGAGCAGCGCCACGTGCAAGGACAGGCAGGACTCCACCTGGTCCAGGTCCACGCCGAGGATCCGCTCGACCTTGTGCAGCCGGTCGTAGAAGGACGGCCGGGACAGGTGGGCGGCGTCCGCCGCGGCCGACTTGTTCCGGCCCTGCTCCAGGTAGATCCGCAGCATCTGCACCAACTGGCCGTTGTGCTCGGCGTCGTGGGCCAGCAGCGGGCCCAGCTCTCGCTCCACGTAGGTCTGCAGCCGGGCGTCGTCGCGCAGCAGGTGGAGCAGGCCGCGCAGCCGGACGTCCGGCAGCCGGTAGTAGGAGGAGGTGCGGCCGCCGCCGGGCACGTCGTGCAGCGCGGCGTCGGCGACCTGGGTGGCCTCCAGCAGGGTGCGCCGGGCGTCGCGGACCGATCCGACCGAGGAGCCGACCGCGACCACCGGGGCGGCCGGGTCGCCGCCCTCCCGGCCGGCCTCGGCCGACATCCGGCGCAGGGTGGCCGAGAAGGCGTCCAGCGAGGCGTGCTCCTCCTGCTGGGCGCCGAGCGAGATCAACAGGCCGACGGCCTCGTCGTCCAGCGCGCCGACCAGGGCGGAGAGCCGGGCGGCCCGGGCCGCGCCCGCGGCCAGCTCGGTGAAGTCGCGCAGCCGGGCCTGTGCCTCCAGCGCGGCCGGGATCGGCCCGCGCCGCTGGCGCAGCACCACGCCGACCAGCCGTCGGCCCTCCAGCGGGACGCCGAGCGCCTGGGCGCGCAGCGCCGCCTCGGAGACGGTCAGGGCGTGGGTGAGGATGCCGGAGAGCAGGGTGCGGTGGGTCTGCCGCTCCAGGGACTCCCGGTCGCGGACCACCAGCCGGTTGAGCGCCAGCGCGGAGGCGCCGCGTTCCAGGAGCATGGCGTGCGGGTGGGTCTCGCCCTCGGGCAGCGGGCCGGGCTCCTGGACCAGCACCAGCCGGCCCCAGTCCTGGCCGCGGGCGCCGACGGTGGTGACCAGCCAGCCGCTGCGCGGGTCGTGCCCGGTGCGGCCGGACGGGCGCACCCCGCGCGAGCGGCGCTCCCAGTCCTCCAGTACCTCGGCCTCCGGGCGTCCGGCGGTGTCGTGGGCCAGCACCTGGTGCGCCAGGTTCTCCAGGACGACCGGCGCGCCCGCCATCCGGGCGACCTGCCGGATCACCTCGGGCGGCTCGGCGCCCTCCACCACCAGCTCGTTGAACACCTGGTGCACGGACTCGGAGATGCGCAGCTGCTCCAGCTGGGCGTTGACCACCAGGGCGTGCACGGCCTCGGTGACGGCGACGAAGCGCAGTTCGCGGCGGAGCGTGATCAGCGGCAGCCCGCGTTGCTCGGCGGCGTTGACCAGGGCGCGGGGGAGCGCGTCGAAGTAGCGCCGCCCGAACTCGACGACCAGGCCGGCGACCCCGACCTCGTCCAGCTCGCGGACGTAGCGGGCCAGGCCCTCGCGGTCCTCGGGCAGCGCGATGCCGGTGGTCAGCACCAGCTCGCCGCCGCGGAGCATTCCGGCGACGTCGGGCAGCTCGCTGACGTGGACCCAGCGGACCGGGCGCTCCAGGTGGTCGGCGCCGGCCACGACCTGGGGCAGGCCGCGCCGCATCACCTCCAGGTCGAGTACGCGGGCGACGGTGGGGAGCATCGCGGGCCTCCAGGACCGTGTGGGTTCGGGCTATCCAGGGTTCGGGCTATTCAGGGTGTCAGGTGAATCATCCATCGCCGCGACGACCTGTTGCCCTGCCCGCACCCTTGCACCCTGTAAGGCGCTTCGTACCGAGATTGCCGCAGTGACCCTTGTCACGCCCCGGCGGCAACGGGCATGGTCAGCGGGTCAGCCGTGGCGGAAAACCGATCCTGCACAGGAATCCGTCGCGTGACCGGAAAGCAACCGCGGAATCCCTTGCTAGGAACCCCGCCGGGCTGTCAGGATCGCGCAACCCCCAGTGATCGACACGGCGGACTCCGCTACCGCGGAAGCGCGCTACGGCCCTGCGCAGTCGTACCACCGGCACTTGGAGGAACCAGATGGACCTGACCGACTTCGGCGCAGGCGCGCAGCACATCGCGGGCCGCCGGACCCGGGGCGGCGGCGAGGCCTTCCAGGTCGTCAACCCCGCCGACGGCAGCGTGGTCGAGCAGGTCTCCCTGGCCACCACCGAGGACGTCGACGCGGCCGTCGCAGCGGCAAGGGCCGCCCTGCCGGGCTGGTCCTCGGCCACCCCCGGTGCGCGTTCCGAGGCGCTGACCCGGCTGGCCGCGGTGCTGACCGAGGCCTCCGGGGAGCTCGCCCGGGTGGAGACCGCGCAGACCGGCAAGCCGGTCAAGCTCGCCACCGAGTTCGACGTGCCCGGCACCATCGACAACGCCGCGTTCTTCGCCGGCGCCGCCCGCAACCTGGAGGGCAAGGCGGCCGGCGAGTACTCCGGCGACCACACCTCCTACGTCCGGCGCGAGGCGATCGGCGTGGTCGGCTCGATCTCGCCGTGGAACTACCCGCTGCAGATGGCCGCCTGGAAGATCCTCCCGGCGATCGCGGCGGGCAACACCATCGTGCTCAAGCCGGCCGAGCTGACTCCGCTGACCTCGCTGATGTTCGCTTCGGCGTGCACCGCGGCGGGCATCCCGGACGGCGTGGTCAACGTGGTCACCGGCGCCGGGCGCACCGCCGGCGAGCACCTGGTCGGACACCCGGACGTCGCGATGGTGTCCTTCACCGGCTCCACCGCGGTCGGCAGGCGGGTCGCCGAACTCGCCACTGCGAGCGTCAAGCGCACCCACCTGGAGCTCGGCGGCAAGGCCCCGTTCGTGGTCTTCGACGACGCCGACCTGGACGCCGCCGTGCACGGCGCGGTCGCCGCCTCGCTGATCAACGGCGGCCAGGACTGCACGGCCGCGACCCGCGCGTACGTCCAGCGCCCGCTGTACGACGCGTTCGTGGCCGGGGTGGCCGAGCTGTTCGCGGCGATCCGGATCGGCGACCCGCTGAACCCGCACACCGACCTCGGCCCGCTGGTCTCGTACACCCACCGGGACCGGGTGGCCGGCTTCGTGGAGCGCGCCCGCTCGTACGCCACCGTGGTCACCGGCGGCCGCGCGCCGGCGAAGGGCCACGACGGCACCGACCTCACCCGGGGCGCGTACTACCCGCCGACCCTGATCACCGGCGCGGCCCAGGACAGCGAGGTCGTCCAGGGCGAGATCTTCGGCCCGGTGCTGGTCGTGCTGCCCTTCGACGGCGACGACGAGGGCCTGCGGCTGGCCAACGACACCCCGTACGGCCTGGCCGCCTCCGCCTGGACGGGCAACGTGCACCGCTCGCTGCGCGCCACCCGGGAGCTCGCCGCCGGGTGCGTCTGGGTCAACGACCACATCCCGATCATCAGCGAGATGCCGCACGGCGGCTACAAGGCGTCCGGCTACGGCAAGGACATGTCCCAGTACTCGCTGGACGAGTACACCCAGGTCAAACACGTCATGTTCGACACCACCGCGGTGGCCCGCAAGGACTGGCACCGCACCGTCTTCGGAGACAGATAACCCCCCGGACCGGGGCGCCCCCCCCACGCGCCCCCTCTCCCTCCCCAGGAGGCCCGTTCCATGACGTTCAAGGCGTTCAACGAGCTCACCGACGGTCTGCCCGAACCGGTCCGCAGGGCCTGGGAACGCAGCCTGACCAGCGGCCGGGCCGCACTCGGGCGCCGCACCCTGCTGCGCGCCGCCGCGCTGACCGCCGGAGCGGGCACCCTGGCCGCCTGCGGCATCCCGGCGGCGCCCCGGGCGACCGGCGACGCCACCGCGAACGCCGCCAAGGACCTCTCGGGCACGGAGAAGGAAGTCAGCTTCTCCAACTGGCCGCTGTACGTGGACACCGACGAGAAGGACAAGGAGAAGCACGGTACCCTGGACGCCTTCACCCAGGCCACCGGGATCAAGGTCAAGTACACCGAGGACGTCAACGACAACGTCGAGTTCTTCGGCAAGATCAAGCCGCAGCTCGCCTCCGGCGAGGACACCGGCCGCGACCTGATGGTGCTCACCGACTGGATGGCCGCCCGGCTGATCCGGCTCGGCTGGGTGCAGAAGCTCAACCCGGCGAACGTCACCACCGCGATCACCAACGTCGAGGCCCGCTTCCGCGCCCCCGACTGGGATCCGGGCCGGCTCTACTCCTACCCGTGGGCCGGCATCCAGGTCGTCGTCGCGTACAACAAGAAGGCGACCAAGGGGAGGGAGGTCACCAGCGTCTCCCAGCTGCTGGACGACCCCGAGCTCAAGGGCCGGGTCACCTTCCTCTCCGAGATGCGCGACAGCATCGGGATGGTCCTGCTGGACATGGGCAAGGACCCGGCGAAGTTCACCGCCGACGACTTCGACGCCGCGATCGCCCGGGTGCAGAAGGCCGTCGACAGCAAGCAGATCCGCCGCTTCACCGGCAACGACTACGGCCAGGAGCTGTCCTCCGGCGACATCGCGGCCTGCGTCGCCTGGGGTGGCGACCTGATCCAACTGCGCGCCGACAACCCGGACATCGAGTTCGTCGTCCCGGAGCAGGGGTTCATCGCCTCGACCGACAACCTGCTGGTTCCGGCCAAGGCGCAGCACAAGACGAACGCGGAAAAGCTGATCGACTTCTACTATCAGCCGAAGATCGCGGCGCAGCTGGTCGCGGGCATCGGCTACGTCTCCGCCGTCACGGGGATGAAGGACGAGCTCGCCGCCCTCGCCCCGGACACCGCGGCCAACCCGCTGGTCGTACCCACCCCCGAGATGGCGGCCAAGGCGCACGTGTTCCGCACCCTCACCGAGAGCGAGGAGAGCGACTTCGAGCAGAAGTTCTCCAAGCTCATCGGCGCCTGACCCCCCGTCCCGGCAGAACCGCAGAGACCCAGGAAGACACCACCCCATGACAGACCAGCAGCGAGACGCGGCCGCCGGCGGCGACGTCCGGCTCACCGGCATAGGCAAGACCTACGGCTCCTTCACCGCCGTCCACCCGCTCGACCTGACCGTCCCCCAGGGCTCCTTCTTCGCCCTGCTCGGCGCCTCCGGCTGCGGCAAGACCACCACCCTGCGCATGATCGCCGGCCTGGAGGAGCCCACCAGCGGCACCGTCCTGATCGGCGGCCAGGACGTCACCGCCCTGCCCCCGTACAAGCGGCCGGTGAACACCGTCTTCCAGAGCTACGCGCTCTTCCCGCACCTCGACATCTTCGAGAACGTCGCCTTCGGGCTGCGCCGGCGCGGCAAGAAGGACGTCAAGAAGCAGGTCGACGACATGCTGGAACTGGTCGAACTCGGCCAGTACGCCCGGCGCAAGCCCCACCAGCTCTCCGGCGGCCAGCAGCAGCGCGTCGCCGTCGCCCGCGCGCTGATCAACCACCCGCAGGTGCTGCTCCTGGACGAGCCGCTCGGCGCGCTCGACCTCAAGCTCCGCCGCCAGATGCAGCTGGAGCTCAAGCGGATCCAGACCGAGGTCGGCATCACCTTCGTGCACGTCACCCACGACCAGGAGGAGGCCATGACCATGGCCGACACCATCGCGGTGATGAACGGCGGCCGGGTCGAGCAACTGGGCGCCCCCGCCGAGCTGTACGAGAACCCCGCCACCACCTTCGTGGCCAACTTCCTCGGCCAGTCCAACCTGCTGCCCGCCGAGGTCACCGGCACCGCGGGCGGCGACCTGCTGCTCAGCGCGGCCGGCGCCCGGCTCACCGTGCCGAAGGCCCGCTGCGCCACCGACGCCAAGCGCGTCCACCTGGGCGTGCGCCCGGAGAAGATCACCATCACGCACGCCTCCGAGGAGGTCGCCGACGGCCGCAACCAACTCGCCGGCACCGTCCTCGACTCCAGCTTCATCGGCGTCTCCACCCAGTACGTGGTGCGCACCGAGGGCGGCCAGGAGGTCAGCGTCTTCGAGCAGAACATGGAACGCGACGCCCGGATCGTCCCCGGCGCCGCCGTCCGGCTGCACTGGAACCCGGCGCACTCCTTCGCCCTCGACGCCTCGCAGGCGATCGACGCGGGCACCGTGGAGGAGGCCGCATGACCGCCGCCACCCCGGCCGCGCCGCCGCAGGTCATCCCGTTGGCACCGGCGGAGCGGAAGCCGAAGCGCAAGCTCACTCCGTACTGGCTGCTGCTGCCCGGCATCGCCTGGCTGGTCGTCTTCTTCGCCGTTCCGATGATCTACCAGGCGTCCACCTCGCTGCAGACCGGTTCGCTCGAAGAGGGCTTCAAGGTCACCTGGCACCTCTCGACCTACTGGGACGCCCTGGTCGAGTACAAGTGGCACTTCGTCCGCTCGTTCTCCTACGCCGCCGTTGCCACCGTGCTCTGCCTGGCCGTCGGTTATCCGCTCGCGTACACGATCGCCTTCAAGGCGAACAAGCGCTGGCGCAACGTCATCCTGATCCTGGTCATCGCGCCGTTCTTCACCAGCTTCCTGATCCGCACGCTGGCCTGGAAGACCATCCTGTCCGACGGCGGTCCGGTGGTCGGCGCGCTGAACGCGCTGCACGTCCTGGACCTCACCAACCTGGTCGGCCTCACCGACGGCGACCGGGTGCTGGCCACCCCGCTCGCGGTGGTCTGCGGACTGACGTACAACTTCCTGCCGTTCATGATCCTGCCGCTGTACACCTCGCTGGAGCGGATCGACCCCCGCCTGCACGAGGCGGCCGGCGACCTCTACGCCCGCCCGTTCACCACCTTCCGCAAGGTCACCTTCCCGATCTCGCTGCCGGGCGTGGTCGCGGGCACCCTGCTGACCTTCATCCCGGCCTCCGGCGACTACATCAACGCCCAGCTGCTGGGCTCGCCGAGCGAGCAGATGGTCGGCAACGGCATCCAGAAGCAGTTCCTGAACGTGCTCGACTACCCCACGGCAGCTGCGCTGAGCTTCATCCTGATGGCCCTGATCCTGGCCATGGTGACGGTCTACATGCGCAAGGCCGGGACGGAGGAACTGGTCTGATGTCCCGCATCGTCAAGTGGATCCGCGCCCACCTCGTGGTGCTGGCCGGCCTGCTGGCCCTCGCCTACCTGGTGCTGCCCAACCTGGTCGTGCTCGCCTTCTCGTTCAACAAGCCGGTGGGCAAGTTCAACTACGAGTGGAACGAGTTCTCCACCGACGCCTGGACCAACCCCTGCGGCGTGGCCGACATGTGCCAGTCGCTCTCGCTCAGCCTGCAGATCGCGGTGTTCGCCACCATCGGCGCCACCGTGCTCGGCACCATGGTCGCCTTCGCACTGGCCCGCCACCGCTTCCGCGGCCGCTCGGCCACCACCGCGATGATCTTCCTGCCGATGGCCATGCCCGAGGTGGTCATGGCAGCCTCGCTCGGGACGCTCTTCCTCAACATGCGCATCCCGTTCGGCTTCACCACCATCCTGATCGCGCACATCATGTTCTGCCTCAGCTTCGTGGTGACGGCCGTCAAGGCGCGCGTGACGAGCATGGACCCGAGGCTCGAACAGGCCGCCCAGGACCTGTACGCGACCCCCACCCAGACCTTCCTCAAGGTCACCCTGCCGCTGGCCGCCCCCGGCATCGCGGCGGGCGCACTGCTCAGCTTCGCGCTCTCCTTCGACGACTTCATCATCACCCAGTTCAACTCGGGCCCGACCACCGTCACCTTCCCGATGTTCGTCTGGGGCGCCTCGCAACGCGGCATCCCGGTGCAGGTGAACGTCATCGGCACCGCGATGTTCCTCGCCGCCGTCGCACTGACCGTCGCCGGCCAGTGGCTCGGCAACCGCAGGAAGGCCACCGCCTGACGTACGGTCGGTCAGCGGTGGCTCGTAACGTCATCTATCCGTGGAAAGTGGCTGATAATGCATGGACTCCGCGCGCGCACTCAGTGACGCCAGGCCCACCCCCTTCTGGCTGGAGGACCCGGGCCGGCCGGCGGCACTCCCCGCCCTGGTGGGCGACACCACCTGCGACCTGCTGGTCGTCGGCGGCGGCTACTCCGGCCTGTGGACCGCCCTCATCGCCAAGGAACGCGACCCCGCCCTGGACGTCGTGCTGGTCGAGGGCAACGAGGTCGGGTGGGCCGCCTCCGGGCGCAACGGCGGATTCTGCGCGGCCAGCCTCACCCACGGCTTCGGCAACGGCCTGGAACGCTGGCCCTCCGAACTCGCCCAGCTGGAACGCCTCGGCGCGGCCAACCTCGACGCCATCGAGGAGACCCTGAAGCGCCACGGCATCGACGCCGAATGGGAGCGCACCGGGGAGATCGACGTGGCCACCCAGCCGCACCAGGTCGAGGAACTGCACGAGGTCGCCGAAGCCGTCGCCCGGTACGGCCTCGACATCACCGTCCTGGACGCCGACCAGCTGCGCGCCGAGGTGAACTCGCCGACCTTCCTCGGCGGCCTCTGGGACAAGGAGGGCGTGGCCATGGTCCACCCCGCCAAACTCGCCTGGGGCCTCAAGGACGCCTGCGTGCGCCTGGGCGTGCGGATCTTCGAGCACACCCGGGCCACCGACCTGCGGGAGCACGGCAGCGGCATGGCCGCCCGCACCCCGTACGGGCGGGTCTTCGCCCGGCGGGTCGCGCTCGGCACCAACGTGTTCCCGTCCCTGCTCAAGCGCGTCCGTCCGTACATCGTGCCGGTGTACGACTACGCGCTGATGACCGAACCGCTCAACGCGGAGCAGCTGGCCTCGATCGGCTGGCGCGGGCGGCAGGGGCTCGGCGACAGCGCCAACAAGTTCCACTACTTCCGGCTCTCCGCCGACAACCGGATCCTGTGGGGCGGCTACGACGCGGTCTACCACTACGGCGGCCACGTCCGGCACGAGTACGACCAGCGGCCGGAGACCTTCCGCACCCTCGCCGGCAACTTCTTCCGCTGCTTCCCGCAGCTGGAGGGGCTGCGCTTCACCAACGCCTGGGGCGGGGCGATCGACACCTGCAGCCGGTTCTCGGCGTTCTTCGACACCGCGTACCGGGGCAAGGTCGCGTACGCGGTCGGCTTCACCGGGCTCGGCGTCGGCGCCACCCGCTTCGGCGCCGAAGTGATGCTCGACCTGCTCGCGGGCGAGCGCACCGAGCGCACCTCGCTGGAGATGGTGCGCAGCAAGCCGCTGCCGTTCCCGCCCGAGCCGGTGCGGTGGGCCGGGATCGAGATCACCACCCGGTCGCTGGAGCGGGCCGACCGCAACGGGGGCCACCGCAACCTGTGGCTGCGCACGCTCGACCGGCTGGGTCTGGGCTTCGACAGCTGACCTCGGCCGGCGGCAGCTGACCCCGGCCGGCGCAGCTCCGGGCAGCTCGCAGCAGCTTTCGACCGCCGATCCGTTCGTTCCCGCGTCCGCGACCCGTGTAAGAGGGACCCGCCGTCCGCCTCTCCTTGGTGACGGCGGGTCTCGCCTTTCCCGCCGCGCCCCAACAGGACGAACGGCAAGAAGCGGGGACAGACATGGAGAGCACCGGACTGCACTGGCTCGCCCAGGTGGCACCGGACCCGGAATCCTTCCGGGAACAGTGGGAGCGCACCCGGCTGGGCCTGATGCTGCTACCGGCCGGCCGCCGCTGGGACGTCCTCTCCGTCCCCGGACGGCTCGGGCGCCCGGCGCTGGAGATCCTGGACACCGGCTCCCGCGGCCCGGCGCTCACCGACTTCGGCGAGGAGCACGTCAACTTCCTGGTGCCGGTCGGCACCGCCGCGCGCTGGGTCGGCACCGGCGTGCGCGGCGCGGGGGAGGGCACCTGGATCGTCGTCCCGCACCCCGAGCGCAGCAGTCGGGGGGTGCGCTGGCTGGTCCCGCCCGACGGCTCCGGGCGGCTCAACGACCCGGTGCTGCTGGAGCTCGCCCTGCACGAGGCCGCGGCGGAGCTCAGCGGGTGGTGAGGCGGGCGACTCGTCCCTGAGGGGCCGGCGGTGGCGCGCGGAGCGGGCGGTCGCGTCAGACTGGAGGTGTGACCACCGCCCCGCACACCGTCGACGCGTCCCTGCGACCGGGCCGCGCGCAGCTGCGCCTCGCCGCCGTGGCCGCGCCGGTCTGCGACCGGTACGGCCTCGCCCTGGCCGGCGGGCACGCGCTGCGCGCCCACGGCGTCGCGGCCTGCGCCCAGGACGGGCTCACCCTGGCGACCGGCGGGGCCGACCTGCCGGAGGTGGCCGAGGCACTGGGCGAGGCCTACCGGGCGGCGGGCGGCGGAGTCGCCGAGCGGCCGGGCACGCCGCGGCTGGAACAGCTGGTCGTCCGGCTGGCACTGGGCGGGCGGTCGCACTCGGTGGAACTGCGCAAGGAGCCGCTGGGGCACCGGCCGGTCCGGCTCGACCTCGGCACGCCCGGGCCGGACGGGCCGGACGAGCCGCCGGTGGTGCTGCCGGTCGTCGCCCTGGAGGACGCGGCGGCGCTGGCCACCGCGCTGCTCGTGGACCGCGGCATGCCGCGCGACCTGATCGACGTGCACGCCCTCACCCGCTGCTACCGGGAGGGCGAACTGCTCGCCCTGGCAGGGGAGTTGGACCAGGACTTCCAGCCCGCGGCGCTCGCCGACCGGCTGGAGACGCTCGCCGAGGCGGCAGACGGACGGTTCCGTGCCCGGGGCGTCCCGGCCGGGGCGGTGGACGGGCTGAAGCGGTGGGCGCTGGCGTGGGCGCAGGACCTGAGGCTGGACCTGCTGGAGACCCAGGAGGCGGCGGACGGGCTGCACGATCCGTACCTGGAGGACGAGGAGGCCTGAGCGGCCTCGGTGCTTCGATGGCCTCGGTACCTCGACGGCCTCGGTGCCTCGACGGCCTCGGTGCCCCGGCGGCCTCGGTGCCTCGATGGCCTTGATCCCGCCTGGCGCGCACCCGTTCGGAGTAGTGACCGGACGACCTGTAAGGCTGAATCCAGGATCCCCGTCAGCCTGTTCGTTGAGCCCGGCTCGGTCGGCCACCAGACTGGAGACGAGAGCGCGGTAGCCCCGTGAATTCCCGTCGCCCGGCCCACTCGCGGGCGGCGCCAGACCGGACCGGTGGCAGGACGCCGCCCGGGACTTCGGAGGCAGACGGACTTGAGCAAGCACATCATTCACTGGATCGCCGGCAAGCCGGTCGCCACCGCCGGTGCGGCGCCCCGCCGCGGCGACGTCTTCGACCCGGCCACCGGCCAGGTCGCCGGTCAGGTCGACTTCGCCGGGATCGCCGAGGTCGACCAGGCCGTCGCCGCCGCCGCCTCGGCGTTCACCGAGTGGCGCACCGCCTCGGTCGCCAAGCGGTCGACGGTGCTCTTCGCCTTCCGCGAGCTGCTGAACGCCCGCCGTGAGGAGCTGGCCTCGATCATCGTGGCGGAGCACGGCAAGGTGCACTCCGACGCCCTCGGCGAGATCGCCCGCGGCCTGGAGGTCGTGGAGTACGCCTGCGGCATCCCGCAGCTCATCAAGGGCGGCTTCACCGAGCAGGCCTCCACCGGCATCGACGTCTACTCGATCCGCCAGCCGCTCGGCCCGGTCGCGATCATCTCGCCGTTCAACTTCCCGGCCATGGTGCCGATGTGGTTCTTCCCGATCGCCATCGCGGCCGGCAACACCGTCGTGGTGAAGCCCTCGGAGAAGGACCCGTCCGCCGCCAACTTCCTCGCCGAGCTGTGGAAGGAGGCCGGCCTGCCGGACGGCGTCTTCAACGTCGTCCACGGCGACAAGGTCGCCGTCGACCGCCTGCTGGAGCACCCGGACATCAAGTCCGTCAGCTTCGTCGGCTCCACCCCGATCGCCCGCTACGTCTACGAGACCGGCACCCGCTACGGCAAGCGCGTGCAGGCCCTCGGCGGCGCCAAGAACCACATGCTGGTCCTGCCCGACGCCGACCTCGACCTGGCCGCCGACGCCGCCGTCAACGCCGGCTTCGGCGCGGCCGGCGAGCGCTGCATGGCGGTGTCCGTCCTGGTCGCGGTCGACCCGATCGGCGACGAGCTGGTCGAGAAGATCAAGCAGCGGATCGCCACCCTGAAGGTCGGCCCCGGCTGCAACGGCGACTCCGAGATGGGCCCGCTGGTCACCGGCCAGCACCGCGACAAGGTCACCTCCTACGTGGAGTCCGGTGTCGCCGACGGCGCCGAGCTCGCCGTGGACGGCCGCAAGCACCCGATCACCGCCGAAGACAGGGACGGCACCCCGACCGCCGACGGCTTCTGGCTCGGCCCCACGCTGTTCGACCACGTCAAGCCCGGCATGTCCGTCTACAACGACGAGATCTTCGGCCCGGTCCTTTCCGTGGTGCGCGTCTCCTCCTACGACGAGGGCCTGGCGCTCATCAACGCCAACCCGTACGGCAACGGCACCGCCCTCTTCACCAACGACGGCGGCGCCGCCCGGCGCTTCCAGTTCGAGGTGGAGGTCGGCATGGTCGGCATCAACGTGCCGATCCCGGTGCCGGTCGCCTACTACTCCTTCGGCGGCTGGAAGGCCTCGCTGTTCGGCGACGCCCACGCGTACGGCCCGGACGGCGTGCAGTTCTTCACCCGCGGCAAGGCCGTGACCCAGCGCTGGCTGGACCCGTCGCACGGCGGCATCAACCTGGGCTTCCCGACCAACAGCTGATCCCGCTGATCCCGCAGCCCCGCCCGCGTGCCGGCCGGGCCCCTCTCGCCGGGGCCCGGCCGGCCGCTTTGCACATCGTTTGCATCCGGCCGTCGTATCGCGTAGAGTTCTTCGAGCTGCCTGGCAGGGAGCACCGGACACGCGTCGGCGCGGACGGTCCCGGGGCAGCCAATCCCTTGAAACACCACTTCCCGGCTCGGGCTGGGTCGTTTATGCGTTTTTACGCTCAGCGGCTCGGCGTTATTCGGCGTGTTCATTTTATCGGATTGCGGCTGGATTCGCTTCTCGGAGCGGGGATCGGCTAGAGTTTGGAACGTCGGACGGGGCGTCAAACCCCGGAAGACACCGGCGAGTTGGATGAACGAAGCCCCGGAAACGGAGCGGAAATCATCTGATAAGCTGGGAACACGAAAGAACGAAGCCCGGAGGGTCCGCTGGAAGGCGGTCCGAAGGAAGCGTCCGTTCCTTGAGAACTCAACAGCGTGCCAAAAGTCAACGCCAGATATGTTGACATCCCCGGCCTCAGGTTTCCTGGGGTTGGAGATTCCTTTTGAAATAACACTAGCGAGGACGCAGTGCGCGGGATCACCCTATTCCGGTGGTTGCCGTGCCGCTCAACGCGAGTGCCGCCCGATTACGGGTAGACATTCACGGAGAGTTTGATCCTGGCTCAGGACGAACGCTGGCGGCGTGCTTAACACATGCAAGTCGAACGGTGAAGCCCTTCGGGGTGGATCAGTGGCGAACGGGTGAGTAACACGTGGGCAATCTGCCCTGCACTCTGGGACAAGCCCTGGAAACGGGGTCTAATACCGGATATGACCCGGGAGCGCATGCTCTCGGGTGGAAAGCTCCGGCGGTGCAGGATGAGCCCGCGGCCTATCAGCTTGTTGGTGGGGTAATGGCCTACCAAGGCGACGACGGGTAGCCGGCCTGAGAGGGCGACCGGCCACACTGGGACTGAGACACGGCCCAGACTCCTACGGGAGGCAGCAGTGGGGAATATTGCACAATGGGCGCAAGCCTGATGCAGCGACGCCGCGTGAGGGATGACGGCCTTCGGGTTGTAAACCTCTTTCAGCAGGGAAGAAGCGCAAGTGACGGTACCTGCAGAAGAAGCACCGGCTAACTACGTGCCAGCAGCCGCGGTAATACGTAGGGTGCGAGCGTTGTCCGGAATTATTGGGCGTAAAGAGCTCGTAGGCGGCCTGTCGCGTCGGATGTGAAAGCCCGGGGCTTAACCCCGGGTCTGCATTCGATACGGGCAGGCTAGAGTGTGGTAGGGGAGATCGGAATTCCTGGTGTAGCGGTGAAATGCGCAGATATCAGGAGGAACACCGGTGGCGAAGGCGGATCTCTGGGCCATTACTGACGCTGAGGAGCGAAAGCGTGGGGAGCGAACAGGATTAGATACCCTGGTAGTCCACGCCGTAAACGTTGGGAACTAGGTGTTGGCGACATTCCACGTCGTCGGTGCCGCAGCTAACGCATTAAGTTCCCCGCCTGGGGAGTACGGCCGCAAGGCTAAAACTCAAAGGAATTGACGGGGGCCCGCACAAGCAGCGGAGCATGTGGCTTAATTCGACGCAACGCGAAGAACCTTACCAAGGCTTGACATATGCCGGAAACACCTGGAGACAGGTGCCCCCTTGTGGTCGGTATACAGGTGGTGCATGGTTGTCGTCAGCTCGTGTCGTGAGATGTTGGGTTAAGTCCCGCAACGAGCGCAACCCTTGTTCTGTGTTGCCAGCATGCCTTTCGGGGTGATGGGGACTCACAGGAGACTGCCGGGGTCAACTCGGAGGAAGGTGGGGACGACGTCAAATCATCATGCCCCTTATGTCTTGGGCTGCACACGTGCTACAATGGTCGGTACAAAGGGCTGCGATGCCGTGAGGCGGAGCGAATCCCAAAAAGCCGGCCTCAGTTCGGATTGGGGTCTGCAACTCGACCCCATGAAGTTGGAGTTGCTAGTAATCGCAGATCAGCATGCTGCGGTGAATACGTTCCCGGGCCTTGTACACACCGCCCGTCACGTCACGAAAGTCGGTAACACCCGAAGCCGGTGGCCTAACCCGTAAGGGGAGGAGCCGTCGAAGGTGGGACCAGCGATTGGGACGAAGTCGTAACAAGGTAGCCGTACCGGAAGGTGCGGCTGGATCACCTCCTTTCTAAGGAGCACATAGCAGCTTCGGGCGAATGTCCCGGAGTGCTCGCTCATGGGTGGAACGTTGACTATTCGGCACAGGAAGAGATCGGACTGCTAGTACTGCTTCGGCGTGGAACGCTTCCGGGATTGACTGTGTCGGGCACGTTGTTGGGTCCTGAGGGAACGGGTAACCGTTGTCTCAGTGGTTGCCGGCCTCACTTGAGGCAGCCCGGTTCGGGTTGTTGAGGGTGTGTGACTGGTCGTTGTTTGAGAACTGCACAGTGGACGCGAGCATCTGTGGCCAAGTTTTTAAGGGCGCACGGTGGATGCCTTGGCACCAGGAACCGATGAAGGACGTGGGAGGCCACGATAGTCCCCGGGGAGCCGTCAACCAGGCTTTGATCCGGGGGTTTCCGAATGGGGAAACCCGGCAGTCGTCATGGGCTGTCACCCGCTGCTGAACACATAGGCAGTGTGGAGGGAACGCGGGGAAGTGAAACATCTCAGTACCCGCAGGAAGAGAAAACAACCGTGATTCCGGGAGTAGTGGCGAGCGAAACTGGATGAGGCTAAACCGTTTTGGTGTGAGACCCGGCAGGGGTTGCCATTGCGGGGTTGTGGGAATGAGCTTCAGTCGTCTGCCGGCGGCTGGGCGAGTCAGAAACCGTATGGGTAGTCGAAGGACATGCGAAAGGTCCGGCGTAGAGGGTAAGACCCCCGTAGACGAAATCTGTACGGCTTGCTTGCTCATCTCCCAAGTAGCACGGGGCCCGAGAAATCCCGTGTGAATCTGGCGGGACCACCCGCTAAGCCTAAATATTCCCTGGTGACCGATAGCGGATAGTACCGTGAGGGAATGGTGAAAAGTACCGCGGGAGCGGAGTGAAATAGTACCTGAAACCGTGTGCCTACAAGCCGTGGGAGCGTCGTTCATCAGCTTGCTGGTGGGCCGTGACTGCGTGCCTTTTGAAGAATGAGCCTGCGAGTTTGCGGTGTGTAGCGAGGTTAACCCGTGTGGGGTAGCCGTAGCGAAAGCGAGTCCGAATAGGGCGTTTGAGTTGCATGCCCAAGACCCGAAGCGGAGTGATCTAGCCATGGGCAGGTTGAAGCGCGGGTAAGACCGTGTGGAGGACCGAACCCACCAGGGTTGAAAACCTGGGGGATGACCTGTGGTTAGGGGTGAAAGGCCAATCAAACTCCGTGATAGCTGGTTCTCCCCGAAATGCATTTAGGTGCAGCGTCACGTGTTTCTTGCCGGAGGTAGAGCACTGGATAGGCGATGGGCCTTACCGGGTTACTGACCTTAGCCAAACTCCGAATGCCGGTAAGTGAGAGCGTGGCAGTGAGACTGTGGGGGATAAGCTCCATGGTCGAGAGGGAAACAGCCCAGAACACCGACTAAGGTCCCTAAGCGTGTGCTAAGTGGGAAAGGATGTGGAGTCGCAGAGACAACCAGGAGGTTGGCTTAGAAGCAGCCACCCTTGAAAGAGTGCGTAATAGCTCACTGGTCAAGTGATTCCGCGCCGACAATGTAGCGGGGCTCAAGCACATCACCGAAGTCGTGTCATTGCAGCATTGAGGGCCAACGCCTGCTGTGATGGGTAGGGGAGCGTCGTGTGCCGGGTGAAGCGGCGGTGGAAACCAGTCGTGGACGGTATACGAGTGAGAATGCAGGCATGAGTAGCGATACAAGAGTGGGAAACTCTTGCGCCGATTGACCAAGGGTTCCTGGGTCAAGCTGATCTGCCCAGGGTAAGTCGGGACCTAAGGCGAGGCCGACAGGCGTAGTCGATGGACAACGGGTTGATATTCCCGTACCCGCTTTGAAGCGCCAACGCTGAACCTCTTGATGCTAAGCCCGTGAAGCCGGCCCGGAGTCTTCGGACAAAGGGACGTGGTGGAGCCGGTGACCCAACGGGGTAGTAGGTGAGCGATGGGGTGACGCAGGAAGGTAGTCCAGCCCGGGCGGTGGTTGTCCCGGGGTAAGGGTGTAGGCCGTGAGGTAGGCAAATCCGCCTCACGTTAAGGCTGAGACCTGATGCCGAGCCGATTGTGGTGAAGTGGATGATCCTATGCTGTCGAGAAAAGCCTCTAGCGAGTTTCATGGCGGCCCGTACCCCAAACCGACTCAGGTGGTCAGGTAGAGAATACCGAGGCGTTCGGGTGAACTATGGTTAAGGAACTCGGCAAAATGCCCCCGTAACTTCGGGAGAAGGGGGGCCATTCCTGGTGACGGGCCTTGCGCCTTGAGCTGGGGGTGGCCGCAGAGACCAGCGAGAAGCGACTGTTTACTAAAAACACAGGTCCGTGCGAAGCCGTAAGGCGATGTATACGGACTGACGCCTGCCCGGTGCTGGAACGTTAAGGGGACCGGTTAGCTCCATTTCGGTGGGGCGAAGCTGAGAACTTAAGCGCCAGTAAACGGCGGTGGTAACTATAACCATCCTAAGGTAGCGAAATTCCTTGTCGGGTAAGTTCCGACCTGCACGAATGGCGTAACGACTTCTCGACTGTCTCAACCATAGGCCCGGTGAAATTGCATTACGAGTAAAGATGCTCGTTTCGCGCAGCAGGACGGAAAGACCCCGGGACCTTTACTATAGCTTGATATTGGTGTTCGGTTCGGCTTGTGTAGGATAGGTGGGAGACTTTGAAGCGGCAACGCCAGTTGTTGTGGAGTCGTCGTTGAAATACCACTCTGGTCGTGCTGGATGTCTAACCTGGGTCCGTGATCCGGATCAGGGACAGTGTCTGGTGGGTAGTTTAACTGGGGCGGTTGCCTCCTAAAGGGTAACGGAGGCGCCCAAAGGTTCCCTCAGCCTGGTTGGCAATCAGGTGTTGAGTGTAAGTGCACAAGGGAGCTTGACTGTGAGACTGACGGGTCGAGCAGGTACGAAAGTAGGGACTAGTGATCCGGCGGTGGCTTGTGGAAGCGCCGTCGCTCAACGGATAAAAGGTACCCCGGGGATAACAGGCTGATCTTCCCCAAGAGTCCATATCGACGGGATGGTTTGGCACCTCGATGTCGGCTCGTCGCATCCTGGGGCTGGAGTAGGTCCCAAGGGTTGGGCTGTTCGCCCATTAAAGCGGTACGCGAGCTGGGTTTAGAACGTCGTGAGACAGTTCGGTCCCTATCCGCTGTGCGCGTAGGAGTGTTGAGAAGGGCTGTCCCTAGTACGAGAGGACCGGGACGGACGAACCTCTGGTGTGCCAGTTGTCCTGCCAAGGGCATGGCTGGTTGGCTACGTTCGGGAGGGATAACCGCTGAAAGCATCTAAGCGGGAAGCCTGCTTCGAGATGAGCACTCCCACCTCCTTGAGAGGGTAAGGCTCCCAGTAGACGACTGGGTTGATAGGCCGGATATGGAAGCCCTGTGAGGGGTGGAGTTGACCGGTACTAATAGGCCGAGGGCTTGTCCTCAGTTGCTCGCGTCCACTGTGTTGTTCTGAAACAACGACCGCCCTGCCGGCGGGTCGACAGTTTCATAGTGTTTCGGTGGTCATAGCGTGAGGGAAACGCCCGGTTACATTCCGAACCCGGAAGCTAAGCCTCACAGCGCCGATGGTACTGCAGGGGGGACCCTGTGGGAGAGTAGGACGCCGCCGAACAATCATTCCGAAAAGACCCCCTTCCATTCGGGAGGGGGTCTTTTTGCGTTACCCTCTGCCAATGCAGAACCTGACCCTGACCTGGCAGTCCGCCGGGGGCGCTGCCGCCGGTCTCTACGCCGGTGCGTTCGCCGCGGCCAAGGTTCGGAAGCCGGCGTTGTCGGCGCTGCTGCGGGAGGCCGGGACGCTGCTGGCGCTGTTCGCGCTCTGGCAGCTGGTCGGGCACCTGTCGGTGATGAGTACGGACCACGCGCTGGACCGGGCGAGCTGGATCCACCACACCGAGCAGGTGATCGGGTTGCCCGACGAGGCGTCCTGGCAGGCGGCGGTCACGCCGTACCCGGTGCTGGTCCGGCTGGCGAACTACTACTACGCGGTCATGCACTTCGCGGTGATGCTCGGCGTCCTGCTCTGGGTGTTCGTGCGGCACCGGGAGCGGTACTCATGGGTGCGGAACACGCTGGTGATCACCACCGCCGTCTGCCTGCTGGTGCAGTTCATTCCGGTGGCACCGCCCCGGATGCTGTCGGAGAGCGGCTTCGTCGACGTGGCTGCGGAGTACGGGCAGTCGGTGTACGGGGGCGCGGTCGGCGGTGTCGTGGTGGCTGACCAGCTGTCGGCCATGCCTTCGGTACACGTGGCCTGGTGCGTGCTGGCCGCGGTCGCGGTGATCCGGGTGTCGCGCAGCTCGCTGCGGTGGGTGATGCTGCTGCACCCGGTGCTGACCGTCGCGGTGGTCGTGGTGACGGCCAACCACTTCTGGTCGGACGGCATCGTCGCGGTGGTCATCCTCCTGCTCGCTTACGCCGTCCTGGCGTTGGCGGCACGCCGACGGGGCCGGCCCTCCGTCGGGACGAAGGGCCGACCCCGCAGCACCGCCGAGGAACGGTTGGAACAGGTCGGTTGAGCCGGCTCGGTGTCCGGTCGGTCACTTGACCGGCAGGGCGACCTTCCCCCAGGAGCCGTTGCTCAGCGCGGAGGTGGCCCAGTACCAGGCGGCGAGGCCGGAGACGGCCGCGACCCAGCCGGCGAGCTTGGCCAGACCGCCGTAGCCGCCGAAGGTGGCGATGGCGGACAGCAGCAGGGAGAGCGTCAGCAGGCCGTAGACGGCCCGGCTGAGCAGGCCCGAGCCCCAGCTCGCCGCGGTGAGGGTGAGCGCGAGCAGGGCCCACAGCAGCAGGAACAGTCCGGCGGCGTTCTTGCCGGCGCCGCCCGCCGCCGACCAGGTCGCCCAGAAGGCGCCGAGGCTGGTGAAGGCGGTTCCGGTGAAGCCCTCGCCGCCGCGGAGCTGCCAGAGGCCCGCGATGAAGAGGGTGACGCCGCCGAGCAGGTGGGCGAGGTGGGCCGCGTCGCCGACTCCGGTGCCGTGCAGGAGGCCGGTGGAGAGCAGGCCGTAGGCGAGAAGTGTCAGGCCGAGGGCGAGGTAGCCGAGGTTACCCGCGTCGGCTCCGGTGGAACGGGCGTTCGTTGCCCCGGTAGCGTCGTTGCTCACCGGAGGCTCCTTTCACTCTGGGCGCGCGCAGGGCGCAGTGACGCTGTGGTGTGGTGTCGGTGAGTGGATGCGCGCGACCGCGCCGAGGGCGCACGGCTGTGGGCGTGCGCGGGCTGCGGTCAGAAGTGACGGGCCAGGAGTGATGGGCCAGGGAAGAACCGCTGGCCACGTCCCCGCCGGGTGGATTCCCCGGTGGGATCGGTCTACCCGACGCAGGGCGCTTGTACCCTTGTGAAGATAACAATTTGTGACTGCGTCAGCTGCCGAGTGCGGACGAGTGCGGACGAGTGCGTACGAGTGCCGACGCGGGCCGACGAGCGCGCGGAGCAGCCGGAGTCGGGGAGGGCTCAGGGCCGGCGACGCTGGTTGGGCACCCGCAGGGTCAGGATCGCCATGTCGTCGGACGGCGGCTCGGGGGCGAAGCGCTCGACGGCGCGCTGGACGCGGGCTGCGACGGCGCCGGCGGTCAGGCCGGTGCAGCCGGTGAGCACCTCGGCAAGGCCGTCGTCGCCCAGCATCCGCCGGCCCTCACGGCGTTCGGTGACGCCGTCGGTGACGCACAGCAGGACCTCGCCGGGGGCGAGCACCAGGGTCTCGGCGGTGAGTTCGAGGTCGTCCATGACGCCGAGCAGCGGCTGCGGGGTGGCGGCGCGGTCGACCCGGCCGTCGGTGCGCAGCCGCAGCGGGAGCGGGTGGCCGGCACAGACCAGGGAGAGTTCGGTGCTGCCGTCCGGTCGGGGCGTCAGTTCGCCGTAGAGCAGGGTGAGGAAGCGGCTGCGCGAACCCTCGTCCAGGATGGCCGCGTTGAGGCGGCTGAGCACCTGCGGGGCGTCCAGGCCCTCGCGGGCGAGCAGCCGCAGCGAGTGCCGGGCCAGGCCGGTGACCGAGGCGGCCTCGGGGCCGGTGCCGCAGACGTCGCCGATGGCGAAGCCGTAGGTGCCCTCGCGGATGGTGAACAGGTCGTAGAAGTCCCCGCCCACCTCGTTGCCCTCGCCGGCGGCCTGGTAGTAGACGTCCACCTCGACGCCCGGGATCTCCGGCAGGTCCGGCGGCAGCAGGCTGCGCTGCAGGGCCTGGCTGGTGGCGGTGCGCTCGGAGTAGAGGCGGGAGTTGTCGAGGGCGAGGGCGGCGCGACGGGAGAGGTCCTCGGCGAGTTCGAGGATCTCCTGGCGGAACCGGACGCCGGCCGGGACGCCGAGGGCCAGCAGGCCGATGACGCGGTTGCGGGCGGTCAGCGCGATGGCGACGGTCTCGCCGAGCAGGCCGGCGAGTTCGGGGTTGTCGGTGAGTCCGCCGGCTTCGGCGGCTTCGGCGGGCGCGGTCCAGAAGCGGACGCCGTGGGTGGGGCCGGCCGCGGGGGCGGGGGTCTTGTCGAGCAGGTCGCGCAGCGGGTCGATGCGGTCCTCGTCCTCGTGCAGGACGAAGGCGAGCCGGGCCGGGGACGTGTGGTCGGCGGTGGTGTAGACGGCGCACCAGGAGGCGAGGGTGGGGACGGCCATCTGGGCCATCAGCGCGAGGGTCTGCTCGTGTTCGAGGGTGCCGGCCAGCAGGTCGGAGGCCTCGACGAGGAAGGAGAGCGAGCCTCGGCGAAGCCGTTCGAGCTCGGTCAGCCGGGTGCTCTCGACGGCGAGGGCGACCCGGTCGGCGGCGGACTGCAGGCGCAGCGCGTCCTCGTTGTCGTAGCGGCCCGGCGAGGCGGCGGCGATGCCGAGCGAGCCGATCAAGCGGCCCTCGACCTTGAGCGGGACGGTGAGCAGGGAGCGCATGCCGCTGTCGGTGAGCAGGGGCAGGCCGGTGGGGCGGGCGCTGAGGTCCTCGTGGACGGAGGGCAGCCGGGCGGAGTGGTAGCGGTTGCCGCTCTCGACGGGGAAGCGGGTGTGCCGGCGGTGTCCGGAGGTGAGGCCGGTGGCGGCGCGGACCTCGAACTCGGCCTCGTCGTCGGTGGTGAGCAGCAGGTAGGCGGCGTCGCCGTCGAGCAGGTCGCGGGCGCGCTCGACGGTGCGCTGCAGCAGCGTGTCGAGGTCGTCGGTGGTGACCGGGCCGGCCAGCAGGTCGAGCCGGGGGCCGGCAGGGTCGGGGCGCTCGCCGGGCAGGACGCGGGAGGGGGAGCGCAGGACGGCGCGGTCGGGTTCGAGGACGAGCAGGCAGAGGGTGGAGGGGACGCCCGCGGTGTCGCGCACGCGCACCTGCACGCCGTACACCTCGACCTCCCGGCCGTCTTGGCGGCGGATCCCGTAGCCGCCCTCCCAGCGGGCCATCCGCAGGGTGTCGGTCAGATCGAGGCCGCGGCCGGCGGGCTTCGGCCAGACGGCGAGGTCGGCCCAGGGGCGGCCGAGGACGGCGCCGGCGGGGTAGCCGAAGAGCGCCTCGGCGTCCGGGTTCCAGGCCAGGACGCGGCCGTCCTCGTCGAGTTGGACGACGGCGACGTGCACCGGTCCGGGGCTGCTGGGCAGGTCGCTTCCGGGGGTGGCGGGAACGGCGTAGCGGGTGCCGAGCACGTGTGCGGGCAGGGCGAGGCGGAACCAGACGGTCTTCCGGCCGGCCCCGTACTCGACGCCCCATCTCTCGGCGAGGGCGGAGCACATCAGCAGGCCGCGGCCGCCTTCGCCGTCGGGGTCGGCGTAGCGGTCGGAGGCGGTGACGGGCCCGTCACCGAGGGAGGGCAGGCCGCGTTCGGGGTGGCGGTCGGTGACCTCGATCCGGACGGTCTCCTCCTCGCGCAGGCAGCAGACCTCGGCGGGGGTGCCGGCGTGTACGACGGCGTTGGTGACCAGCTCGCTGACCAGCACGACCGCGTCGTCCACGACCTCGGGCAGACCCCAGCCGAGCAGCGCGTCCCGGACGAAGCCCCGGGCGGCCGCCGCGGACCTGCCGTCGGGGTCGAAGGTGGCGGCTGCGCGCGCGGTGACCACGTTGCCACTTCTCCTCTGCTGCTTCTTGCCCTGGCTGTCCGGGGTGCGGCGCCGACTTTCCCCGTGCGCGCCGTCGGGGTGAGCGGCGGCGCTGGGTCGGGTCGTGGCCCGGTGCAGCGCTCCACCCTACTTTCCGCTTGGTTCCCCGTGGGGGCGGGGCGTCGAAACAGGCACCTGAGGGTGATTCTGCCCACCTGTTTCGGACGGTGCGGTGCTTTCCGTGCGTAACCGGCCGTACACCCGGCGCCGGTGCTGCCAGACTGGGGGGTCCGCACTGACCGGTACGAGCAGTACGGTCGTGTGGGTGCCGGTGCGCCGCAGGCCGCCGGTACGCAGCCCAGCCGGGCCGGTGCCCGGGCGCGCGTGTCGCGCTCGGCACGGGCGGTCACCGGACAGTTCACGATGTGGGAGGGGCCCGTTGAGTTCGGCCACCAAGGACGCAACCGGTACGACGCCGCCCGCCCAGCGCGGCGGCCGCCCCGGGACCGCGCCGCGGAACGCGGCCGGCCGTCGGGCGAGCCACAACCGCGGTGCGGAGCCCGCCGACCTGCGCAAACTGCTGTCCGCGCTGACCGCGATGCGCGACGGCAACTTCCGCCGCCGGCTGTCCGTCCCGGGCGACGGGCCGCTGGCGGAGATCGCCGCGGTGTTCAACGAGGTCGCCGAGCGCAACCAGCACCTGACCGGTGAACTGGCCCGGGTGCGGCGGGCGGTGGGCCGCGAGGGCCGGCTGAACGAGCGGCTGGAGACCGGGGCCGGCGAGGGCGCCTGGATGGCGGCGACCGACAACTGCAACGCGCTGATCGACGATCTGGCCCGTCCGATGGCAGAGGTGGGCCGGGTGCTCACCTCGATCGCCGAGGGCGACCTGGACCAGAAGATGGAGCTGCGCTCGCTGCACAGCAACGGGGTGAGCCACCCGCTGCGCGGCGAGTACCTGAAGATCGGCCGGACCGTCAACGGACTGGTGGACCAGCTCTCGGAGTTCACCGACGAGGTGACCCGGGTGGCCCGCGAGGTGGGCACCGAGGGCAAGCTCGGCGGTCAGGCCAAGGTCCGTAGCGTGTCGGGCAGTTGGAAGGACCTGGCGGATTCGGTCAACACCATGGCCGGCCGGCTGACCGCGCAGGTGCGCAACATCGCGCAGGTGACCACGGCGGTGGCCAAGGGCGACCTGTCCCGCAAGGTCACCGTCGAGGTGGCCGGCGAGATGCTGGAGCTGAAGAACACCGTCAACACGATGGTGGACCAGCTGAACGGCTTCGCCGCCCAGGTCACCACCGTTGCCCGGGACGTGGGGACGGAGGGCCGGCTGGGCGGTCAGGCCCAGGTGCCGGGCGTGGCCGGGGTGTGGCGGGACCTCACCGACTCGGTGAACTTCATGGCCGACAACCTGACCGGCCAGGTCCGCAACATCGCCCAGGTGACCACGGCGGTGGCCCGCGGTGACCTGTCGCAGAAGATCGAGGTGGACGCGCGCGGCGAGATGCTGGAGCTGAAGAACACCATCAACACGATGGTGGACCAGCTCTCCGGCTTCGCCGAGCAGGTGACCCGGGTGGCCCGCCAGGTGGGCACCGAGGGCCGGCTGGGCGGTCAGGCCCAGGTGCCGTGGGCGGCCGGGGTGTGGCGGGACCTGACCGACAACGTCAACTTCATGGCCAACAACCTCACCGACCAGGTGCGCAACATCGCCCAGGTGACGACCGCGGTCGCCAAGGGCGACCTGTCGCAGAAGATCCAGGTGGACGCGCGCGGGGAGATCCTGGAGCTGAAGAACACCATCAACACGATGGTGGACCAGCTGGGCGCCTTCGCGGACGAGGTCACCAGGGTCGCCCGGGACGTCGGCACCGAGGGCATCCTCGGCGGTCAGGCCAGCGTGCCGGGCGTGGCCGGGATCTGGAAGGACCTGACCAACTCCGTCAACCTGATGGCCAACAACCTGACCAGCCAGGTCCGCAACATCGCCGAGGTGACCACGGCGGTGGCCCGCGGAGACGTGTCGAAGAAGATCACCGTCGACGCCCGGGGCGAGATCCTGGAGCTGGTGACGACCGTCAACACCATGGTCGACCAGCTGTCGGCCTTCGCCGACGAGGTCACGCGCGTTGCCCGAGAGGTGGGCACCGAGGGGATCCTCGGCGGTCAGGCGCGGGTGCGCGGGGTGTCGGGTATCTGGAAGGACCTGACCGACAACGTCAACTTCATGGCGTCCAACCTGACCGGTCAGGTCCGCAACATCGCCGAGGTCGCCGGCGCGGTGGCCCGCGGAGACCTGTCCAAGAAGATCTCCATCGACGCGCAGGGCGAGGTCGCGGCGCTCGCCGCCACCCTCAACACCATGGTCGACCAGCTCTCCTCCTTCGCCGTGGAGGTCACGCGCGTTGCCCGCGAGGTGGGCACCGACGGCACCCTGGGCGGTCAGGCGAGCGTGCCCGGCGTGGCCGGGATCTGGAAGGACCTGACCGACAACGTCAACCTGATGGCCAACAACCTGACCGGTCAGGTGCGCAACATCGCGCTGGTGATCACCGCCGTGGCCCGCGGCGACCTCTCGCAGAAGATCGACGTGGACGCGCGCGGGGAGATCCTGCAGCTCAAGACCAGCATCAACACCATGGTCGACCAGCTCTCCGCGTTCGCCGACGAGGTCACCCGGGTCGCCCGCGAGGTGGGCACCGACGGGCGGCTCGGCGGCCAGGCCCGGGTGCCTGGCGTGGACGGCACCTGGCAGGACCTGACCGAGTCGGTGAACGAACTGGCCAACAACCTGACCCGGCAGGTGCGTGCGATCGCCCAGGTCGCCACCGCGGTGACCAGGGGCGACCTGAGCCTGCGGATCGACGTGGACGCGGCGGGCGAGCTCGACGAGCTCAAGGACAACATCAACCAGATGATCGCCAACCTGCGCGAGACCACCCGCACCAACCAGGAGCAGGACTGGCTCAAGACCAACCTGGCCCGGATCTCCGGCCTGCTCCAGGGCCGCCGGGACCTGGAGGCGGTCGCGTCCCTGATCATGACCGAGCTGACCCCGGTCGTCTCCGCCCAGCACGGCGCCTTCTTCCTCGCCCAGCCGGCCGGCCGCACCGCCGAACTGATCACCGAGGACGACGACGAGAACGACACGGTGCTGCGCCTGATCGGCAGCTACGGCTACCAGCGCAGGGCGATGCCGACCACCTTCCGCCCCGGCGAGTCGTTGATCGGCCAGGCCGCGGTGGAGAAGCGGGCGATCATCCTCAAGGAGGCGCCGCCCGGGTACCTCAAGATCGCCTCCGGCCTCGGCGAGGCCTCCCCGGCCCACATCGTGGTGCTGCCGGTGCTGTTCGAGGGCCGGCTGCTGGGCGTGATCGAACTGGCCACGTTCAGCTCCTTCACGACCGTCGCGCTGGACTTCCTGAACCAGATCGCGGACCTGATCGGTGTCACGGTCAACACCATCAGCGTCAACACCAAGACCGAGGGCCTGCTGCTGGAGTCCCAGCGACTCACCGCCGAACTCTCCATGCGGTCCGCCGAGTTGGAGGCGCGCCAGGAGGAACTGGAGCGCACCAACGAGGAGTTGCAGGAGAAGGCCGAGCAACTCGCCCAACAGAACCGCGACATCGAGATCAAGAACAGCGAGATCGAGGAGGCCCGCCAGGTCCTGGAGGAGCGCGCGGAACAGCTCGCCCTGGCCTCCCGGTACAAGAGCGAGTTCCTCGCCAACATGTCGCACGAGCTGCGCACCCCGCTCAACTCGCTGCTGATCCTGGCCAAGCTGCTCTCCGACAACAACGAGGGCAACCTCTCGCCCAAGCAGGTCGAGTTCGCCGACACCATCCACGGCGCCGGCTCCGACCTGCTCCAGCTGATCAACGACATCCTCGACCTGTCCAAGGTCGAGGCCGGCAAGATGGACGTCCGCCCGGCCCGGATCGCCCTGGTCCAGCTGGTCGACTACGTGGAGGCCACCTTCCAGCCGGTCGCGCTGGACAAGAACCTGGACTTCGCCGTCCGGGTCTCGCCCGCCCTGCCGGTCACCCTGCACACCGACGAGCAGCGGCTCCAGCAGGTGCTGCGCAACCTGATCTCCAACGCCGTGAAGTTCACCGACGCGGGCGCCGTCGACTTCTCGATCCGCCCGGCCGGCCGGGAGGTCCCGCAGCACGTGCGCGAGCGGCTGCTGGAGTCCGGCTCGATCAAGGGCCCGGACGAGGAGCTGATCGCCTTCTCGGTCTCCGACACCGGCATCGGCATCCCCGGCAACAAGCTGCGGGAGATCTTCGAGCCGTTCCGGCAGGCCGACGGCACCACCAGCCGCAAGTACGGCGGCACCGGCCTCGGGCTGTCGATCAGCCGCGAGATCGCCCGGCTGCTCGGCGGCGAGATCCACGCCGAGAGCGAGCTGGGCAAGGGCTCCACGTTCACGCTCTACCTGCCGCTGCGCACCGAGGCCCCGGAGACCGGCCCGGGCGAGCAGCGGCCCTCCGCCGAGCGCCAGGCCGGGCCGAACGACCGGGTGCCGCGCGCCTCGGTCGGGGTGACCCCGGTCGGCCTGCCGGTGCCGGTCGGCGAGAACCCGGCCGACCACTGGGCCCAGGAAGTCCGGGAGATGGCCGAGGAGCGCCGCCGCGGAGCCGTCGAACGCCGCCGCAACGCCGCCCTGGAGACCGCCTCCGGGCCCCGGGCGGTCGAACCCGCCGCGCCCCGGCCGGCCAACGGCGGCCGGCGCTTCGACGGTCAGCAGGTGCTGATCGTGGACGACGACGTCCGCAACGTGTTTGCCCTCACCAGCGTGCTGGAGCAGCACGGCCTGACCGTCCTGTACGCCGAGAACGGCCGCGAGGGCATCGAGATGCTGGAGCAGCACGAGAACGTGGCGCTGGTCCTGATGGACATCATGATGCCGGAGATGGACGGCTACGCGACCACCGAGGCGATCCGCCGGATGCCCCAGTTCGCGGGCCTGCCGATCATCGCGCTGACCGCCAAGGCGATGAAGGGCGACCGGGAGAAGTCGCTGCAGGCGGGTGCCACCGACCACATCACCAAGCCGGTCGAGACCGACCACCTGCTGTCGGTGATGCACGAGTGGCTGAGCGGCGACCGCTCGTGAGCTCGAAGACGGGCCCGGGGGAGGCGTGAACCCCGGGCCGGGCCCCCGGGTTCGCGCCTGCCGGGCGGTCGCTTTGCTGGCGGTCGGGCCCGGGAACCGGGTAGGGTCACCGATCGTTGCGAACAGTGACCGGATGGCGACGCCCTGCTGAGCGTGCGCCGGAGCACTGGCCGCGCGCCGCTCCGGATCGGGTCACGACGGAGCGATGTGCCGGGCGAGGGGGTGCGGCTAGCATGACCGGGGTAGCGGTGGGCAGTACGCGAGTGCCCGCACCGGGCGGCAGGCAGGCGACAGGAGGGCGGGCCCTGATGCAGAAGGCGAAGATCCTCCTGGTCGACGACCGACCGGAGAACCTGCTGGCGCTGGAGGCGATCCTCTCGGCCCTGGACCAGACGCTGGTGCGCGCCGCGTCCGGCGAGGAGGCGCTCAAGGCGCTGCTCACCGACGACTTCGCGGTGATCCTGCTGGACGTCCAGATGCCCGGGATGGACGGCTTCGAGACCGCCGCCCACATCAAGCGCCGCGAGCGCACCCGGGACATCCCGATCATCTTCCTGACCGCGCTCAACCACGGTCCGCACCACACCTTCCGGGGCTACGCGGCCGGGGCCGTGGACTACATCTCCAAGCCCTTCGACCCGTGGGTGCTGCGCGCCAAGGTCTCCGTCTTCGTCGACCTGTACGCGAAGAACTGCCAGCTGAAGGAGCAGGCCGCGCTGCTGCGGCTGCAGCTGGAGGCGGGCGGCGGCGAGCAGGCCCTGGGCGGGGTGCTGCTGGGCGAGCTGTCCGCGCGGCTGGCGGCCGTCGAGGAGCAGGCGGAGTCGCTGGGCAAGCAGCTGGACGGGGTCGAGGACGCCGGGGTGGCGGCGACCGCCGCGCACCTGGAGCGCAAGCTCGCGGGACTGCGCCGGGCGCTGGACGCGATGCGCCCGGGAAGCCCCTGATCCGCCGCCCCGGGTTCACCCGCCCGAGTGGTTTGGTGTGGCGCACGGGTGAATCCCGGTCAGGGTGACGGTGTGTCTGCGACACGTCCGGGCGGCCCGGCTCGGGCGCATGTGCACCGGTGGTCCGCACCGGTAGGCTGCTGACCCATGGCCACTCGTACGCCCGGAAACGCAGCACGTAAGACGAGTCCGGGACCGTCCAAGAAGGCCGCGGCGAAGGCCCCCGGCAAGCCGCCCGCGAAGAAGGCGGCGGCCAGGAAGGCGGCCCCCGCGAAGAAGGCGGCGGCCAAGCCCGCACCCGCGCCGGCACCGTCCCGGTCGGTGCTGATGGGCGCGCTCAACGCACTGGCGAGCCCGATCGCCGCGATCTTCCGCGGCGCCAGGTACCTCGACCCGGCCCACCGCAAGGACGGCGTGGGCCTGCTGCTGTTCGCGCTCGGGCTGGCCACCGCCGCCGGCACCTGGTTCAGCGAGAAGGGCTGGCTCAACGACGCGGCCACCAACGTGGTCTCCGGGCTGTTCGGCCGGCTCGACGTGCTGGTGCCGTTCCTGCTGGCCGGGATCGCCATCCGGATCTGGCGCCACCCGGACCTGCCGGAGGCCAACGGCCGGATCATGATCGGGCTGACCACGCTGCTGGTCGGCGTCCTCGGCCTGGTCCACATCGGCTGCGGCGCGCCCGTGATGGGCAGCGGCGCCTCCCGGATAAGGGCGGCCGGCGGCATCCTCGGCTGGGCCGCGTCCACCCCGATGATGGCCGCCGCGGGCCCGGCGCTCGCCGTGCCGCTGCTCCTGCTGCTGGCCTTCTTCGGCCTGCTGGTGGTCACCGCCACCCCGGTCAACCGGATCCCGGAGCGGCTGCGGGCGATCGGCATACGGCTCGGCGTGGTCGAGCCCGGGCCGGACGACGAGTACCGCGGGGGGCGCACGCCGGAGCGCGACCTGTCCACCGAGCCGCCGGAGGACGCCGACCCCGACGCCCTGCCGTTCACCGTGGACAGCGGTGGTGACGATCCGGCGGACGAGGTGGCCGCCCGCCGGCTCCGCCGCCGGCGCCGCCAGGCCGACCCGGAGGATCCGGCGGAGGCCGTCCGGGTCTCCCTGGACAAGGAACCGCAGGACCCGTACGCCACCCGCAACCTCGCCGCCGGCGCGGCCGCCGATCTTGACGGCGCGCTGGTCTACGGCGTGCCCGCCTCCTCCGCGGTGGCGGACATGATGCACCAGGTGCAGGACCGCACCGCCCCGCCCGAGGAGCCCGTCGTCCCGGCCGCCCGCGGCGCAGGCCCGGGCGCGCCCGAGGAGCACGGCCCGGCACCGGTGCGGATGGAGCAGCTCCAGCTCACCGGCGACGTCACCTACGCGCTGCCCTCCCTCGACCTGCTGGAGCGCGGCGGCCCGGCCAAGGCCCGCAGCGCCCTCAACGACGAGGTGGTCGCCCAGCTCACCGGCACCTTCGCCGAGTTCAAGGTGGACGCCCGGGTCACCGGCTTCACCCGGGGCCCGACGGTCACCCGCTACGAGGTCGAGCTCGGCCCGGCCGTCAAGGTGGAGCGGATCACCGCGCTCGCCAAGAACATCGCGTACGCGGTGGCCAGCCCGGACGTGCGGATCATCAGCCCGATCCCGGGCAAGTCCGCGGTCGGCATCGAGATCCCCAACCGGGACCGCGAGATGGTCAACCTCGGCGACCTGCTGCGTTCGCGCACGGCTGCCGAGGACACCCACCCGATGGTCGTCGGCATGGGCAAGGACGTCGAGGGCCACACCGTGATGGCCAACCTCGCCAAGATGCCGCACATCCTGGTGGCCGGCGCCACCGGCGCGGGCAAGTCGTCCTGCATCAACTGCCTGATCACCTCGATCCTGGCCCGGGCCACCCCGGACGAGGTCCGGATGGTGCTGGTCGACCCCAAGCGGGTCGAGCTGACCGCCTACGAGGGCATCCCGCACCTGATCACGCCGATCATCACCAACCCCAAGAAGGCCGCCGAGGCCCTGCAGTGGGTCGTGCGCGAGATGGACATGCGCTACGACGACCTCGCGGCGTACGGCTTCCGGCACGTGGACGACTTCAACGCGGCGGTGCGGGCCGGCAAGGTCACCCCGCCGCTGGGCAGCGAGCGGGAGCTGCGGCCGTACCCGTACCTGCTGGTGATCGTCGACGAGCTGGCCGACCTGATGATGGTCGCGCCGCGCGACGTCGAGGACTCGGTGGTCCGGATCACCCAGCTGGCCCGTGCGGCCGGCATCCACCTGGTGCTCGCCACCCAGCGGCCCTCGGTGGACGTGGTCACCGGCCTGATCAAGGCCAACGTGCCGTCCCGGCTGGCCTTCGCGACCTCCGCGATGGCCGACTCCCGGGTCATCCTGGACCAGCCCGGCGCGGAGAAGCTGATCGGCAAGGGAGACGCGCTCTTCCTGCCGATGGGCGCCAGCAAGCCGATCCGGATGCAGGGCGCGTTCGTCACCGAGGCGGAGATCGCCAAGGTGGTGCAGCACTGCAAGGACCAGCTGAGCGCCGTCTACCGGGACGACGTGACGGTCGGCGGCGGGCCGAAGAAGGAGATCGACGAGGAGATCGGCGACGACCTGGACCTGCTGATCCAGGCGGCCGAGCTGGTGGTCTCCACCCAGTTCGGCTCGACCTCGATGCTCCAGCGCAAGCTCCGGGTCGGCTTCGCCAAGGCGGGCCGGCTGATGGACCTGATGGAGTCGCGCGGGATCGTCGGCCCCAGCGAGGGCTCCAAGGCCCGCGACGTCCTGGTGAAGCCGGACGAGCTCGACGGGGTGCTGCTGACCCTGCGGGGCTGAGGACGGACCTGCGGGGCTGACGGGCCGTGTCCTCCGCCGGGGGCCGGGTCCTCCTCCCGGCCCGTGTCCCGGGCGGGTGTCACTCGTTCGGAGGAGGGCGGGCGCGGTGTGCGGAACCGGACGTCCGTACACCGCGTCACAGGCCGGGAAGCGAACGCCGGGTCCTCCGCGCGACTGCGCTGACGGCCGGTCAGCGCAATGCCGGGCCCCGGCCGGAGCGGGTGCGCGCATTCGGTCCCTCTCCGCTTGAGAAACGATCCGCCCACGCCCCTAGACTGTTCCCCAGCAGGTGGCCATCCGCTCGAAAGGCGTGCCCCGTGACCATCGGCAAGTCCTCCGACCGCGAGAACGCCCCGTCGTCCGTCCTGCCGACCGACGACGCGGTGCAAGCGGCCGATGCCCCGAGCATCGGCCGGGTGCTGTCCGCCGCCCGGATCGACGCGGGACTCACGGTGGACCAGGTGAGTACCGCCACCAGAGTCCGGGTGCCGATCGTCCATGCCATCGAGGAGGACGACTTCGGCCGCTGCGGCGGCGACTTCTACGCCCGCGGGCACATCCGCCTGATCGCCCGCGCCGTCGGCGCGGACGGCGAGGCGCTGGTCGCCCGGTACGACGCCGCGCACGGCGGCTCCCCGGCCTCCAAGCGCCCGGCGGGTCAGCTGATCGACAGCGGCCCGATCAAGGTGCCCAGCCGCGGCCGGCCGAACTGGGCGGCCGCCATGGTCGCCGCGATCGTCGCCGTGGTCGCCCTGATCGGCTTCAACCTGGTCAGCGGCAAGGGCGGGCACGGCACCACCGGCTCGGCCAGCGCGCCGCTGCCCAGCGGCTCCGGCACCGGCTCGGTGGCCCCCGCGGCCAGCCCCGCCGTCCAGCCGCCGGCGCCCGCGCCGAGCGCCGCCGCGATCGCCGCCGTCCCGGCCGACAAGGTCACCGTGAAGCTCGTCGCCGCGGGCACCAGCTGGGTCTCGGCGATGAACGGCAAGGGCGAGTCGCTGTTCCAGAACAACATCAGCGACGGCCAGGACCAGACCTTCACCGACGCCAAGCAGATCAAGCTGGTGCTGGGCAACGGCGGGGCCGTGCACGCGTACGTCAACGGGAAGGACCTCGGTCTCCTCGGCAAGGACGGCCAGGTGGTGCACGTCACGTACACCCCCGGAGACCCGCAGGCGGGCTGACCACAGGGGCTGCGGAGCCCGCTGATGATCAGCTGATCCGAGGCGCGCGGCCTCCGGGGCGAACGGCACCGGAGGCCGCGCGTTAATCTTGGGCCTATGCCTGAACGCCGCACTGTCGCCCTTGTCACGCTCGGATGCGCCCGCAACGAGGTGGATTCCGAGGAACTCGCCGGGCGACTGGAAGCCGACGGCTGGTTGCTCGTCGACGACGCCGCCGAGGCCGATGTCGCCGTCGTCAACACCTGCGGCTTCGTCGAGGCCGCCAAGAAGGACTCCGTGGACGCCCTGCTGGAGGCCAACGACCTCAAGGGCCACGGCCGCACCCAGGCCGTCGTCGCGGTCGGCTGCATGGCCGAGCGGTACGGCAAGGAGCTCGCCGACGCCCTGCCCGAGGCCGACGGCGTGCTCGGCTTCGACGACTACGCCGACATCTCCGACCGCCTGCAGACCATCCTCTCCGGCGGCCACCACGCCCCGCACATCCCGCGCGACCGCCGCAAGCTGCTGCCGATCAGCCCCGCCGAGCGGCAGTCCGCCGCCGAGGCCGTCGCGCTGCCCGGCCACGGCGCCGAGGCCGCCGCCGAGCCGATCGCCGACCTGCCCGAGGGCGTCGCCCCGGCCTCCGGCCCGCGCACCCTGCGCAAGCGGCTGGACGACAATCCGGTCGCCTCGGTCAAGCTCGCCTCCGGCTGCGACCGGCGCTGCTCCTTCTGCGCCATCCCGGCCTTCCGCGGCTCCTTCATCTCCCGCCGCCCCTCCGACGTGCTGCACGAGGCCCAGTGGCTGGCCGGGCAGGGCGTCCGCGAGATCGTCCTGGTCAGCGAGAACAACACCTCGTACGGCAAGGACCTCGGCGACATCCGGCTGCTGGAAACGCTGCTCGGCGAGATCGCCGCGATCGAGGGCGTCGAGCGGGTGCGGGTCTCCTACCTGCAGCCGGCCGAGATGCGCCCGGGCCTGATCGACGCGATGACCGGCATCGAGGACATCGCGCCCTACTTCGACCTGTCCTTCCAGCACTCGGCGCCCGCCGTGCTGCGCCGGATGCGCCGCTTCGGGTCCACCGACCAGTTCCTGGAGCTGCTGAAGACCATCCGCGACAAGGCTCCGCAGGCCGGCGCCCGCTCCAACTTCATCGTGGGCTTCCCCGGCGAGACCGACGAGGACTTCGCCGAGCTGGAGCGCTTCGTCACGCACGCCGGGCTGGACGCGATCGGCGTCTTCGGCTACTCCGACGAGGAGGGCACCGAGGCCGCCGGCTACGACGGCAAGCTGCCCGAGGACGTGATCGCCGACCGGCTGGACCGGCTCAGCCGGCTGGCCGAGGAGATGACCGCCCAGCGGGCCGAGCAGCGGATCGGCACCGAGGTCGTGGTGCTGGTCGAGTCGATCGAGGACGGCGTGGTCGAGGGCCGGGCCGCCCACCAGGCCCCGGAGACCGACGGCCTGACCACCCTCGAAGGCGTCGAGGCGCCCGCGGTCGGGCAGTTCTGGCGGGCCAAGGTGGTGGCCAGCGAGGGCGTCGACCTGGTCGCCGAGGCGCTGGAGCAGGTCCGGCCGGCCAGGACGTCGGGGGCCGAGACCCCGGGAGCCGGGGAATGACCCAGGGGCCCGGCGCCCCGGCCGCGGCCCACCCGGGCAGACCGGCGGCCGCGGTGCCGTCGACCCCGGGGGTCTGGAACATCGCCAACGTGCTCACGATGGTCCGGGTGCTGCTGGTGCCGGTCTTCGTGGCCCTGCTGTTCGCCGGCGGCGGGCACGATCCCAAGTGGCGCTCGGTCGCCTGGGCCGCGTTCGCCATCGCGATGATCACCGACCTGTTCGACGGGGAGATCGCCCGCCGCAAGGGTCTGGTCACCGACTTCGGGAAGATCGCCGACCCGATCGCCGACAAGGCGATCATGGGCTCGGCGCTGATCGGCCTCTCGCTGCTCGGCGACCTGCCCTGGTGGGTCACCGTGGTGATCCTGGCCCGCGAGCTCGGCATCACCCTGATGCGCTTCTGGGTGATCCGCTACGGGGTCATCCCGGCCAGCCGCGGCGGCAAGCTCAAGACGCTGACCCAGGGCACCGCGGTCGGCATGTACGTGCTCGCCCTGACCGGCTGGCTGGCCACCGGGCGGGCCGTGCTGATGGGGCTGGCGGTGCTGCTGACCGTCGGCACCGCGCTGGACTACGTCGGACAGGCGCTGCGACTGCGCCGCGAGGGACGGGCCGCGGAGCGCGCGGACCGGTGAGCGACGGGGGAGACCGGGTGGCGGAGCACGACCACGGGCTGGCCGAGCGGGCGCACGCCGCCCTGCGGGCCGAGGGCGGCACCCTGGCCGTCGCCGAGTCGCTGACTGGGGGGCTGCTGGCCGCCGCGCTGGTGGACGTCCCCGGGGCGTCCGCGACCTTCCGGGGCTCGGTCACCGCGTACGCGACCGAGCTGAAGGCCTCGGTGCTCGGCGTCGACGAGGGCCTGCTGGACGTGTACGGGCCGGTCCACCCGGTGGTGGCCCGGCAGATGGCCGAGGGCGTGCGGCGGCTGCTGGGTGCCACCTACGGGCTGGCGACCACCGGGGTGGCCGGTCCGGAGCCGCAGGGCGGGCAGCCGGTGGGCACCGTACACCTGGCGGTCGCCGGACCGGGGGGAACTCTGGTCACTTCGCCCCTGCTGTCGGGCGGGCGTGCCACAATCCGTCACGGGGCGGTGACTGCCGCGCTGGAGCTGCTCGTCGGCCGGCTCGCACGATGACGGCCCTCGCCGACGGATCTCCACCGAACCGAGATCTGCCGATCTGGCGCACGGGGACGACACAGCTGGAGGATCGTGTTACATCCAACAGCCTGGTTGGGCAGAAACCAGGTGGCGAACGAGTTGCGTGACGGTGGCCGGGTGGCCCGCGTCGGGTACCACGAGGGGCCCACGGACCCGGGGACGACACCGGAACGAGGAGGGGGACAGCCTTGCAGCCCAGAGTGAACACGACCAGGGTCCCCGCACGCGAAGCGGGCAAGGCGGTACGGTGGGGTCGTGACATCTCGATCCGCAGTCCGAGGAGGGAGGCACCGATGATCCTGCTCCGTCGCCTACTGGGCGATGTACTGCGTCGGCAGCGCCAGCGCCAGGGCCGCACACTCCGCGAGGTGTCGGCGGCCGCCAGGGTTTCGCTCGGGTACCTCTCCGAGGTCGAGCGGGGACAGAAGGAGGCCTCCTCGGAGTTGCTCTCCGCCATCTGCGACGCACTCGACGTCCGGATGTCCGAGGTCATGCGCGAGGTCAGCGACGAACTGTCGCTCGCCGAACTTGCGGCGATGGCCACCCTCTCCGAAGGTGATCTGCTGAGGCCGGTACTCGAACCGGTTCCGCTTCCCGCCCCCGGCAGCGACCGGGCGACCATGTCGCCCAAGGCCGCCGCGATGGACGTGGTCGCCGCCTGATCCCGGCCTCGACTCCCGGGCGTCCCTGCCCGGGGCGAGCGAAGGGAGGGCGGTCGTGCGAAGAGACGTGCGGATGCGCCCGTCGGCCCGAATACGGGCCCGGGCGCGACTGTTGCTCCGGGCGCGACGTCCGGTGCGGCCGGTCCTGGCGGCCGTGGCGGCCGGGTTCGCCTGGTGGCTGCTGATCGTCCGGGGAGAACTCGCCGACGGTGCGGCGCTCGGGCTGCTCGCGGCCGGAGGCTGGGGGCTCGGTCTCATCCCGGTGCACGCCGACCGGAACGCGACCGGACCGGCCGGGCGCCGGCCCGAGGAGGCGGTCCGGCCGGTGGAGGCGCAGCCGCCGCAGATCGGGTGAGTGCGACCCGGGTGACGACGGCTCGGGAGACACAGCTCGGGAGATCAGACGTGGCCGGAGGCCGCGGGGTCCTGGACCCCGCGGCCTCCGGCGTTCCCGTGTGCTGCTTCGTGCCCCGGCTCAGGGGCGCAGCCGCAGGCCGCGCGGGGTGGCGTGGAACCCGGCGTCCTCCAGGGCGCGGCCGAGCTCGGAGCCGAGGGCGGGCTCGCCGTTGGCCCGCTCCACCGTGACGCTGCCGAGCGCGCCCGCCCGGATGGCGGCGGCCAGCGCACCGGCCGCCAGCGCCCGGGTCTCCTCGTCCTCCGGCCAGGCCAGCAGGGACTTGCCGCCGCGCTCGACGTACAGCGTCAGCTCGCCGTCCACCAGGACCACCAGGGCGCCCGCCTTGCGGCCCGGGCGGTGGGCGGTGGACTCCTTGCCGCCGGGCGCGGTGGGCGGCTCCGGCCAGGGCAGGGCGGCGCCGTAGGCGTTGGCAGGGTCGGCGGCGGCCAGCACCAGGGCCTGCGGCGGCTCGGCGGCCGGGGCGGCGGGCCACTCGGCGGCCCGGCCCCGCTCCAGTCGGCCGTTGACGGAGCGCAGCCGGTCGGCCGCGCCCTCCATCGCGAACTGGGCGCCGCCGAGGCCCTCGACGAAGTAGCCCCGGCGGGCCCGGCCGCGTTCCTCCATCGCGGCGAGCACCCGGTAGACCCCGGCGAAGCCGCCGGGCACCCGTTCGGCCGCCACCGTGCCCCGGGTGAGCAGGCCGTGGCGATCCAGCAGGCTCTGCGCCTGGGCGGTGGCCCGGACCGTCGGGTCGGGGGCGAGGCCGGGCAGCAGCGACCAGCGCCCGGCCACCGTCGGCGGACCGCTGCGCAGGGCGCCGCCGACCCGGCCGAAGGGGCGGCCGGCACCGCCGTAGCGGCCGCGCGGCGTCGCCCGGGGCGCGCGGTGGGCGGTGGCGCCGGCCGTCCGGGCGGAGCCGAGCAGGGCGCGCAGCGGGGCGAGGGTGTCATTGGTGACGTAGCCGGCCCAGACCAGGTCCCACAGGGCCGTGACGACCTCGGGCTCCGCGGTCTCCTCCGGGAGCTGTTGGACGAGCTGGCGGAAGAACAGGCCGTAGCCGCCGGCCAGGGCGGACATCAGGGCGCTGTGCAGCGGGGTGAGCGCGGGCGGGACCGGCTCGGGGCGCAGCAGGTGGGCGTTCTCGGTGAGGTGCAGGCTGATCCAGCCGTCCTTGCCGGGCAGTGCGCCGGCCCCGCACCAGCCGATCTCGCCGGCCGCCGTCAACTCGTCCAGCAGGCCGGGGGAGTAGTCGGCCAGCCGGGCCGGGAGGACCAACTTCTCCAGGGCGGAGGCGGGCAGGGCGGTGCCCTGGAGCTGTTCGACCACCCTTAGCAGGCCGTCCGGGCCGCGCAGCCGGTGGCCGGCCAGGTGCTGCCACTGCGGGAGGAAGGCGGCCAGGGCGCGCGGCGGGACGGGCTCGACCTCCTGGCGCAGGGCGGCCAGCGAGCGGCGGCGCAGCCGGCGCAGCACCTCGGCGTCGCACCACTCGGGGGCGGCGGTGTGGCTCTCGGCGGGCCGGAAGGCGCCCTGGACCAGGCGGCCGGCGGCGGTGAGGCGGTGCAGGGTGCCGGTGACGACGGCGGTGCCCAGGCCGTACCGGGCGGCGGCCTCGGCGGCGGTGAACGGGCCGTGGGTGCGGGCGTGGCGGGCCAGCAGGTCGCCCAGCGGGTCCTTGACCGGTTCGGTGAAGGCCTCGGGGACGCCGACCGGCAGCGGGGTGCCGAGCGCGTCGCGCAGCCGTCCGGCGTCCTCGATCGCGGCCCAGCGCTGCTCGCCGGCGATCCGGACCTGGATCACCCGGCGGGCGGCCTCCAGTTCCAGGGCCCACAGCGGCTCGGCGCCGCGGGCGGTCAACTCGGCCTCGCCGAGCGGGCCGAGCAGGCGCAGGGCGTCGGCGACGCCCTCGGCGTCCCTGATCCGGCGCTCGGGGGTGAGGCGTTGGAGCTCGGCCTCCAGCTCGGCGAGTACCCGGGGGTCGAGCAGTTCGCTCAGCTCGGCCTGGCCGAGGAGTTCGGACAGCAGCCGGGAGTCCAGCGAGAGGGCGGCGGCCCGGCGTTCGGCGAGCGGGGAGTCGCCCTCGTAGAGGAACTGGGCGACGTAGCCGAAGAGCAGCGAGCGGGCGAAGGGCGAGGGCTCGGGGGTGGTGACCTCGACCAGCCGGACGGCGCGGGATTCCAGGTCCCCCATCAGCTCGACCAGGCCGGGGACGTCGAAGACGTCCTGCAGGCACTCGCGGACGGCCTCCAGGACGATCGGGAACGAGCCGTACTCGGAGGCGACTTCGAGCAGTTGGGCGGCGCGCTGGCGCTGCTGCCAGAGCGGGGTGCGGCGGCCGGGGCTGCGGCGGGGGAGCAGCAGGGCGCGGCCGGCGCACTCGCGGAAGCGGGAGGCGAACAGGGCGGAGCCGCCGACCTGGTCGGTGACCAGCTGTTCGATCTCGCCCGGGTCGAACAGGGCGGCGTCGGCGCCGACCGGGGCCTCGTCCGGGGTCGAACCCGCCTGTTGCGACTGGTCCGCAGGGCTGCCGAAATCGAAGTCGGGGGCGAGCAGGTCCGCGTCGGGCAGGCGCAGGACGATGCCGTCGTCGGCGTGCATGACCTGGGGGTCGAGGCCGTGCTTCTCCCGGAGTCGGGCGCCGAGGGCGAGGGCCCAGGGGGCGTGCACCTGGGCGCCGAACGGGGAGTGGATGACGATCCGCCAGTCGCCGAGCTCGTCGCGGAAGCGCTCGACCACGATGGTGCGGTCGTCCGGGAGGTGGCCGCAGGCGGCGCGCTGTTCGGCGAGGTAGTCGAGCAGGTTGGCGGCGGCCCAGTCGTCCAGCCCGGCCTGCTTGAGGCGCTCGGTGGCGGCCGCGGGCTGCAGCGCACCCAGCTCGCGGGTGAACGCGCCCAGGGCGCGGCCGAGTTCGAGCGGACGGCCGAGGGTGTCGCCCTTCCAGAACGGGAGCCGGCCGGGGATGCCTGGGGCGGGGGTGACCAGCACCTTGTCGTGGGTGATCTCCTCGATCCGCCAGGAGGTGGTGCCCAGCGTGAAGACGTCGCCGACGCGGGACTCGTAGACCATCTCCTCGTCGAGCTCTCCCACCCGGCCGCCGCCCTTCTTGGGGTCTGCGCCGGCGATGAAGACGCCGAACAGGCCGCGGTCGGGGATGGTGCCGCCGGAGGTGACGGCCAGGCGCTGGGCGCCGGGGCGGCCGGTCACGGTGCCGGCCACCCGGTCCCAGACCACGCGGGGGCGCAGCTCGGCGAAGGCGTCCGAGGGGTAGCGGCCGGCCAGCATGTCGAGCACGGCGTCGAAGGCGGACTGCGGGAGGGTGGCGAAGGGCGCGGCGCGGCGGACCACGGCGAGCAGGTCGTCCACCGGCCAGGTGTCCAGGGCCGTCATCGCGACGAGTTGCTGGGCCAGCACGTCCAGCGGGTTGCGGGGGATGCGCAGCGCCTCGATCCGGCCGGCCCGCATCCGCTCGGTGACCACGGCGGACTGCACCAGGTCGCCCCGGTACTTGGGGAAGAAGACGCCGGTGGAGACCGCGCCGACCTGGTGGCCGGCCCGGCCGACCCGCTGCAGGCCGGAGGCGACCGAGGGCGGGGACTCGACCTGGACGACCAGCTCGACGGCGCCCATGTCGATGCCCAGCTCCAGGCTGGAGGTGGCGACCACGGCGGGCAGCCGGCCGGCCTTCAACTCCTCCTCGACCAGGGAGCGCTGCTCCTTGGAGACGGAGCCGTGGTGGGCCCGGGCGATGACCGCGGGCGCGCCCTTGGCTGCGCCCGAGCCGCCCATCAACTGGGCCGGGGCGTGCGCCTCGGGGGCGGCGGTGCCGGTGGCGCGCTCGTGGGCGATCTCGTTCAGCCGGTTGCACAGGCGCTCGGCCAGACGGCGGGAGTTGGCGAAGACGATGGTGGAGCGGTGCGCCTCGACCAGGTCGACGATCCGCTCCTCGACGTGCGGCCAGATCGAGGCTTGACGCTGTGGGTCGCCGGCGGCGGCGCCGCCGGTGGCCGGGGCGGCGGGCAGGTCGTCCAGGTCGGGGACGGGGACGACCACCGAGAGGTCGAAGTCCTTGGCGGCGGGCGGCTGGACGACGACGGCGCCGCGCTGCGGGCTGAGGAAGCGGGCCACCTCCTCGACCGGGCGCACCGTCGCGGACAGGCCGATCCGGCGGGCCGGGCGGTCCAGCAGCTCGTCCAGCCGCTCCAGGGTGAGCGCGAGGTGTGCGCCGCGCTTGGTGCCGGCGACCGCGTGCACCTCGTCCAGGATCACCGTGTCCACGCCGCGCAGGGCCTCCCGGGCGGCGGAGGTGAGCAGCAGGAACAGCGATTCGGGGGTGGTGATCAGGATGTCCGGCGGGTGGGTCGCGAAGCGGCGGCGGTCGGCGGCCGGGGTGTCGCCGGAGCGGATGGCGACCTGGACCTCCGGCTCGGGCAGACCGAGCCGGACGGCGGCCTGGCGCAGGCCGGTCAGCGGGGCGCGCAGGTTCCGTTCGACGTCCACCGCGAGGGCCTTGAGCGGGGAGACGTAGAGGACCCGGCAGCGGTGCTTGGGATCGGCCGGGGGAGGGGTGCTGCTGAGCCGGTCGAGGGCGGAGAGGAAGGCGGCGAGCGTCTTGCCGGAGCCGGTGGGGGCGACCACCAGGACGTCCGTGTCCCGCTGGATGGCGCGCCAGGCCTCGGCCTGGGCGGTGGTGGGGGCGGAGAAGGCGCCGGTGAACCAGGCCCGGGTGGCCGGGGCGAAGCCGGCCAGGGGGTCGTCGGGCCGGGGGGAGCCGGCGGCTGGGGTCGGGTGCTGGGGCGCCATGCCCCCATGGTGCCGGGTGGGACCGACAACGGGTGGCCGAGGCGTGGGGGAGGGGTGCAAGCCGGGGAGCAGAAACGACAATCCGCTCATATGGTGATGATTCGGGAGCATGATCCACCCGTGAAATCACCGGACCGACGAGCGGAGGCCGTGCGATGGCGCAGGCGCACCCGTCGAGCCGGCCCGCCCGCGCCGCCCGCCGCCGGGTCCGCGGGCCCGCCCGGGCGCTGCTCGCGATGCTGCTCACGGCGCTCGTGGTGGGCGGGGCCGTCCCGTACGTGTCCGGGCCCGGTCGGGCCTACCTCAGCTACCTGGTGCTGGCCGAGCGGGAGGACGCGTCCGGCGCCGACCGGGCCGCGGCGGAGAGCCGGGCGGCCGGCGGGCAGGTGGTGCAGGCGTACCCGCAGATCGGAGCCGTCCTGGCGTACGCGACCGGCGGGTTCGCGGACGCGGTGCGGGCCCGGCCCGGGATCGCCGCCGTCGGCGCCACCCGGACCGCGCCGGTGGTGGCGCCGCCCCGCGCGGTGGACGGGGCCGGGGACTTCACGGCGGGCGTGGCCCGGGGCGTGACCGGGACGAGGGGGGCGGACGCGGTGGGGGCTGCGCTCGGTGTCGCCCACCGGCCGGACCGGGTCGGTGGGGCGGACCGCGCGGACCGGGCCGACGGGGAGACGGCCACCGTGCCCGATCCGGCCGAGGGCGGGGCCTGGAACCTCGCCATGCTCGGGGCCGGTGCGGCCCGGGCCGGCGACGCCTCCCCGACGCCGAACGGCGCCCCTGCGGGCGGCGTGCCCGGCCCGGAGACCCTGCGCGGGGTGCTGGTCGCGGTGCTGGACTCCGGCGTCGACGACACCCACCCCGACCTGCGGGCGGCCGTCGACCCGAAGGCCTCCGTCTCCTGCGCCGACGGCCGGCCCGACGCCCGCACCGGCGCCTGGCGGCCCGACCCCGGGGTCGGCGAGAGCGGCCACGGCACCCACGTCGCCGGGATCGTCGGCGCGGCCCGGGACGGCCGCGGCGTCACCGGGGTCGCGCCGGGCGTGCGGATCGCCGCCGTACGGCTGCTCGGACCGCTCGGGCAGTACTACGCCGAGAACATCGTCTGCGGCCTGCTCTGGGCCGCCGACCACGGCGCCAAGGCGGTCAACAACAGCTACTTCGCCGACCCGTGGAAGTACAACTGCCCCGGGGACCGCGACCAGGCCACGCTGATCGCCGCCGTCGACCGGGCCGCCCGGTACGCCCGGGGCAAGGGCGCGGTGGTGGTCGCCTCGGCGGGCAACGACGGGCAGGACCTGAGCGCCGCCCGGACCGACGAGCGCAGCCCCAACGACCGGGCCTCCGGGCCGCCACGCACCCGCTACCTGGGCACCGAGTGCGTCCGGCTGCCCGGCGAGCTGCCCGGCGTCGTCACCGTCACCGCCGTCAACCGGGACGGCCACCCGTCCGCGTACACCAACTACGGGCGCGGCCGGGTCTCGCTGGCCGCCCCCGGCGGGGACCCGGACGGCGGGACGCAGAACGCGATCGTCTCGGACTGGCCCGGCGGGCAGTACGCGACGCTGGCCGGCACCTCGATGGCCGCCGCGCACGTGACCGGTGCGGTCGCGATCGCGGCGGCGCTCCACCCGGGCCTCGGCTCGGACGGCCTGGCGGCGCTGCTCGCCGACTCCGCGACGGCCGGCTGCCCGCCGGGGCCGTACGCGTGCGGGGACCGGCAGTACTTCGGGGCGGGGCTGCTGGCGCTGCCGCGTTGACCCCGGCCTGTGCGGCGGAACTCCGGGGACGGGCGCGGGCGGTGGGGTCCGGGATACTTAAGCCATGAGGCTGACGGAGTTCTGGCGACGGATGTACGCGCACTTCGGAGAGGCGTACGCGGAGTCGTTCGCGACCGACCACGTGCTGACGGAGCTGGGCGGGCGGACGGTGCGGCAGGCGCTGGAGGCGGGCTGGGAGGCCAAGGACGTCTGGCGCGTGGTCTGCGACACCCAGGGGGTCTCGACGCTGCTGCGCTGAACGGGGCCTCCGCCGGGAGCCGCGGCGCGGGGACGTGCGACGCTTGAATCGAACAGATGTTCTTTGTACTCTCCGGCGACGAGTTTTCCACAGGCCGAGCCCGATCGGGCTCGTTTGTCAGTGGGACGCGCTAGCGTCGAGGACGATGAAGCGCACAGCACAGAACCCGAGGGAAAAAGCCATGGCAGGTACGGACCGCGAGAAGGCCCTGGAAACCGCGCTCGCCCAGATCGAGCGGCAGTTCGGCAAGGGCTCGGTGATGCGCCTCGGCGAGAAGGCCAACGAGCCCATCGAGGTGATCTCCACCGGCTCCACCGCTCTGGACGTCGCCCTCGGGGTCGGCGGCATCCCGCGGGGCCGAGTGATCGAGATCTACGGCCCCGAGTCCTCCGGCAAGACGACCCTGACCCTGCACCTGGCGGCCAACGCCCAGAAGGCCGGCGGCACGGTCGCCTTCGTCGACGCGGAGCACGCGCTCGACCCGGAGTACGCCAAGAAGCTCGGCGTGGACACCGACGCCCTGCTGGTCAGCCAGCCGGACACCGGTGAGCAGGCCCTGGAGATCACCGACATGCTGATCCGCTCCGGCGCGATCGACCTGGTGATCATCGACTCGGTCGCGGCGCTCGTCCCGCGCGCCGAGATCGAGGGCGAGATGGGCGACTCGCACGTCGGTCTGCAGGCGCGACTGATGAGCCAGGCGCTGCGCAAGATCGCCGGTGCGCTGAACCAGTCGAACACCACCGCGATCTTCATCAACCAGCTGCGCGAGAAGATCGGTGTGATGTTCGGCTCGCCGGAGACCACGACCGGTGGCCGGGCGCTGAAGTTCTACGCCTCGGTCCGGCTGGACATCCGCCGGATCGAGACCCTGAAGGACGGCACCGAGGCGGTCGGCAACCGCACCCGCGTCAAGGTGGTCAAGAACAAGGTCGCCGCGCCGTTCAAGCAGGCCGAGTTCGACATCCTCTACGGCGTGGGCATCAGCCGCGAGGGCGGCCTGATCGACATGGGCGTCGAGCACGGCTTCATCCGCAAGTCGGGCGCCTGGTACACCTACGAGGGCGACCAGCTCGGCCAGGGCAAGGAGAACGCCCGCAACTTCCTGCGGGACAACCCGCAGCTCGCCGACGAGATTGAGCGGAAGATCAAGGGCAAGCTCGGCATCGGCCCGAAGACCGAGGAGCCGGCCGAGGGCGAGCCGGCCGCCGCGGCCGCCGACGGTGCGGCGAAGCCGATCACCGCGACCGTCGCCAAGACGGCCGCGGCGAAGAAGACGGCTGCTGCCAAGGCCTGAGCCGTTGACGCAGTACGACACGGTGGGTGGCGGCCCGGCGGGCCCGGAGGACGAGGACTACGGGCCGCCGGACTGGTTCGCCGCCGTCGCGGAGGAGCCCGAGTCGGATCCGCAGCCCGACCGGCCTCCGGCCCAGGCGGTGCGCGGCGCGGCGCCCGGGCCGGCTTCGGCGGGGGAACGGCCGGCGGAGGCCTCGGTCGAGGCGCTGGGGCTGGTCTCCGCCTCCGAGCTGCCCACCGGCCGCCGTCGGCGGCGCTCGGCCGTGACGGCCGAGGAATTCGAAGCGGGCGCATCCGCCTCCGCACCGGCGTTCGCGCCGCGCCGCCGGAGTGAGGACGAGGCGGCTGGTCACGGGGGTGTGGCCGCCTCCACCCTGCGCTCCGGCGCGCGCCGGGGCCGCACCCGGCGCGGGCGCACCGCCGACGGGCCGTCCGGCGAGTCCGACGGACCCGGCGGCGGGCTGTTCGACGAGGAGCAGCCCGGCGGGGGGCCCTCCGGCGCGCGGGAGAAAGGCGGCCGCGGAGCCCGGAAGCAGGCCGAGGAGTCGGTCGATCCGGAGACCCGCGCCCGGGACGTCTGCCTGCGGCTGCTGACCGGCGCGGCCAAGACCCGCAAGCAGCTCGCCGACGCCCTGCGCAAGCGGGAGATCCCGGACGAGGTCGCCGACGAGGTGCTGACCCGGCTCGAAGAGGTCGGGCTGATCGACGACGCGGCCTTCGCCGCGGCCTGGGTGGAATCCCGGCACGCCGTCCGGGGCCTGTCCCGGCGGGCCCTGGCGCAGGAGCTGCGCACCAAGGGCGTGGCCGCCGAGCTGGTCGAGCAGGCCGTCTCCCAGGTGGACCACGACGACGAGGCGGACGCGGCCCGGGCGCTGGTGGAGCGCAAGCTGCGCTCCACCCGGGGCCTGGATCCGCAGGTCCGCACCCGGCGGCTGGTGGGGATGCTGGCCCGGCGCGGCTACTCCGAGGGGCTGGCGTTCCGGGTGGTGCGCGGTGCGTTGGAGGAAGAGGAGAGCGGGCGCTAGGCAGCCGCGGTAAGCCCAGGCCCTAGCTCGGGGAGTCCACCTGTTGTGGTGCGTGGCGGTCGGCGTGCTCGGGGGTGGGCGCCGGCTCGGGTGCGGGGTCGGGCTCGGGCTCGGATTCGTGCTCGGGGGCCGGGGCGAGCGGGGCGGGGCCGCCGCGGGCGCGGTCGGCCAGGGCGTGCAGGTCCTCGGCGACGGCGCCCTGGGTGGCCCCGACCAGGTGGCCGTCGGGGCGGATCAGCAGCACGGTGTGCGGCCCGGCGCCCGGGTACTCCTCGGTGACCAGCACCTCGGCGGGTACCGGCAGGGCGGCGGCGACCTCGGCGAGCCGTGGCATCAGGCCGGCGCCGAGCCAGTGCTCGGACGACCAGACGGCGGTGCCGGGCGCGACCAGCAGCAGCAGGAAGGTGGCGCCGAGACGGGCGTGCAGGTGGTCGGGGGAGCCGTCGGTGGCGAGCACCGGCAGGTCCGGGACGAGCACGCCGGGGGCGGTGGCGGGCAGCAGTTCGCTGAGCGAGGTGGTGCCGCGCGAGCCGCGCTGCACCGGGACGCGGCCGGGGACTCCGGAGGGCGCCGCCGGGTAGGCGGGCGCGCCGCCGAAGCGGCCGGTGCCGAGCTGGCCGTCGGCGAGCATCGGGGCGTGCTTGCGGAAGCCGCCGACCAGCAGCGAGCGCCGGGTCTGCTGCCAGCCGCGCAGCGGGCGCAGCAGTGGCATGGCCTGGTCGACGGCGCGCAGCCGGGCGCCGACCGCGCCGCGTCGCTCGGCCTCGTAGCCGTCCAGCAGCGAGCCGCCGGGCTGCGGACCGCCGGAGTGGAGGTGCCAGGCGAGGGCGAGCCGCCAGGCGAGGTTGTCGGCGTCGCGCAGCCCGTCGGCGAGGTTCTGCATGCCGAGCGCGCCGTGCAGGTGAGCCGCGTCGCCGGCCAGGAAGCAGCGGCCGACCCGGAACCGGGCGGCCAGGCGCTGCTGGGCGGTGTGGTCGGCGGCGGCGAGCAGGTCGAAGCGGGGAAGTTCGCCGCACCACCCGGTGAGGGTGGCGGTGACCCGGGTGAGCAGGGTGTCGCCGGTGACGATGCCGGGCCAGGTGGCGTGCGGGTCGACCGTCTCGGTGGGGGCGGGCCGGCCGGGGGGCAGCCGCCAGTCGAGCCGCCAGACGCCGTCCGGCAGTGGACGGGCGGAGGCTTCGCGGTCGCCGCGCCACGGGGGTTCGCGGTGCAGCCGGGCGCCGTCGAAGGGCAGGTCGACCCGGACGGTGGCGATGGCGTTTCGGTCGACCGCCGGGCGGCCGGGGAAGCGGATCTTCAGGAGCTTGCGGACGGTGGATCTCGCGCCGTCGCAGCCGACCAGGTGGCTGCCGCGCCACCAGGTGGTGGAGCCGTCCCGGGTGCCCGCGGTGCGGACGCTGACGCCGTCGCGGTCCTGTTCGAGTTCGACGACCCGGTGGAGCGGGACCAGCTTGATCAGCGGGGTGCCGGTCAGGGCGTCGCGCAGGCCGCGCTGGAGGCGGTGCTGGGGGAGGTGGAAGGTGGGCGACTCGGTGAGGTCGATCCGCAGCACCTCCTGGCGGCGCCGCCAGATGGCGAAGGAGTCCCACAGGGCGGAGTCCGAAACGGCCCGCGGGTAGCCGATCCGGGTCAGGAAGGCGGTGGCGTCGGCGCCGAGGACGAGGCTGCGCGGGCCCTCGGGGCAGAGCCCGGAGCCCTCGTCCAGGACGACGGTCGGCACCTCGTGCCGGGCCAGGGCGAGGGCCAGGGCCAGACCGACCGGTCCGGCCCCGACCACGATCACCGGGTCCATGAGGGGACCTCCGGGCACGAACCGGCCGATCGGCCGGCGTCAGTTACCGCTGCCGCATATGCCGCGTGGATGCTCCCGGGAGGTGTCACGAAGAGCAATGCAACAGTTCACCTGCGTGTCCGTCAAGCAGCAGCTGAAGTGCGCCGGTTCGCGCCGCGACGGCCGCGTGCTTCGATCCAGCGCGCGAGCGCGGTCAGCAGCAGACACATGGCGATGTAGAGCGGGCCGATCACGAGCACCACGGGGATGTAGGGGAAGCCCGCGGCGTTCAACGGCTGGCTGGCGATCTTCTTGCCCATGAACAGCAGCTCGTTGTAGGTGATGATGTAGCCGAGCGAGGTGTCCTTGAGGGTGACGACGAGCTGGCCGATCATCGTGGGCAGCATCGAGCGGACGGCCTGCGGCACCAGGATGCCGGCCATCACCTGGGTCTTGCGCATGCCGAGGGCGTACGCCGCCTCGCCCTGGCCGCGGGGCACGGCGTTGACGCCGCTGCGGATGATCTCGGCCTGGACCGCCCCGTTGTAGAGGGTGAGGCCGAGCACCAGCGCCCACATCGGCTCCTTGGCGAAGAACGCGTAGTAGAGCCCGACGATCAGGATCAGCAGCGGCATCGCCCGGAAGAACTGGGTGAAGCCCGTGCAGGCCCAGCGGACCGGCCGGTGGTCGGAGAGCTGACCGGCCGCCAGCAGGGCGCCCAGCGTCAGCGAGAACGCCGCTGCCAGGCCGAAGGCCTTCAGGGTGGCGAGCAGGCCGTCCACGATCATCTGCTGGACGTAGGTGTACTGGAACGCGTCCCACAGGTCGGCGTCGAACTGGCCGTTGTCGGCGAGCGCGGTGACGGCGTACCAGAGGAGTCCGGCGACGCCGATCAGGGAGAGGACGCCGAACAGGCGGTACCGGGTGCGGGCCTTGGGGCCGGGGGTGTCGTAGAGGACACTGGCCGTCGCAGGGCGGTTGAAAATGCTCATGCGCCCACCTCGCTGCGCTCGGCAGGGGCATTCGCCCACACGCGCCTCTTGATTGTTCGCTCGCTACGCTCGCTCATCGGGCCACCGCCAGTCGGGATTCCAGGAAGCGGAAGAACGTGGCGACCACCGCGCTGATCAGCAGGTAGGCGCAGGCCACCCAGAAGAAGATCGCGAAGATCGAGTAGCCGCGCTCGGAGAAGGTCTGCTGGGCGCTGTACAGCTCGGGGACGCTGAACGCGCCGGCGATCGCCGAGTTCCTCGGCAGGGCGATGAACACGCTGCTCATCGGGGCCAGCACGGTGCGGGCGGCCTGCGGCAGGACGACCAGGGTGAGGGTCTGGCCGAAGGTCATGCCGAGGCTGCGGGCGGCCTCCGCCTGGCCGAGCGGCACGGTGTTGATGCCGGAGCGGATCACCTCGCAGACGAACGAGGCGGTGTAGCCGCCGAGCGCCAGCACGGCGAAGGCCAGGTGGCTGAAGTGCACGCCGAGCGGCGGCAGGCCGAAGGTGACGGCGAAGAACAGCAGAGTCAGCGGGGTGTTGCGGAAGAGCGTCACCCAGCCGGTGCCGAAGGCGCGCAGGACCGGCACCGGGGAGACCCGGAAGGCCGCCAGCAGGGTGCCCAGCAGCAGGGCGAGCAGCGCGCTGAGCGCGCTCACCTCGATCGTCTGCAGGAAGCCGTCGCGGAACAACGCGAAGTTGTCGTCCTCGAACAGGAACCCCATCCGGCGGCCCTCCTCTCAATCAGGGTCGGGAATGTCGTGCGGTGGGCGGATCGGTGCCCGGGTGGATCGGTGACCGGGTGGATCGGTGACCGGGTGGATCAGTAGCGGTCGAGGGCCGGGACGTCGGGCGCCGGGGAGCCGGAGGCGCCCAGGGTCGCGTCGTAGGCCTTCTTCCAGTCGCCGTTGTCCTCGTGGGCCTTGAGGGCGTCGCTGATGGCGTTGCGCAGCACCGCGTCGTCCTTGTTGAGGCCGACGCCGTAGTTCTCCTTGGTGAAGGGCTTGCCGACGACCTTGAGCTTGCCGGCGTACTTGGAGGCGTAGCCCTTGAGGATGGCGTCGTCGGTGGTGACGGCGTCGACCTCGCCGGAGAGGAGCTTCTCGACGCAGGCCGAGTAGGTGTCGAACTGCGTGATCTTCGGGCTGTACTGCTGGACGTTCTTGATCGAGGTCGAGCCGGTGGCGGTGCAGACGTTCTTGCCGTTGACGCTCTCCGGGCCGGTGATCGTCGTGTTGTCCTGCTTCACCAGCAGGTCCTGGCCGGCGATGTAGTACGGGCCGGCGAAGGAGACGGTCTTCTTGCGCTCGTCGTTGATGCTGTAGGTGCCGACGTAGAAGTCGATCTGGCCCTTGGCGATGGCGGGCTCGCGCTGCGAGGAGACCAGGGTCTGCCACTTGATCTGCTGTGGGGTGAAGCCGAGGTCGGCGGCGATCATCTTGGCGATCTCGATGTCGAAGCCGCTGCGGTCGCCGCTGGCGACGTCCTCCCAACCGAGGTTCGGCTGGTCGGCCTTGGCGCCGATGATCAGCTGGCCGCGCTTGCGGGCCTCGGCGACGATCGGGGAGTCGACCTTGGCGTCGGTCTTGACCGTGTAGGTCGGCAGCTTCGGGGCGTCGCTCGCGCTGGCGGCGGCACCGGGCGTGCCGTCCTTGCCGCAGGCGGCGGTGGCGGTGAGCGCGACGGCACAGAGCGCGACGGCGAGGGTGCGGGAAGTCCTCATGAGGGTGTTCTCCTGGGGCTGGGCCGCGGTGTCAACCGGGCTCTGGCGTCTGGAAGTTGTGCACGGGCAGGGCCGATCGGCACCGTTGCCGGAGGCGGCCCGCGTGGTCTCGAAGCGTCAGTGGTGCAGGATCTTCGAGAGGAAGTCCTTGGCGCGGTCAGAGCGCGGCGCGGTGAAGAAGGCGTCCGGGGTGTTCTGCTCGACGATCTTCCCGTCGGCCATGAACAGCACGCGGTTGGCGGCGGAGCGGGCGAAGCCCATCTCGTGGGTGACCACGACCATGGTCATGCCGTCGGCGGCCAGTTGGCGCATGACCTCCAGCACCTCGTTGACCATCTCCGGGTCGAGTGCCGAGGTGGGCTCGTCGAAGAGCATCACCTTGGGCTTCATCGCCAGCGCCCGGGCGATCGCCACGCGCTGCTGCTGGCCGCCGGAGAGCTGGGCCGGGTACTTGTCGGCCTGCGCGCCGACGCCGACGCGCTCCAGCAGTTCGCGGGCGGTCTTCTCGGCCTCCGGGCGGGGCACCTTGCGCACCTTCACCTGGCCGATGACCACGTTCTCCAGCACGGTCTTGTGCGCGAACAGGTTGAAGCTCTGGAACACCATGCCGACCTCGGCGCGCAGCCGGGCCAGCTCCTTGCCCTCGGCGGGCAGTGGCCGGCCGTCGATGGTGATCGTGCCGGAGTCGATCGTCTCCAGCCGGTTGATCGTCCGGCAGAGCGTGGACTTGCCCGAACCGGACGGGCCGATCAGCACGACCACCTCGCCCTGGGCGATCTCCAGGTCGATGTCCTGCAGTACGTGCAGCGCGCCGTAGTGCTTGTTGACGTTGCTCAGCACGACCAGCGGGGCGGCTGCGGGGGTGGAGTCCTGGACCGGGCTCTCGGTCATCGCGCCTGCTCCCTCTGTATCGAATCGTGCCTGCCCGAGAAGTCTTCAACTCCCTTGGGAGGCAATGGTGGTGCGAATCCGGGAGCCGCGGCCGGCGGAGCCGCAGCCCCCGGTGGGCCGACCTTAGGAGCCGTGACCGCGCGCCGTCAGCCGATCTGAGCGGAACTTGAGGATCACGAAACGGCCACACGGTCCGTACGTACTGTTCGCGAGGGCGTCGGCGGGGCATGTCACAGCGGGAAGCAGCGCCGGTGCTCCCCGTCCCCCACGAGCCCGGTGCGCGGTCCAGCCTGGCGTCGGGCCGCCCGCTGGCCCATACTGCGCAAGGGTCGGGCCTGACCGATCGGTCCGCGACCACCGGTGATCACGTGGGGGAAGGAGGAGAACAGGATGCGACTGCTGCTCGTCGAGGACGACGAACGCGTGGCCGCCGCGCTCGTCGCGGTACTGGGCCGGCACGGGTTCCAGGTCCGGCACGCCCGCAGCGGGCACGAGGCACTGGACGCCCTGGTACCGGACGGCAACGAGCCGTACCGGGTGGTGCTGCTGGACCTCGGGCTGCCCGACCGTGACGGCTTCGAGGTCTGCAGCCGGATCAGGGCCGGCAGCGGGGTGCCGGTGATCATGGTCACCGCCCGCGCCGACGTCCGCTCCCGGATCCACGGCCTCAACCTGGGCGCCGACGACTACGTCACCAAGCCGTACGACATGGGCGAACTGCTCGCCCGCATCCACGCCGTCGCCCGCCGCGGCGCCGCCCCCTCCTCGGTGTCGGTGCCCGCCCCCGACACCGTCCCCCAGCAGCGCGGCCCGCTGGAGTCCCGCGGCATCCGGATCGACCGGGAGCGCCGCCGGGTCAGCGTGGACGGCCGTGACGTGCCGCTCACCCGCAAGGAGTTCGACCTGCTCGCCCTGCTCGCGCAGAGCCCGGGCGTGGTCTACCGGCGCGAGCAGATCTTCAGCGAGGTCTGGCGCAGCGGCTGGGAGGGCAACGGGCGCACCCTGGAGGTGCACATCGGCTCGCTGCGCAACAAGCTCGCGCTGCCCGGCCTGGTCGAGGCGGTGCGCGGTGTCGGCTACCGGCTGATCCCGGAGTCCCCGGCGCCCGTCGCCGCGGACCAGGCCCCGAACGCCCCCGCGGAGCACTGACCGCACGTGCGCACCCGCCTGCTCGGCATCCTGATCGCCCTCATGCTCTGCGTCCTGGCCGCCCTGGGGCTGCCGCTCGCGGCGGCGGTCGCGGCGGCCGAACAGACCAAGGTGGTCGTCGACCGGCTCGACGACGCCGCCCGCCTCGCCCAGGACCTGCCCACCTCCGGCGCCGTCGACTCGGCGCGCAAGGGCGACCCGGAGCCCGCCCCCGGCGACCTCAGCCGACAGCGCGCGATCGACGCCGAGGTCCGCCGCTACTACGACCTGTACGGCGTGCGTCTGGGCATCTTCCAGCGCGACGGCCTGCCGATCGCCGCCGCGCCCGTCGACTGGCGGGTACCGGCCGGCGGCTGGGGTGCCCAGGCCTTCCAGGAGGCGCTGGACGGGCGGCGCAGCCACAACCCGCCGCAGGTCTGGCCGTGGACCCCGGACCGGACGATCACCGTCGCCGCCCCGGTGGTGCGTGACGGTGACGTGGTCGCGGTGGTGCTCAGCGAGTCCCCGACCGGGGCGCTGCGCACCCGGGTGGTGCACAAGTGGCTGGTGCTCGGCGCGGGCGAGGCCGCCGCGATGATCGTCGCCGTGCTGCTGGCCGTCCGGCTCACCGAATGGGTGCTGCGGCCGGTGCGCACCCTGGACCGGGCCACCCACGACATCGCCACCGGCCGGATGGCCGCCAGGGTCGCCCCCGGCGGCGGCCCGCCCGAGCTCCAGCGGCTGGCACGCTCGTTCAACGAGATGGCGGACCACGTGGTGCTCGCCATGGACCAGCAGAAGGCCTTCGTCGCGGACGCCTCGCACCAGCTGCGCAACCCCCTCTCGGCGCTGCTGCTGCGGGTCGAGGTGCTCGGCCTGGAGCTGCCCGAGGGGCACGAGGAGGAGCTCAGCGGCGTCCGGGAGGAGGGCGTCCGGCTGGCCCGCGTCCTGGACGACCTCCTCGGGCTGGCCACCGCCGAGCACGCCCGCCCGGAGCCGGAGCGCACCGACCTCGCCGAACTCACCCTGGCCCGGGTGGACGCCTGGCGGCCGGTCGCCGAGCGGCGCGGGATCGCGCTGCGCTGGGACGGCCCGGCGCTGGCGATCGGCATGGCCGACCCGATCGGCTTCGGCTCCGCCCTGGACGCCGTGGTGGACAACGCGCTCAAGTTCAGCCCGGCCGGCAGCGAGGTGCGGCTGCGGGTCGCGGTGCGCCGGGACGAGGTCGCGGTGACCGTGGTCGACGCCGGGCCCGGCCTCACCGAGGACGAGCTGTCCCGGGCCGGCGACCGGTTCTGGCGCAGCCCCCGGCACCAGAACGTGGACGGCTCCGGGCTGGGCCTGTCCATCGCCCGCACCCTGCTGGCGGCCGGCGGCGGCTCGCTCGGCTTCGCGCCGGTCAAGCCGACCGGGCTCGCGGTGACGCTGACGGTGCCGCGGCCGGAGAAGTGACGGCCCGCGCTCCGGCATCGGCGGGCGATCGGCATCGGCGGGCGATCGGCGTCGGTGCCCGCGTGCGGCAGGGGCTTACGGCTTCACCGAGCGGTAGTAGCGCGCCGCGCCCGTGTGCAGCGGGAGCGGGTCGGTGTAGACGGCGGTGCGCAGGTCGACCAGCTGGGCGGCGTGCACCTGGGCGCCGATCTGGTCGCGGCTGTCGATCACCGCGCGGGTCATCCCCTCGACCAGGCCCGGGTCCGCGTCGTCCCGGGTGATCAGCAGATTGGGCACGGCCACCGTGGCGACGGCCTCCTTGGGCTCGGCGTTCGGGTAGGTGCCCTTGGGCATGGTGGCCGCCCGGTAGGCGTCGGTGCCGCCGCCCTCGGCCTTGTGCAGGGCCTCGGCGAGGTCGCTGAGCGGCACGATCCGGATCCGGACGTGGTCGGACAGGTCGGTGAGCGCGCTGGTGGGCAGCCCGCCGGACCAGAAGAAGGCGTCCAGCCTGCCCTCGCGCAGCTGGTCGGCGGCGTCGCCGACCCCGGCCGGGACCGGGACGATGTCGCGGTCCGGGTCCAGCCCGGCCGCAGCCAGCAGCCGCTTGGTCACCAGGTTCACGCCGGACTGCGGCAGGCCGACCCCGACCCGCAGGCCCTTGAGGTCGGCCGTGCGGCGCACCGGGGAGGAGACCGGGACGATCAGCTGCAGGTAGTCGTCGTACAGTCGGGCGATCGCCCGCAGCCGCTCCTTCCCGGGGCCCTGGTAGTCGGCGACCGCGTCGGCGGTGGCGATCGCGAAGGCGTCCCGGCCGGTGATCACCCGGTTGAGGTTGTCTATCGAGCCCTCGGAGCTGTCCAGGGCCAGCCGCACCCCCGGCATCGTCCCGGACACGTGCGCCTGCAGCAGCTGCCCGTACCGGTCGTAGACGCCGCGTTGCACGCCGGTGGCGAAGCGGACCTCCCCGTGCGGGTACCCGGGCGAGCGGGCCGCCGACAGCCACCAGCCGCCCAGACCGGCGACCAGCAGCACCAGCACCAGCAGCGTCCGCCACAGCGGGCTGCGGGCCGCGGTGCGGGCGGCGGCGCCGAGACGGGACGGGGTGGTGGGGGCCATGCAGGGATACTGCCAGGCGCTCCGGCCGAACGGGAGGGGACCGGGACGGGCAAAGCTCGGGGCGGAGCCGGGGGCCCTGGGCGGGGCCTCGGTCGGGGCCTCGGTCGGGACCTCGGTCGGGGCCTCGGTCGGGGCTGGGGAAGCTCCGGGAAAAGCGCTTCGCGGCTGCCCGTACCCTGGTCTGGTGAGCGGTGAGAGCGGATTGAAGAGCTACAAGGTCGTCACGCACGGCTGTCAGATGAACGTCCACGACTCCGAGCGGCTGTCCGGGCTGCTGGAGGAGGCGGGCTACGTCAAGGCCGGGCCCGAGGGCGACCCGGACCTGGTGGTGTTCAACACCTGCGCGGTGCGCGAGAACGCCGACAACAAGCTGTACGGCAACCTCGGCCAGCTAGCGCCGGTCAAGGGCCGCCACAAGGGCATGCAGATCGCCGTCGGCGGCTGCCTGGCCCAGAAGGACCGCGACACCATCGTCCAGCGTGCCCCCTGGGTCGACGTGGTGTTCGGCACGCACAACATCGGGCACCTGCCGGCGCTGCTGGAGCGGGCCGCGATCGAGCGGAAGGCCCAGGTCGAGATCCTGGAGTCGCTGGAGACCTTCCCCTCCACCCTGCCGACCCGCCGCGAGTCCGCGTACGCCGCCTGGGTCTCGATCTCGGTCGGCTGCAACAACACCTGCACCTTCTGCATCGTCCCCGCCCTGCGCGGCAAGGAGGAGGACCGCCGGCCCGGCGACGTCCTCGCCGAGATCGAGGCGCTGGTGGACGAGGGCGTCATCGAGGTGACCCTGCTCGGCCAGAACGTCAACGCCTACGGCTCCGACCTGGGCGACCGCGAGGCCTTCTCCAAGCTGCTGCGCGCCGCCGGCCAGGTCGAGGGCCTGGAGCGGATCCGCTTCACCTCGCCGCACCCACGCGACTTCACCGACGACGTGATCACCGCGATGGCCGAGACCCCCGCCGTGATGCACCAGCTGCACATGCCGCTGCAGTCCGGCTCGGACCGGGTGCTCAAGGCGATGCGCCGCTCCTACCGGCAGGAGCGTTTCCTCGGGATCATCCGCAAGGTCCGCGAGGCGATGCCGGACGCGGCGATCTCCACCGACATCATCGTGGGCTTCCCCGGCGAGACCGAGGAGGACTTCGAGGAGACGATGCACGTCGTCCGCGAGGCCCGCTTCACCAACGCCTTCACCTTCCAGTACTCCAAGCGCCCCGGCACCCCCGCCGCCGAGATGGCGGACCAGGTGCCGAAGGAGGTCGTGCAGGCCCGCTACGACCGGCTGATCGCCCTCCAGGAGGAGATCTCCTGGGAGGAGAACAAGAAGCAGGTCGGCCGCACCCTGGAGATCCTGGTCGCCGAGGGCGAGGGCAAGAAGGACGACCAGACCCGGCGCCTCTCCGGCCGCGCCCCCGACAACCGGCTGGTGCACTTCAGCAAGCCCGAGGAGCCGGTGCGCCCGGGCGACATGGTGACCGTCGAGATCACCTACGCCGCCCCGCACCACCTGCTCGCCGAGGGCCCGGTGCTCGCGGTGCGCCGCACCCGGGCCGGCGACGCCTGGGAGAAGCGCCAGGCCAAGCCCGCCGCCAAGCCGGCGGCCGGTGGCTCGACGGGCGTCATGCTCGGCCTGCCGTCCATCGGGGCCCCGGCGGCCCTGCCGCTCGCCGCGCCGGCGGGCGGGGCCTGCTGCGGGGACTGACGGCGCTGCTGAACCGCTGACGCGCTGCGTGTGACGGCGGCCCGGTGGGACTTCCCAGTCCTGCCGGGCCGCCGTTCGTGTTGGTTAGAGTGATCCACATGCTGGTAGCCGCCGCCGTGTGCCCCTGTCCGCCGCTGCTCGTCCCCGAGGTCGCCGCCGGGGCGGCCGCCGAGCTGGACGCGCTGCGCGCCGCCTGTGACGAGGCGCTGGCGGCGCTGGTCGCGGCCGGGCCGCAGCTGGTCGTGGTGGTCGGCACCGGGCCGGAGGCCGAGGTGTGGACCGAGGGCGGGGCCGGCTCCTTCCACCGCTACGGGGTGCCGCTGGTCGCCAAACTGCCCGGGGACCGGGTCGAGGGGCCGGAGCTGGCGCCCTCGCTGACCGTCGGCGCCTGGCTGCTGGAGCGCGCCGGGGTGACCCTGCCGACGCACGCCTGCGCGGTGCCCGCCGACGCCCCGGCCGACCGGATGCTCGGCCTCGGCCAGGGCCTGGCCGGCCTCGCCGACCGGGTCGCCCTGCTGGTGCTCGGCGACGGCAGCGCCTGCCGCACCGTGAAGGCGCCCGGCTACCTGGACGAGCGGGCCGAGGGCTTCGACGCCGCGCAGGCCACCGCCCTGGGCACGGCCGACCTGCCCGCCCTCGCCGCCCTGGACGCGGGCCTCGCCGCCGAGCTCAAGGCCGAGGGCCGGGCGCCCTGGCAGGTGCTGGCCGGCGCCGCGCAGGGCGCCGGTCTCACCGGGCGGCTGGGCTACCAGGACGCGCCGTACGGGGTCGGGTACTTCGTGGCGTCCTGGAGCTGACGGTCAGGACTGCGGGGCCTGGCCCCCGCCGCCGTCCGGCTTCGGCTTGTGGGCGAAGTCGTCGACCGCGCCCTTGGCCCGGTCGGTGCCGTGCTCGATCTTCTCGCTGTACTTGCCCTTGGTCGCCTTGTCGATCGCACCGCCGGCCTTGTCGACGATGTTGTCGATCTGCTCGCTGTGCTTGCCGGCGAGTTCGCTGGCCTTCTCCTTGAGCTCCTCGGCCTTGCCCTTGAGGTTGTCCATCAGACCCATGGCGGTCTCACCCTTCCCTGTCGTCCGTCGGTCCCCGTCCCCTGCACAACGTCCGCGCCCGACGAAGTGTTCGCAAAGCGGGCACCACCTGGGGAAACGGCCGGAAACGGTCCCGGGAACAGTCATATCGTCGCGCAGTGGCGGGCGAGCGGCAGCCCGGTCTCCGGTGCCGCGGGGGTTTTGCGAGACTGGAACGGTGAGCAGCCTCCGTACCCCGCGTGTCGTCTCGATCGTCGGCGCGACCGCCGCCGGCAAGTCCGACCTGGCCGTCGCCATCGCCCGCAGCCTCGACGGCGAGGTGATCAACACCGACTCGATGCAGCTGTACCGGGGCATGGACATCGGGACCGCCAAGCTCACCACGGCCGAGCGCGGCGGAGTGCCGCACCACCTGCTGGACGTGTGGGACGTCACCGAGGCCGCCAGCGTGGCCGAGTACCAGCGGCTGGCCCGGGCCGAGATCGACCGGCTGCTGGCCGCCGGGCGCACCCCCGTCCTGGTCGGCGGCTCCGGGCTGTACGTCCGGGCGGCGATCGACGAGATGGAGTTCCCCGGCACCGACCCGCAGGTGCGGGCCCGGCTGGAGGCCGAACTGGAGCAGGCCGGACCGTACGAACTGCACCGGCGGCTGGCCGCGCTGGACCCGGCGGCGGCCGAGGCGATCCTGACGAGCAACGGCCGCCGGATCGTCCGCGCGCTGGAGGTCATCGAGATCACCGGGCAGCCGTTCACCGCCAACCTGCCGAGCAACACCGCCGTGTACGAGGCCGTGCAGATCGGCGTCGCCGTGCCGCGCCCCGAGCTGGACGAGCGGATCACGCTGCGGGTCGACCGGATGTGGGAGGCCGGACTCCTCGACGAGGTGCGGGAGCTGGAGAAGGCAGGACTGCGGGAGGGCAGGACCGCCTCCCGGGCGCTCGGCTACCAGCAGGTGCTCGACCACTTCGCCGGCGAGTGCACCGAGGACGAGGCGCGGGCCGAGACCGTCCGGGCGACCAAGCGCTTCGCCCGCCGTCAGGAGTCCTGGTTCCGCCGGGACGACCGGATCCACTGGCTCTCCCGACCGGCCGGCACCGACCCCGTCGAGCTGCTGGAACGGTCCCTGGAACTGATCGACGGTCAGGGAGTTCCGGCCGCGTAGGACGGGTTCCGGCCAATTCGGCGGTGCACCTGCGCGCGCAGGCGACCGTGCAGGACGAACCGGCGGTCACGGCCCGATCACGTGATGGCCACGGATCACCCGTCGACCCCGGTCAGGCCCGGAACGCCCCTCTGGACATGCCATCATCGATGCCAGAGGGGTCGGCCGGACGGGCCGACCGCGCCCGGCCGCGAGTCCGCTCGTGTCGAACTGTCAGGGGAGGCCGCGTGTCGACGGGTACCGGCCCCGAATCCGGTCAGAGCGGGAGCGTCACCGCCCCGGCCGAGGAGTTCGACGAGTCCACGTTCGACGAGTCCACGATGGGTGACCTCCCGGTGCTGACCGGACTTGAGGCGCCGACCTCGTACGCGGTCGCGCTGCCCGCCCTGGACACCCGCACACCGCCGGGGGGTGCCGTGCACGAACGGGAGATCCGGCCGCGGCGCCGACTGCGCTGGTGGCAGACCCTGCCGATCGCCCTGCTGGGCACCCTCGGCTCACTGATGTTCGCCTTCCCGCTCGCCTTCGGCTCGGCCGGCTCGCGCGCCACCATGGTCGGCATGCTCGGGCTGCTGCTCACCGCCGCCTCCTTCGGCTGGGGCGCGATGGCCGCCCGGCACGCCGGCTACAAGTGGCCGGGGCTGCCGCGACGGGGCTCCGGGCAGCGGGCCGGCTGGAAGGCGATCGTGGTCTACACCCTGATCGCGCTGGCCGCCTGCGCGCTCGCGGTCTGGCGGGTCGCCTACCTGCGGTAGGCCCGGGCGGGCCGCCCCCGCCCCGGAGGCGAGCGGGCGAATATCAGTACCATCGGGAGGGTGAGCGCATCCTCCTTCCCGCAGGGCGGCCTTCCCTTCTTCAAGGGGCACGGCACCCAGAACGACTTCGTCATCGTCCCGGATCCGGACGGCCTGCTGGAGATCGGGCCCGAGACCGTCGCGGCGCTGTGCGACCGGCGGGCCGGGATCGGCGGGGACGGGCTGCTGCGGGTGGTGCGTTCCGCCGCCGACCCGGCCGCCGCGGGGATGGCCGACCGGGCCGAGTGGTTCATGGACTACCGCAACTCCGACGGCAGCATCGCCGAGATGTGCGGCAACGGGCTGCGGGTGTTCGCCCGCTTCCTGGTCGAGACCGGCCTGGCCAAGCCGGGGGAGCTGGCGGTCGCCACCCGTTCCGGGGTGCTCACCGCGAAGGTCGCCGAGGCTGCGGAGGACGGCACGCCCGGTGACGTCACCATCGACATGGGCCGCGCCCGGCTGCCCGGGCCGGACGGCATCGAGGTCGCGGTCGGCGAGCGGCGCTGGCCGGCCCTGAACGTCAACATGGGCAACCCGCACGCGGTGGCCTTCGTGGAGAGCCTGGACCACGCCGGCGAGCTGCGGACCGCGCCGCTCACCAGCCCCGAGGGCGTCTACCCCGAGGGCGTCAACGTCGAGTTCGTGGTGGACCGCGGACCGCGGCACGTGGCGATGCGGGTGCACGAGCGCGGCTCGGGCGAGACCCGGTCCTGCGGCACCGGCGCCTGCGCGGTCGCGGTGGCCGCGATCCGCCGGGACGGTGCCGACCCGGCCGTCACCGGCGAGGCCGTCGCGTACACCGTGGACGTGCTCGGCGGCCGACTGGTCATCACCGAGCACCCGGACGGCCGGGTGGAGATGACCGGCCCGGCGGTGATCGTGGCCGAGGGGCGGCTGGACGAGCGCTGGTGGGCGTCGCTGAGCCGGAGCTGACGGCCCGGTTTGCCCACTTCGTACCGCGACGAATCCCCCCGATCGGGTGATACCGGTCGCGGACGGGAATCACGGCGTCGCGGAACGTGCTCTGCTCGGTAGCATGGACCACCGGGTCGATCACCCCATGGGGAGGGGCAGCGCCCGGCGACCGTTGCCGGAGGTGCGCCGATGACCATCGAAGCCGGACAGCCCCTGGGCCTGGGGCAGCCGACGACCGTACGGCAGGCCGGGGCCAGGAGGCCCCTCGGAGAGCTCGGCCGGGCCGCCCTCGGCCGGGCCGGGCGGGCCGCGTTACTGGCCACCGGCCGGCCGCCCGTGCCGGACGCGCTGGAACCGCTCGTCCGGGTCCACCGCCTGCACCACCCGCAGGCCGACCTCGGCCTGCTCGCCCGGGCGTACCGGCTCGCCGAGGCCAGCCACCGCGGCCAGAAGCGCAAGAGCGGCGAGCCGTACATCACCCACCCGCTCGCCGTCACCATGATCCTGGCCCAACTCGGCGCCGGGACCACCACCTTGGTCGCCTCGCTGCTCCACGACACGGTGGAGGACACCGAGTTGACGCTGGACCAGGTGGGTGCCGGCTTCGGGCCCGAAGTCGCCTACCTGGTCGACGGGGTGACGAAGCTGGAGAAGGTCGACTTCGGCGCCGCCGCCGAGGCCGAGACCTTCCGCAAGATGCTGGTCGCCACCGGGGACGACGTCCGGGTGATGGTGATCAAGCTGGCCGACCGGCTGCACAACATGCGCACCATCCGGCACATGAAGCCGGCCAGCCGGGTGCGGATCGCCAAGGTCACCCGGGACGTGCTGATCCCGCTGGCCGAACGGCTCGGCATCCAGGTGCTCAAGGCGGAGCTGGAGGACATCGTCTTCGCCACCCTGCACCCCGAGGAGTACGCCCGCACCCGGGCCCTGATGGCCGGTCACGAGGCGGAGCCGGACGCCGTGCTGGAGCCCTTCGCCCGGCAGCTGGCCAAGCAGCTGGCCGAGGCCGGGGTGGCGGCCGAGGTGACCGTCCGCCCCCGGCACTGCGTCTCGCTGCACCGGGTGCTGCTCAAGCGCTCCGGCGGGACGGGGCCGGACGGCCGGCCGAGCGGGCCGCGGCCGGCCGACTTCGGGCGGCTGCTGGTGGTGGTCGAGGAGAACGCCGACTGCTACGCCGTGCTCGGCGAGCTGCACACCTGCTGGACGCCGCTGCCCGGGGAGTTCAAGGACTTCGTCGCCGCGCCCAAGTTCAACCTGTACCAGTCGCTGCACACCGCCGTGGCGCTGAGCGGCGGCGCGGTGGTCGAGGTGCTGGTCCGCACCCGGCGGATGCACGAGGTCGCGGAGACCGGGGTGGTCGCGCTGGGCGACCCGTCCCCGGCCGGCACCGCCCAGGACACCGACGAGCTGGACCGCACCGACCCTGCCCGGCCGGGCTGGCTCAGCCGGCTGCTGGAGTGGCAGCAGGAGACGCCCGACCCGGACGCCTTCTGGTCCGCGCTCACCGCCGACCTGGCCGGCGACCGCGAGATCACCGTCGTGACGGAGAGCGGCGAAACGCTTCAGCTGAGGGCCGGCGCGACCTGCGTCGACGCGGCCTACCTGCTCGGCGAGGAGACCGGCCACCGATGTATCGGCGTCCGGGTCAACGGGCGGCTCAGCGCGCTCTCCACCGTGCTGGAGGACGGCGACCAGATCGCGGTGCTCACCGAGACCCTTCCGGCCGGCGGCGGGCAGCCCTCCGGCCCCGCCCCCGAGTGGCTGGCCCACGCCCGTACCCCCGCCGCCCGGCTGGCCATCGAACGCTGGCTGGCCGACCCACCGGCCCGGCTGCCGGCGGTCCGGACCGGCCCGGCGGCCACTCCGCCCGGCCAGCCCGGCCAGCCCGGTCAGCCCGCCCGGACCGGTCGGCCGTCCGGGCCCGGACGGCGGGCCGCCGAGAAGCGGGCCACCCCGGTCACGGTGGCCGGCCGGCCCGGGGCGGCCGTACGGCTGGCGCGCTGCTGCACGCCGGTGCCGCCGGACGCGGTGGCGGGCTACCCGATCCGCGGCGGCGCGGTGGCCGTGCACCGCACCGGCTGCCCGGCGGGGGAGCGGATGCGGGCGGACGGCCGGGACGCGCTGGAGGTCCACTGGCAGCCGCAGGACGCCCCGGCGGACGGGCACCGGGCCACCCTGCGGGCGGAGGCGCTGAACCGGCCCCGGCTGCTCGCCGACCTCACCGCGGCGATCTCCGCCGAGGGCGTCGGCATCGTCTCGGCCGAGGTCGAGCCGCCGCAGGAGTCCAGGGTCCGGCACACCTACACCGTGGAGCTGCCCGAGCCGGGCGCGCTGCCCGGGCTGATGCGGGCGATGCTGCGGGTCTCCGGGGTGTACGACGTGAGCCGGCCGCACGCCCCGGAGGTCGGCTAGGTTCCGGCTCGGTTCCGGCCTGGTTCCGGGCGGGCTGACGTGGGCGGTCGTCCGCCGGGACGGGGGCGGCCGTCCGTCGGGACGTGGGCGGCCGGTAAATGGGGATGACCGGCCCGGGCCGGGCGTGCGACCATCATGGGGAATTCACGGCCGGTCCGCGGCGTTATCGGGGCACAGGAGCCCGGTGGCGCTTGAGGACCCGAGGGGTAGCTCACCCCGCCCGGACGATAGCCGGGTCGGCAGCTGGGCAGACTCCTTACGGGACCGCTCCGACGGTCCCCGAAGGCCACCCGTACCAGCGAGCCAAAGGACAGAATGACCTCCACGTTCGACACCCGCGACCACGCCGACGCCACGCGCCGCCTCGACGGTCTGCGGGCGGAAGCCCTCATGGACGAGGACCTCGCGGCCATCGACGAGGACCTCGACCACCATTACGACGGCGACCAGTACGACCGCAGCGAGCGAGCCGCCCTGCGCCGTGTCGTCGGCCTCTCCACCGAGCTCCAGGACGTCACCGAGGTCGAGTACCGCCAGCTCCGCCTGGAGCGCGTGGTTCTCGTCGGCGTCTGGACGGACGGCACGCTGGAGGAGGCGGAGAACTCGATGGCGGAGCTCGCCGCGCTCGCCGAGACGGCCGGCTCCGAGGTGCTGGACGGCGTCATCCAGCGCCGTGACAAGCCCGACGCGGCCACCTACATCGGCTCCGGCAAGGCGAAGGAGCTGCGCGACATCGTCGCCGCCAGCGGCGCCGACACCGTGGTCTGCGACGGTGAGCTCACCCCCGGCCAGCTGATCCAGCTGGAGGACGTGGTCAAGGTCAAGGTCGTCGACCGGACGGCCCTGATCCTGGACATCTTCGCCCAGCACGCCAAGTCCCGTGAGGGCAAGGCGCAGGTCTCGCTCGCCCAGATGCAGTACATGCTGCCGCGGCTGCGCGGCTGGGGTCAGTCGCTCTCCCGGCAGATGGGTGGTGGTGGCTCCGGCTCGTCCGGCGGCGGCATGGCCACCCGTGGTCCCGGTGAGACCAAGATCGAGACCGACCGGCGCCGGATCCGCGAGAAGATGGCGAAGCTCCGCAAGGAGATCGCCGACATGAAGAAGGGCCGCGACACCAAGCGCCAGGAGCGCAAGCGCCACCAGGTGCCGTCCGTGGCCATCGCCGGATACACCAACGCCGGCAAGTCCTCCCTGCTCAACCGGCTCACCGGCGCGGGCGTACTGGTGGAGAACGCGCTGTTCGCCACCCTGGACCCGACCGTGCGCCGGGCCCAGACCCCGAGCGGGCGGGTCTACACCCTGGCCGACACGGTCGGATTCGTCCGGCACCTGCCGCACCACCTGGTCGAGGCCTTCCGCTCGACCATGGAGGAGGTCGCCGACGCGGACCTCATCCTGCACGTGGTGGACGGCTCGCACCCCGAGCCGGAGACGCAGCTGGCCGCCGTCCGCGAGGTCATCGTCTCGGTCGACGCGCAGAACGTGCCGGAGATCGTGGTGATCAACAAGGCGGACGCCGCCGACCCGCACGTGCTGCAGCGCCTGCTGCGTCGCGAGCCGCACGCCATCGTGGTGTCGGCCCGCAGCGGCGCGGGCATCGAGGAGCTGCTGCAGCTCATCGACGACGAGCTGCCGCGTCCGGCGGTCGAGGTGCGGGCACTGGTGCCCTACACCCAGGGCGGGCTGGTCTCCCGGGTGCACGCGGAGGGCGAGCTGCTCTCCGCCGAGCACACCGGCGAGGGCACGCTGCTGCACGCCAAGGTGCCGGCCGAGTTGGCGGCGGAGCTGGAGTACTTCGCGGTGGCCCTGCAGGGCTGATCGAGAATCGACGCCGAAGGCGTGGGAAGGGCCCCCGGGAACAGTCCCGGGGGCCCTTCCTGCATGGGGGAGCTCCTGCGTAGGGGGAGCGTTGGGGAAGCTACCTGACGTTCTTGGCGAAGTAGTCGAAGGCCTGCTTCGCCTGGTCCTGCAGGGCCGGTCCGGCCTGGTAGCCGGCCGGGTTGCGGTTGCCGACCGCGCCGACGCTGATCAGGTTGGGCTTGCCGTCCTTGGTGATGAACCAGCCGCCGCCGCTGGAGCCCGCCGTCATCGAGCAGCCGATCACGTACAGCGGCGGGCGGGTCCGGTCGAAGGAGAGCCGGGCGGGTGCGACGGGCGAGTCGCAGTGGTCCAGCTCCATGCCGTCGAAGGGCCGCTCGGCCGGGTAGCCGTAGGCGGCGGCCGAGGTGATCTGGTCGCGCGGGGCGTTGAACCAGATCGGGACGGCGCCGCTGACCGTCTCCTCCAGGGACCTGCCGGAGTCGTCCTCGCCGCGCACCCGGAGGATCCCGTAGTCGAACTGGTTGTGGGCCCCGACGCCGCTCTCCTGCAGCCAGGTCGGCGACACCAGCGCGCGCACCGCCGTCCACCGGCCGTACGGGGCGGCCTGCCGGTCGGCGTACGGCTTGCCGTGGGCGGCCTGGCCGTCCCGGTTGAAGGCGGGCACGAAGACCAGGTTCTTCAGCCAGCCGCCGCCCTTGCCGTCGTGCAGGCAGTGCGCGGCGGTGTAGACGAGGTTGCTGCGGCCGGGGTTGGCCGGGTCGGAGACCACGGTGGCGGAGCAGGCCGCGTCGCCCTGCGGGGTGGTCATGAAGAGCCGGCCGACCACGGCGGCGGGCAGGCCGTACGGGTGCGGCTGCGGCTGGGCCGGGACGGCGGTGGGCGCCGGGTCCCGTTCGACGCCGGGGGCCGCCGGGCCGGTCAGGGAGTACTCCGGGGTGGGCCGCGGCTTGGCGGCGTCCATCCGGGCGGCCGACCAGGCGCCCGGGGCCGCGTCCTCGGCGAACCCGCTGTCGGCGACGTACTTCGTCCAGTCCTCCAGCTTCCAGCCCGTCAGGTCGCCCAGGCTGGTGGGCGCGGACTTGGGCAGGGCGGGGGGCGGGGCGGCCGGCCTGGCGGGGCCGTCCGGGCCGCAGGCGGTCGCGGCGAGGGCGAGCGCGGCGAGCAGTGCGGCGCCGGCCGTGCCGGTCCGGCGTCCCCGGCTGGTGGTTCTGGGCATGCTGCATCGTCCCCCGCGCTGTGCTGGTGTTCCCGTACCGCCGCCCCCCGTGGCGGCTACTGCTTCCTGGAGATCCAGTCCAGGGCCTGCCTGGCGACCGTCTCCAGGTACGGGCCGCTCAGCGAGGTGTGCTCCTGGGTGCCGATCGAGGTGTTGCTGACCAGGGCCGTCCTGCCGTCCGGCATGGTGGCGAACCAGCCGCCGCCGCTGGAGCCCTGGGTCATGTCGCAGCCGATGGTGAGCATCGAGGGGCGCTTGGCGTCGAAGGAGAGCCGGGTCGGCTTGCCGCCGTCGCACCGGTACAGCTCCTGGCCGTCGAAGGGCTTGAGCAGCGGGTAGCCGGTGGCCCACACGCCGAGCTTGTCGCGGGGGGCGTCGAACCACACCGGGACGGCCGAACCGACCGTCTCCTCAAGGGACTTGCCGGTGTCGTTCTGGTTGTGCACGCGCATGACCGCGAAGTCGTACTGGTTGGCGGCGTCGCCGGAGCTGCCGCCCTCGACCGTCCACTGCGGGGAGGTGGCGACCTGGTCGGCCCACCAGGTGCCGAACGGGGCCAGTTCGGACAGCGGGGCCCGCTTGCCGCCGCTGGACGCGCCCGAGTTGTTGTACGCGGGCACGAAGACCAGGTCCTTGTAGTAGCTGCCGCCCTTGCCCGGATGCACGCAGTGGCCCGCCGTCCACACCAGGTTGCTCTTGCCCGGGTGCTGCGGGTCGGTGATCACCGTCGCCGAGCAGTTGCCGCGGCCGCCCTGGGCGGAGAAGAACACCTTGCCGGAGGGCTGCTTGGTGTACGGACGCGGTACCGCCACGGCCTTGACCGCCGGCGGCTCCGGATCGGTCACGCCGTCGTCGGTGGCGGGTTTGGGGGTCGTGGGGGCGGGCTTGGCGGCGGGCGGAGCCGGTTCGGCGGGCTTGGAGTCGCCCATCTTGTCCGGATCCCAGAAGTCCTTCACCACCGGGTTGTTGAAGACGTGCTTGGACGCCCACGTGTCCCAGTCCTCGAACTTCCACTTCTTCAGGTCGTCCCAGCTCCTCGGCAGGCCCTCCAGCAGGCCGGTCGGCAGACCGGACGGGAGGGTGATCCCGCCGATCACGCCGCTTCCGCCGCTTCCGTCGGAACCGCTCGAACCGCCGCTCGCCGCGGCCGAGTCGGGCGGCGGCGCGGCGGTGCCCGCGCCGCTGCCCGCCGGGCCGTCAGGTCCGCAGGCGCTCACGGCGAACAGGGCTCCCGCGACCGCGGCGGCGGCCAGTGCTGACCGGTGGATCGTTGACATCTGTGCGCGTCCCCCTGTGCTCGGTCGGTTCGGTGCTCGGTCCGCCTGTGGTGCGGTGGTGCGGTGGGCCTGTGGTGCGGTGGGCCACCGTCCTGGAGTCTTCCATCGCCGACGAGGACGGCCGTGCCCACCCCCCGGGTTGCGGCCCGGACCGGAGGTCACCGATCCGCGACGCGGGCCCGGTTGATCCGTTGGTGCAGCAGGGTCCCGACCTCCGGTGGTGGACAATCTCCGATCTTCACCCGGACGAGTGAGCCGTCCTTGTGATCACCCGTCATGGATAGGTAACCCTTACCTGACGCGACGGTGCGAGCGCCCGCCGGTTCCCTTCTCCGCCCGCGCGTCGGCACCCCCACGCGCCCCAAGGAGCAGCCTTGAGCACCGCCCTCACCGGAGCCCCGCCGGAACCGCCGCTGGCCGCGCCGCGGTCGACCGTCGAGCCCGACCCGCTGCTGCACGCCGACCCCGCGGTCGCCGCCGAACAGGCCGCACTGGAAGCCCTGTTGCGCTGCTGGACCCGGGAGACCGGCGCCCGCCCCGGCCCCGACGGCCGACTCCGGATCGCCGTCCTCGGCGGCGCCGCCCTTCTCACCGCCCCGGTCCGCTACTGGTCCCCGGGCGGCTGGCACCGCTTCGGGCGCGCCACCCTCGCGGCGGGGAGCGCTCCGGTGGAGGCCTCGGCCGGCACCCCGGTGGACGCCGTCACCGCCGCCGCGCTGCTCGCCGCCGCGGCCGCCGAGCGGCCCGATCCCGGGCAGGTCGCCGACCTCGCCGGCCGGGTCGCCGACTCGGTCGTCCGCACCGCCGAGATCCTGGCCCACCGCCGCACCGCCCCCGCCCCCGGCGGACCGGAGCGCTCGCACTTCCTCGCCGCCGAACAGTCCCTGCTGCTCGGCCACCCGCTGCACCCCACCCCGAAGAGCCGCGACGGCCTCGGCCCGGCCCAGAGCGCCGCCTACTCGCCCGAACTGCACGGCTCCTTCCAGCTCCACTGGTACGCCGTGGACCGCGACCTGCTCGCCGCGGGCTCCGCCGTCGCCGAGAGCGCCGACCAGCTCACCGCCGGCCTGCTCGGCAGCCGCACCGCACTGCCGCCCGGCACCGCCGCCCTGCCGCTGCACCCCTGGCAGGCCCGCGAACTCGCCCACCGGCCGGCCGTCGCCGCACTGCTCGCCGAGGGGCTGCTGCACGACCTCGGCCCGGCCGGGGAGCCGTGGTACCCCACCTCCTCGGTGCGCACCGTCTACCGGCCCGGCACCCCGTGGATGCTCAAGCTCTCGCTCGGCCTGCGGATCACCAACTCCCGCCGGGAGAACCTGCGCAAGGAGCTCCACCGCGGCCTGGAGATGCACCGGCTGCTGGAGAGCGGGCTGGCCGCCGAGTGGCGGGCCGCCCACCCGGGCTTCGACATCGTCCGCGACCCGGCCTGGATCGGCGTCGACCACCCCGCGCTCGGCGACCCGGGCGGCCTGGACACCGTGCTGCGCGCCCAGCCCTTCGCCCCCGCCGAGCGCGTGCTCTGCGTCGCCGGGCTGGTCGCCGAACAGCCGCTCGGCACCGGCGACACCGTGCCCTCCCGGCTCGGCGACACCCTGCGGGCGCTCGCCGCCCGCTGCGGCCGCCCGCTGCCGACCGTGGCCGCCGAATGGTTCCTGCGCTACCTGGACACCGTCGTGCTGCCCGTCCTCTGGCTGGACGGCCGGGCCGGCATCGCCCTCGAAGCCCACCAGCAGAACAGCCTGGTCCTGCTGGACGCCGACGGCTGGCCGACCGGCGGGCGCTACCGCGACAACCAGGGCTACTACTACCGGGACAGCGCCGCCGAACGGCTCACCGCCCGGCTGCCCGGGCTCGGCACCGACAGCGACACCTTCCTCCCCGACCCGGTGATCGACCACCACTTCGCCTACTACCTCGGCATCAACCACGTCCTCGGCTTGATCGGAGCCCTCGGCTCCCAGCAACTGGCCGACGAGACGGTGCTGTTGGCCGCGCTGCGCCGGTTCCTGGCCGGTCCCGCGGCCGCCACCGGCTCGGCGCTGCCCGCACTGCTGCTGGACGCGCCCACGCTGCCCTGCAAGGCCAACCTGCTCACCCGGATCAACGGCCTGGACGAGCTGGTCGGCCCGGTCGCCACCCAGTCCGTGTACGTGGACATCCCCAACCCGGTGGCGGGCCCCTGATGTTCGACGACCTGCCCGGGTGGGGCGCGATCCCCACCCCGGCCGGCGAGTTCCGGCTCGGGCCCGTCCGGCTGCCCGCCGACCTGGACCTGCTCGCCGGGTGGATGAACGACCCCGAGGTCGACGCCTTCTGGGAACTCGCCGGACCACCGGAACGCACCGCCCGGCACGTCCGGGCCCAGCTGGACGGCGACGGCCGCAGCCTCCCCTGCCTCGGCCTGCTCGACGGCGAGCCGATGAGCTACTGGGAGGTCTACCGCGCCGACCTCGACCCGCTCGCCGCCCACTACCCGGCCCGGCCGTACGACACCGGCCTGCACCTGCTGCTCGGCCCCGCCGCCAGCCGCGGCCGGGGGCTGGGCGCCGTCCTGCTGGGCGTCCTCGCGGAGCGGATCCTGCGCCGCCGCCCGCACTGCGAACGGGTCGTCGCCGAACCGGACGTCCGCAACCGGCGCTCGGTCCGGGCCTTCGAACGGGCCGGGTTCCGGACGGCCGCCGAACTCGACCTGCCCGGCAAGCGCGCCGCCCTCATGGTGCGAACCCGGGCCGCCCGGCCCTGACCCGCCCGGCCCCGGCCTTCGGCCGGCAGACCCCGCCCGGCCCCGATCCCGCCTAGGACACCCCGTGGACACCGCAGCCTCCCAGCCGCCGTACGACCTGCTCGGCGTCGGCATCGGCCCGTTCAACCTCTCGCTCGCCGCGCTCGCCCAGCCCGTCCCCGGCCTGCGCACGCTCTTCTGCGACCAGCGCCCGGAGTTCCGCTGGCACCCCGGAATGCTGGTGGACGGGGCCCGGATGCAGGTGCCCTTCCTCGCCGACCTGGTCTCCCTGGTGGACCCGACCAACCCGTGGTCCTTCCTCAACTACCTGCGAGAGCAGGACCGGCTCTTCCCCTTCTACTTCGCCGAGCGCTTCCAACTGCCCCGCCGCGAGTACGACCACTACTGCCGCTGGGCCGCCGAGCGGCTGCCCAACTGCCGCTTCGGCACCGAGGTCACCGCCCTGCACTGGGCCGGCACCTCGGGGGAGGGCCCGTGGTACCGGGTGGAGCTGACCGACACCGCCACCGGGCAGCGGTCCACCGTACGGGCCCGCAACCTCGCCCTCGGGGTCGGCACCCGGCCGGTGCGCCCCGAGGCCTTCGCCGCCCTGGCTGGCCACCCCCGCGCCTTCCACTCCGCCGACTACCTGGACCGCCGCGCCGACCTGGCCGGCGCCCGGGACATCACCGTGGTCGGCAGCGGGCAGTCCGGCGCCGAGGTCTTCCTCGACCTGCTCCGCCGCCACCAGGACGACGGCGTCCGGCTGCGCTGGCTCACCCGCACCCGGGCACTCGCGCCCATGGAGTACTCCAAGCTCGGCCTGGAGCACTTCACCCCCGACTACACCCGCTACTTCCACGGCCTGCCGGCGCCCGTCCGGGACACCCTGGTCGACGCCCAGTGGCAGCTGCACAAGGCCGCCAGCGCCGAAACCCTCGCCGAGATCCACGACCACCTCTACGAGCGCACCATCGGCCGCCCGATCGACACCGCCCCGGTGGAGATCACCCCCGGCACCGGCGTCACCGACGCCCGCCCCGGCCCCTGCGGCGGCCTGGAACTGCGCTGCCGGCACACCGACTCCGGCGCCGAGCACGTGCTGCGCACCGACGCCGTGGTGCTCGCCACCGGCTACCGGGCCGCCCGCCCGGCCGCGCTCGAACCGCTCGCCCCCCTGATCGACTGGGACGAGACCGGGCGCTACCGGGTCGACCTCGACCACCGGGTCGCCACCCGGCCCGAGCTCACCGGTGGCCTCTACGTCCAGAACGCCGAACTGCACACCCACGGCGTCGGCACGCCCGACCTCGGGCTCGGCGCGCACCGGGCCGCCGTGATCCTCAACGCCGTCACCGGCCGGACCGTCCACCGGCTGCCCACCCGCACCGCCTGGACCGGCTTCGCGCCGCCCGCCCCCGCGCCCGCCCCTGCCCCTGCACCCGCCTCCGGACCCGCAGCCGTACCCGCACCCCTCGAACAGACCCCCGTCTTCCCCCGCCCCCAGGAGCTGACCCGTGCCGCAACAGCCGGCCGCTGAACCGCCGCTCTACCTGCCCCCACACCTCACCGCCGGGCACTGGCAGCGGGCCGGCCGCGCCCTGCTGGCCAAGATGCTCGGCGAGTTCGCCTACGAGGAGCTGCTCACGCCGCTGCCCGGGGCCCTCGACGGCGAGTACCTGCTGAAGCTGCCCGGCGTGGAGTACCGTTTCACCGCCCGGCGCGGCGCCTACGACGGCTGGCAGGTCGACCCGGACTCCGTCCGGTGCTCCGAGCCCGACGGGCTGGACCCGCTGCGCTTCCTCCCGTACGCCCGGGAGACCCTGGGGATGCCCGGCGACACCACCGGCCACCTGATCCGCGAACTCTCCGCCACCCTGACCGCCGACGCCCGCCAGCTCGCCACCGCGCTCACCGCCGCCGAACTCGCCGACCTCGACCACCCCGCCCTGGAGGGCCGACAGACCGGCCACCCCTGGATCGTCCCCAACAAGGGCCGGATCGGCTTCTCCGCCGTCGACGCCGCCCGCTGGGCCCCCGAGGCCCGCAGCCCGCGCCCACTGCCCTGGATCGCCGTCCACCGCCGGCTCGCCGAGTACCGCGGCGTACCCGGCCTGGAACGGCCCGAGCAGCTCTACGCCCGCGAACTCGACGACGTGGATGCGCTGCGCGCCGCGCTCGGCCCGGACGCCGACGACTACCTGCTGCTGCCCGTCCACCCCTGGCAGTGGGACGAGACGATCCTGCCGCTGTTCGCGCCCTGGATCGCGTCCGGGGAAATCGTCCCGCTGCCCTCGGACGGCGACCCACGACTGCCCCAGCAGTCCATCCGCTCCTTCTTCAACACCGCCCGCCCCGAGCGCTGCACCGTCAAGCTGCCGCTGTCGATCCTCAACACCCTGGTCTGGCGCGGCCTGCCCACCGAACGCACCCTCGCCGCGCCCGCCGTCACCGCCTGGCTGCACGGGCTGTACGAGGCCGACCCGTTCCTGCGCGACGAGTGCCGGGTCATCCTGCTCGGCGAGATCGCCTCCGTCACCGTCGACCACCCGCTGTACCGGGAGCTGCCCGAGGCGCCCTACCAGTACAAGGAGCTGCTCGGCGCGATCTGGCGCGAACCGCTCGGCCCCCGCCTGGACCCGGGCGAACGCGCCCGCACCCTGGCCGCCCTGCTGCAGACCGGCTCCGACGGGCGGGCGCTCGCCGCCGAGCTGATCACCCGCTCCGGCCGTACCCCCGCCGAGTGGACCGCCCGGCTGTTCGCCGCGATGCTGCCGCCGCTGCTGCACTTCCTCTACCGGTACGGCCTGGTCTTCTCCCCGCACGGCGAGAACGCCATCGTCGTCTTCGACGAGCGGGACACCCCGGCCCGGCTCGCGGTCAAGGACTTCGTGGACGACGTCAACCTCAGCTCGGCCGACCTGCCCGAGCTGCGCGACCTGCCCGCCGAGGTCGCCGACGTCCTGCTGCGGGAGCACCCGCAGGGGCTCTGCCAGTTCATCCACTCCGGGCTGTTCATCGGTGTCTTCCGCTACCTCGCCCCGCTGCTGGAGGCGCAGACCGGGCTGCCCGAGGCCGAGTTCTGGGCGCTGCTGCGCGCCGAGATCCTCCGCCACCAGGACCGCTTCCCCGAGCTGCGCGAGCGCTTCGAGCTGTTCGACCTGTTCCGGCCCCGGATCGACCGGCTCTGCCTCAACCGCAACCGGCTGCTCCTCGACGGCTACCAGGACCGCCCGTTCCGCCCGCACGCCGCGCGGTACGGGACGGTGCCGAACGCGCTGGTGGCCGTGGACGTACGGTTGCCCGCGCAACGGGACCGGATTGTCACCCCCGCCCCGTAGGGTGGGAGGGTCATGACGAACGACTCCGAATCCCACGACTCCGAATCCCAGCGGGCGGCGGACCTCGGCGACGAGGCCGAGGAAGCAGTGCCCGTCCCGCGCTCGCGGATCCCCGAACTGCTGCACGCCGCGGTGGCGGCCGTCGGCGGCGTCGAGCGCCCCGGACAGGTCCGGATGGCCGAGGCCGTCGCCGACGCCGTCGACCACGGCGAGCACCTGCTCGTCCAGGCCGGCACCGGCACCGGGAAGTCCCTGGCCTACCTGGTGCCCGCGCTCGCCCACGGCGACCGCGTGGTCGTCGCGACCGCCACCCTGGCGCTCCAACGCCAGCTGGTGGAACGGGACTTGCCGCGCACCGTCGACGCGCTGCACCCGGTGCTGCGCCGCCGCCCGCTGTACGCGATGCTCAAGGGCCGCTCCAACTACCTGTGCCTGCACCGGGCCAACGAGGGCACCCCGAGCGACGAGGGCGAGGGCCTGTTCGACCCGGTGGACGCCCTCGGCGGGCCCACCGGCAAGCTCGGGCAGGACGTGCTGCGGCTGCGCGACTGGGCCGACGAGACCGAGACCGGGGACCGGGACGACATGAGCCCCGGCGTCTCCGACAAGGCCTGGGCGCAGCTCTCGGTCACCTCCAAGGAGTGCCTGGGCGCCACCCGCTGCCCGTACGGGCAGGAGTGCTTCGCCGAGAAGGCGCGGGAGCGGGCCAAGCTCGCGGACGTCGTGGTCACCAACCACGCGATGCTCGCCATCGACGCGATCGAGGGCGCGCCGGTGCTGCCCGAGCACGGGCTGCTGATCGTGGACGAGGCGCACGAGCTGGTCAACCGGGTCACCGGCGCGGCCACCGCCGAGCTGACCGTCGGCGCGGTCAACCGGGCGGTGAAGCGGGCCGCCCGGCTCGCCAACGAGAAGGCCGTCGACGCCCTGCAGGCCGCCGCCGAGAACTACCACGGCCTGATGGAGACCGCCCAGCCCGGCCGGGTCGAGGAACTGCCGGAGTACCTGGCGTACGCGGTCACCGCGATCCGGGACGCCGCCCGCCAGGTGATCACCTCGCTGGGGGAGACCAGGGACAAGGGGCTCAGCGACGAGGACGCCGTCCGCAAGCAGGCGATGGCCTCGGCCGAGACGCTGCACGAGACCGCCGACCGGCTGCTGGAGGGCTCCGAGTACGACGTGGTCTGGATCGAGCGCAGCGACCGCTACGGGCTGGGCACCGCCTCGCTGCGGGTCGCCCCGCTGAGCGTGTCCGGGCTGCTGCGCGAGGGGCTGTACAAGGAGCGCTCGGTCGTCCTCACCTCCGCCACCCTCAAGCTCGGCGGGGACTTCAACGGCGTCGCCGCCTCGGTCGGCCTGCCCGCCGAGACGCGGCTGCCGGACGTCCGCACGGCCGGGGACAATCCGGAGCAGGGCCCGGCGTTCGGCGAGGACGCGGTGCCGCACTGGCGCGGCATCGACGTCGGCTCGCCGTTCAAGTACCCCAAGCAGGGCATCCTGTACGTCGCCAAGCACCTGGCCGATCCCGGGCGCGACCCCGAACGGCCGGACATGCTCGACGAGTTGGCCGAGCTGATCGGCGCGGCCGGCGGGCGGACGCTGGGCCTGTTCTCCTCGATGCGCGGCGCCCAGGCAGCCGCCGAGGCGATGCGCGAGCGGCTGGACCACCGGATCCTGCTCCAGGGGGAGGACACCCTGGGCGAGTTGATCCGCGAGTTCGCCTCGGACGCGAGCACCTGCCTGTTCGGCACGCTCTCGCTCTGGCAGGGCGTGGACGTGCCGGGCTCGGCCTGTCAGCTGGTCGTGATGGACCGGATCCCGTTCCCGCGGCCGGACGACCCGCTGATGAGCGCCCGCCAGCGGGACGTCGAACAGCGCGGGGGGAACGGCTTCATGGCGGTCGCGGCCACGCACGCGGCGCTGCTGATGGCGCAGGGCGCGGGCCGGCTGGTCCGCGCGGCGGAGGACCGGGGTGTGGTGGCGGTGCTGGACCCACGGGTGGAGACCAAGCGGTACGGGGGCTTCTTCCGGTCCTCGATGCCCGGGTTCTGGTACACCACGGACCGCAACCAGGTGCGGCGCTCGCTGGCGGCGATCGACGCCTCGGCGGCGCCGGTGCGGCCGGTGGTGAAGCGGGGCTGAGCGGGCCTCGGCAGGTCCTCGGAACGCCGGAGGGGCTCCCCGCACGCTGCGGTGGAGCCCCTTCCCGGTGTCTGATGGTGGTGGTGCGGGCGCGCCCGAGGGGACGCGCAGCCCGCTCAGAGGCGGCGCAGGACCGCGACGACCTTGCCCAGGATGGTCGCGTTGTCGCCGTTGATCGGCTCGTACGCCGGGTTGTGCGGCATCAGCCAGATCCGGCCGTCCTCGCGCTTGAGCCGCTTGACGGTGGCCTCGCCGTCGATCATGGCGGCCACGATGTCGCCGTTCTCGGCGACCGGCTGGCGGCGGACGGTGACCCAGTCGCCGTCGCAGATGGCGGCCTCGATCATCGAGTCGCCGCGCACGGTGAGCGCGAACAGCTCGCCCTCGCCGACCAGTTGGCGGGGCAGCGGGAAGACGTCCTCGACCGTCTGCTCGGCCAGGATCGGCCCGCCGGCGGCGATCCGGCCCACCAGCGGCACGTAGGAGGTGGAGGGGCGGCCGGCCGTCTCGGCGGTGTTCGGACGGGCCACCTCGACGCCGCGGACCTCGTAGGCGCGCGGCCGGTGCGGGTCGCGGCGCAGGAAGCCCTTGCGCTCCAGGGCCATCAGCTGGTGGGCGACCGAGGAGGTGCTGGAGAGGCCGACGGCCTGGCCGATCTCGCGCATGGACGGCGGGTAGCCCCGGCGCTGGACGGAGTCCCGGATGACCTCGATCACCCGGCGCTGGCGCTCGGTGAGCCCGGCCTCGTCGGTGCGGATGCCGGGGGGGCGCCCGGGCATGGCCCGGGCGGGGGAGGCATGGGCGTCATCAACCATGGCGGAGGAGTGTTCGACCGGCTGGTCGGGCACCCGGTTCGCGCCGGAAAGGGCCGTACCGGGGAGACGGTGGTCTTCGCTGCGGTCCATGCTGATGTCCACACCCTGCTGATTGTTGGTGCGCTGCCCGAGCTTGAACTGGGCGTGTTCCTGCACCGGGATGGTGTTGCTTTCGATCGTGTTCACGGCGGCCCCTCTCGACGGCTGTCCTCTCCCTTTTCCAGCCCAACGCACCTCCTATCGAAAGGTTGCGCCAAACACACGTTCGAGTGAATTATTCGGGAGTTGGCTGACTCGATCAAGGCTTTGTTGTACATCGAGTAAATGTTCGACTCGAACGCGACTCCGGCAGTCTAATCGGCGCCGACACGCCAGGGTGCCGCTTCCCCCAGAGACCTAGATGTAGTGGCTAGAGTCCTCTCCGTGCCCAGTACTAGTGGTCGCCTCGCATGATCAGCTTGCCGAGGCCGGGGGCACATCGCATAGACTCGACTGGTCCGCACGTTCTGCCAGGGAGGGATCCCGAGGTGCACTGCCCCTTCTGCCGGCACTCCGACAGCCGCGTTGTCGACAGCCGGACCACCGAGGACGGCAGCTGCATCCGCCGTCGTCGGCAGTGCCCGGACTGCGGTCGCCGCTTCACCACGGTGGAGACGGCGGCGCTGATGGTCATCAAGCGCAGCGGCGTCACCGAGCCGTTCTCCCGGCAGAAGGTCATCACCGGCGTCCGCAAGGCCTGCCAGGGCCGCCCGGTCACCGAGGACGCGCTGGCCCAGCTCGGCCAGCGGGTCGAGGAGTGCGTGCGCGCCAGCGGCAACGCCGAGCTGACCACCCACGACGTCGGGCTGGCCATACTCGGCCCGCTCAAGGAACTCGACGTGGTCGCCTACCTGCGCTTCGCCAGCGTGTACCAGGCCTACGACGGACTGGAAGACTTCGAGGCCGCCATCGCGCAACTGCGCGCCGAGCAGCCTCTCACCCCGGAGACGGACGACGCCTGCGTCTCCGTCGCCGCCGCCGCGCCCTAGGAGGCGCCGGCACCAGGCCCCAGGCGGGCCCAGCCGCACCACGACGGCCCCGCGGGGCCCCCGCGCGCCCGGAAACGGGGCGCAGAACACTACAAACCGTGCGAGAACAGGCAGGGTCTCCGCCTGCCCGCACACCGGAAGAACGAACCAGCAGTGCCCGGACTTTTCAGGGCACTCCGGGCGTTTGCCCAGGAGGAGGAGCGAGAAGTGACAGACACCACGAGCGGTTCCGCACGCGGGTCGAAGTCCGAGAAGGCGGCCAAGGGCGCCAAGGCCCCCAAGGGCGGTCTCCGGATGGAGCGCATCCACACCACTCCTGGCGTGCACCCGTACGACGCGGTCCGCTGGGAGCGGCGCGACGTCGTCATGACCAACTGGCGCGACGGCTCGATCAACTTCGAGCAGCGCGGCGTCGAGTTCCCGGACTTCTGGTCGGTCAACGCCGTCAACATCGTCACGTCCAAGTACTTCCGCGGCGCGGTCGGCAGCCCGCAGCGCGAGTGGAGCCTCAAGCAGATCATCGACCGCGTGGTGCTCACCTACCGCGCCGCCGGCGAGAAGCACGGCTACTTCGCCTCCAAGGACGACGCCGAGATCTTCGAGCACGAGCTGACCCACGCCCTCCTCCACCAGGTGTTCAGCTTCAACTCGCCGGTCTGGTTCAACGTCGGCACCAAGCAGCCCCAGCAGGTCAGCGCCTGCTTCATCCTGTCCGTCGACGACTCCATGGAGTCGATCCTCGACTGGTACAAGGAAGAGGGCATGATCTTCAAGGGCGGCTCCGGCGCCGGCCTCAACCTCTCCCGCATCCGCTCCTCCAAGGAACTGCTCTCCTCCGGCGGCAACGCCTCCGGCCCGGTCTCCTTCATGCGCGGCGCCGACGCCTCGGCCGGCACCATCAAGTCCGGTGGCGCCACCCGCCGCGCGGCCAAGATGGTCGTGCTCGACGTCGACCACCCGGACGTCGAGGCCTTCATCGAGACCAAGGTGAAGGAGGAGGAGAAGATCCGCGCCCTGCGCGACGCCGGCTTCGACATGGACCTCGGCGGGGACGACATCACCTCCGTCCAGTACCAGAACGCCAACAACTCGGTCCGCGTCTCCGACGAATTCATGACCGCCGTCGAGAACGGCACCGAATTCGGCCTGCGCGCCCGGATGACCGGCGAGGTCATCGAGACCGTCGACGCCAAGAAGCTGTTCCGCAAGATGGCCGAGGCCGCCTGGGCCTGCGCCGACCCCGGAATCCAGTACGACTCCACCATCAACCACTGGCACACCTGCCCGGAGTCCGGCCGCATCAACGCGTCCAACCCCTGCTCCGAGTACATGCACCTGGACAACTCCAGCTGCAACCTCGCCTCGCTCAACCTGATGAAGTTCCTGCGCGACGACGACAGCTTCGACGCCGAGCGCTTCGCCAAGGTCGTCGAGCTGGTCATCACCGCGATGGACATCTCCATCTGCTTCGCCGACTTCCCGACCGAGAAGATCGGCGAGACCACCCGCGCCTACCGCCAGCTCGGCATCGGCTACGCCAACCTCGGCGCCCTGCTGATGGCCACCGGCCACGCCTACGACAGCGAGGGCGGCCGCGCCCTGGCCGGCGCCATCACCTCGCTGATGACCGGCACCGCCTACCGCCGCGGCGCCGAACTCGCCGGTGTCGTCGGCCCGTACGACGGCTACGCCCGCAACGCGACCGCCCACCAGCAGGTCATGAAGCAGCACGCGGACGCCTCGCTCGACGCCGTCTCGGTGGACGAACTGGACGCCCCGGTCTGGCTGGCCGCCAACCGGACCTGGCAGGACGTGGTGCGCCTCGGTGCGCAGAACGGCTTCCGCAACGCCCAGGCCTCGGTGCTCGCCCCGACCGGCACCATCGGCCTGATGATGGACTGCGACACCACCGGCGTCGAGCCCGACCTGGCCCTGGTCAAGTTCAAGAAGCTCGTCGGCGGCGGCTCGATGCAGATCGTCAACGGCACCGTCCCGCGGGCGCTCAAGCGCCTCGGCTACCAGGACGAGCAGATCGAGGCGATCGTCGCCCACATCGCCGAGCACGGCAACGTCGTCGACGCGCCGGGCCTGAAGGCCGAGCACTACGAGGTGTTCGACTGCGCGATGGGCGAGCGCGTCATTTCGGCCATGGGCCACGTGCGGATGATGGCCGCGATCCAGCCGTGGATCTCCGGCGCCATCTCCAAGACGGTGAACATGCCCGAGAGTGCCACGGTCGAGGAGATCGAGGAGATCTACTTCGAGGCGTGGAAGATGGGCGTCAAGGCGCTCGCGATCTACCGCGACAACTGCAAGGTCGGCCAGCCGCTCTCGGCGAAGAAGAAGGACTCCGAGGACAAGGCCGAGACGGCGCAGGCTCCTGCCGCGGTCGAGAAGGTGGTCGAGTACCGCCCCGTCCGCAATCGCCTCCCCAAGGGCCGCCCGGGCATCACCACCTCCTTCACGGTCGGTGGCGCCGAGGGCTACATGACCGCCAACTCCTACCCGGACGACGGCCTCGGCGAGGTCTTCCTCAAGATGTCCAAGCAGGGCTCGACCCTCGCGGGCATGATGGACGCCTTCTCCATCGCCGTCTCGGTCGGCCTGCAGTACGGCGTCCCGCTGGAGACGTACGTCTCGAAGTTCACCAACATGCGCTTCGAGCCGGCCGGCCTGACCGACGACCCGGACGTGCGGATGGCCCAGTCGATCGTCGACTACATCTTCCGCCGCCTGGCGCTGGACTTCCTGCCCTTCGAGACCCGCTCGGCGCTCGGCATCCACTCCGTCGAGGAGCGCCAGCGCCACCTGGAGACCGGCTCCTACGAGCCGCTGGACGCCGACGAGCTCGACACCGAGTCGCTCGCCCAGTCCGCCCCGGTGGCGCCGGTGACCCCGGTGGTCGCCGCCACCCCGGCCCCGGCCGTCGAGGCGCCCAAGGCGGCCCCGAAGCAGGCCCACAACTCCACGGAGCTGATGGAGATCCAGCTCGGCCTCAACGCCGACGCGCCGCTCTGCTTCTCCTGCGGCACCAAGATGCGCCGCGCCGGCAGCTGCTACCTCTGCGAGGGCTGCGGCTCCACCAGCGGCTGCAGCTGACCAGCCCGGTGTTCACCCCCTGAGGTGAACTCCTGAAGCGGGGCGAGGACTTCACGGTCCTCGCCCCGCTTTCGGCGTTCCCGGGGGCTGCCGATGTCACGGATCGGGGCGGTGGTCGGTCCGTAGGGAGGACAAGGCAGTCGACGAGAGGAGTGGTGTGGTGGACGGGACGGTGCTGGTGACCGGGGCGACGGGGACCTTGGGACGGGAGGTGGTGCGGCTGCTGGTGGCGCGCGGGGTGGCGGTGCGGGCCCTGAGCCGGCGGGCGCGGGGCGGGGGCGACGGGGTCGAGTGGGTGGTCGGGGACCTGGTGAGCGGGGCCGGGATCGCGGAGGCGATGGCCGGGGTCGAGGTGGTGGTGGACTGCGCGACCACGCAGCGGAAGGCGGACGTGGCGGCGGTCCGGACGCTGGTGGCGCGGGCTCGCGGGGCGGGCGTGCGGCACCTGGTGTACGTGTCGATCGTGGGGATCGACCGGGTGCCGCTCGCGTACTACCGGACGAAGCTGGCCTGTGAGCGGGTGGTGCGGGAGTCGGGGCTGGGGTGGACGGTGCTGCGGGCCACGCAGTTCCACGACCTGCTGCTGAGGTTCTTCGACGCCTCGGTGAAGCTGCCGGTGTTCCCGGTGGTCGGCGGGGCGCGGTTCCAGCCGGTGGACGTCCGGGAGGTGGCAGTGGCGGTGGCGGATCTGGCGGGGGAGGAGCCCACCGGGTTCGCGCCCGAGGTGGGCGGGCCGCAGGTGCGGTCGTACCGGGAGCTGGCCGAGGCGTACCTGCGGGCGGCGGGCAGGCGGCGGGTGCTGCTGCCGGTGCGGGTGCCGGGGGCCGTGGGGCGGGGGCTGCGCGCCGGCGGGAACCTGACGCCGGAGCGGGCGGTGGGGCGGGGGACCTTCGAGGAGGCGCTGGAACGGCGGTTCGGCGGCCGCTGACCCCCGAGATTGTCAACCGGGGTTGACACCCGCGCGAGTGTCAACCAGGGGGTGCGGGTGGTCGCCGATCACGGGCTGGACCCGAAGGCCGTCCGGGCGGCGGTCGAGCGGAAGCTGGGCTGAGCCCGACTGTGAACCGGGCCACTCGGTCGTGCGGCGGTTGCGTCACCGATCGGTGGACGGGACGTGCATGAATCGGTGCACGGGACGCGGAGGAATCGGCGTACGGGACGTGGATGAAGGAGACTGCCCGTCAACTGGCCACTTGAGGCCAATGTCTGAATCGATATGATCGGCGCATAAGCGTGAACCGATCAGCCGCCCGGAGACGTTTTCGCAACGTCACCGGGCGGTCTCGTATCTGCGCCCGACCAGCTGTCGGCGGTCGCGACCGTCGTCGACCCGCCGCCCGTGCCGCCGCCCGCCGACGTTGCCGAGGACCGCACCGATGAGAGAAGCCCCCAGCCCCGACGGCCGGCCGCGCCGACGGCCCGAGCCGCGCACCGTCGCCCTGACGGCGGCCGCCGTCCTGCTGGCGCTGGCCGCCGCACCCGTCGGCGTCAGCCGGGCCCTGGGCGCGCACCAGCCGCTGACTGCCCTCGCGGTGGGCGCCGTGACGGTGCTATGGCTGATCGCCGTCGGCCTGGCGGCGCTCGGCGCCGAGCGCTCCCGCGCACTGGCCGAGGACCTGGCCGCGCAGCACCAGGAGACGATGACCGCGCTGGTTGCCGTCGGCTCCGCCCGGCAGGCCGAGGCGGCGGCCAGGGAGCTGGTCGGCGCCGCGCAGACCGAGCGGGACGCCGCCCGTGCGGAGCGGGCCCGCACGGAGGCGGAGGTCGCGGCCATGCACACCGAGCTGGCCCGGCTGCGGGCCCAGTGGGACGCCGAGCGGGCCGAGGCGGAGGCGGGCCGGGCGCAGGCCGAGGCCGAGCGGGCCGAGCTGGACGGGATCGCCGAGGGCGTCCTGCCCGAGGTGGTGAAGAAGCTGCGGGGCGGCGCGGCCGTGGACAGTGCGCTGGCCGCCTACCGCAAGCACCCCCAGTACGCGCTGCTGCGCGCCGTCGGCGAGGAGATCGGCCGGGGCGAGCGGCTGCGGGCCGCCGCGCTCGCCGTCTGCGCGACCGCCGCCGGGCGCGTGCAGGCGCTGGCCACGAGCATGCACGCCGAGCTGCGCGAGATGCAGCACCGGCATGACGAGGAGGTCCTGGGCGACCTGCTGCGCCTGGACCACTCGACCGCCCAGGCGGGCCGGATGGCCGACAGCATCGCGGTGCTCACCGGCGCCCGTTCGGGCCGCCGCTGGGCCAAGCCGATCGCGGTGGAGTCGGTGCTGCGCGGCGCGCTCGGCCGGATCGGCGCCTACCAGCGGGTGCGGCTGCACAACGCCAGCACGGCCGCGGTGGCCGGGTTCGCGGCCGAGGGCATCATGCACGCACTGGCCGAGCTGCTGGACAACGCCACCAACTTCTCCGCCCCACCGGCCGAGGTGCACGTCTACGTCGAGGAGGTGCCGGCCGGGCTGGCGGTCACCGTCGAGGACAGCGGCCTGGGCCTGGGCGAGAGCTGGCTGCGCCGGGCCGAACGGGCCGTCTCCGCCGAGCCGCTGGACCTCACCACGCTCTCCGCCGGCACCCGGCTGGGCCTCGCGGTGGTCGGCGTGCTGGCCCGCAAGCACGGGCTGCAGATCTCCTTCCGGCCGTCGGCGCGCGGCGGTACGGGGGTGGTGATGCTGATCCCGCAGCAGCTGGTCTCGCACCCGGCTCCGGAGACCGCTCCGGCGCCCGTCTCGACCCAGGCGCCGGCCGCGGAGTCCGCGCGCCCCGCGCTGACTTCCGCCTTGGCACCCGCGCTGAGCTCCGCACGCCCGGCGCCCGCACGTTCGGCGCGCGCTCCCCTGCCGCCGGCGCCCCAGGCACCCGCCGTGCCGGCCGTTACCGGGGCACCCGCTGCGCCCGCCGTCACGGCGGCACCTGCCGTCCCAGCCCAGCTGCCGCCCGCACCCGCCCAGCTGCCGCCCGCGCCCGCCCGGATGACCGACAGCGGCCTGCCGCAGCGCCGTCGCGGGCAGACGCTGGCCGTCACCGCCCCGGCGGCGGCCCCGGCAGCGAAGCCCGTACGCAGCGACGCGGTGAGCGCGGCCGCCCGGTTCGGCGCGTTCCGCCGGGCCGCCGCCCGCCCCCCGGAGGCCGAGCAGCACGCCGCCGGGGCGCCGACCACGGACACCGACACCACGCCCGACGCTTCCCCCGTCACCGAGAAGGACTCCCCATGAGCAGCGCCACCGACCGCGACCTCGACTGGCTGTTGGAAAACCTGCTGGCGGCAACCCCCGGCACCCGGCACGCCCTGGTTCTCTCTGCCGACGGCCTCAAGCTCTGCCACACCGCCGGGCTGGGCACCGACCAGGCCGACCAGCTGGCCGCGATCGCCTCCGGTCTGCAGAGCCTGGCCCACGGCGCCTCGATCGAGTTCGGCGACGGCAGCGGCGGCGTCCGCCAGTCGATGACCGAGTTCCACGGCGGCATCCTGTGCATCGTGGCGGCCGGCGAGGGTGCCCACCTGGCGGTGGTCACGGACGACGACGCGGACGTGGGCGTGGTCGGCCACAACATGCACGGCCTGATCGAGCAGATCGGCGTCCACCTCAGCGCGCCGGCCCGGGGCGGGGAGGGCGAAGCCGAGGGGGCCGCCACACGAGAGAGCGCCGGGATATGACCGCGGGGCCGGTGCTGCCGGGCCGCGACGACGACCCGGACCGCCTCTACACCATCACCAAGGGCCGCAGCCGGTCCCCGGAGAACGCCTTCGACCTGGTCACCCTGATCGTCGCCGAACGGCAGCCGGCACCCGGGATGCAGTCGGAGCACGTCCGGATCCTGCGGCTGTGCGAGGCCCCGACCGCGGTGGTGGAGGTGGCGGCGGAGCTGGCGCTGCCCGTCTCGGTGGTGAAGATCCTGCTCGGTGACCTGCTGGAGTCCGGGGCGGTCACCGCCCGCCACCCCCGGTTCGCGCCGAACAAGGCCCGGCTGCCCGACCTCGACACGCTGAAGCAGGTGCTGCATGGCCTCCAACGGCTCTGACGTCCGGCCCGCCGCCGAGCGCACCCCGCTACGGGCGACCGCCGACAACGCGCTGAAGATCGTCGTGGTCGGCGGCTTCGGCGTGGGCAAGACCACCCTGGTCGGCTCGGTCAGCGAGATCCGCCCGCTGAACACCGAGGAGGTGATGACCCGGGCGGGGGAGGGCATCGACCCGGCCGGCACCTGGGGCAAGCGCTCCACCACGGTCGCCTTCGACTTCGGCCGGATCACCCTCTCCGAGCGCCAGGTGCTGTACCTGTTCGGTGCGCCCGGGCAGGAACGTTTCTGGTTCCTCTGGGACCGCCTGTTCAGCGGCGCCCTGGGCGCGGTCGTCCTGGTGGACACCCGGCGGCTGGAGGAGTCCTGGTACGCGATCGACCGGCTGGAGCACCACGGCACCCCGTTCATCGTGGCCCGCAACAACTTCGGCGAGCCGACGCACACCCTGGAGCAGGTACGCGAGGCGCTGGACCTGCCGGACTCGGTGCCGCTGGTGGACTGCGACGCGCGCGACCGCGAGTCCGGCAAGCGGGTGCTGATCGACCTGGTCCACCACCTGACCGAGCTCGCCGAGGCCGAACTGGCCGCCGCCGAATCGGCGATGGAACCGGCCGCCCCCGCACCGGCGATGGAACCGGTCGCCGCGGCACCGTCCACGGAGACGGCCGCCGCCGCACCGTCCATGTACGAGGAGAGCACGCCGTGACCGAGTCCGAGTCCGCGTACGAGGAGAGCACCCCGTGACCGAGCCCGCCGCCACCCCGCCCCCGGGCTGCCCGGCGCATGCCGGCGCCACGCCGCTGTACGGGCCGCGCTTCCAGACCGACCCGGCCCAGCTCTACCGCGAGCTGCGGGCCGCGCACGGACCGGTCGCCCCGGTCGAGCTGGCCGGCGGCGTGCCCGCCTGGCTGGTCATCGGCTACCGCGAACTGCAGCAGGTGACCGGTCAGCCGCAGCTGTTCGGCCGCGATTCCAGCCGCTGGCACGCCTGGGAGACGCTGCCCGCCGACTGGCCGCTGAAGCCGATGATGGCGCCCGTCCCCTCGATCCTCTACGCCGAGGGCGAGGAGCACGTCCGGCGCTCCCGCGCGGTCACCGACGCGCTGGCCGGGATCGACCCGTACGAGCTGCGCAAGCACGCGGAGGAGATCGCCGACGGGCTGATCGACGAGTTCGCCGGGCGCGGCGAGGCCGACCTGGTCGCCGAGTACGCGCACCGGATGCCGCTGCTGGTGCTGTGCCGGGTGCTCGGCCTGGACGAGGAGCAGGCGCCGCAGCTGATCACGGCGCTGCTGGCCATGCTGGACGGCGGCCCGGACGCGCCGGCCGGCGCCCAGCGGCTGCTGGAGCTGATGCTCGCGCTGGTGGAGGAGAAGGCCGAGTACCCGGGGGCCGACGTGGCCTCGCGGATGCTGGCGCACGAGGCCGGGCTGACCCACGACGAGGTGATGCGCGACCTGCGGGTGCTGCTGATCGCCGGCCACCAGCCGTCCTCGTACTGGATCTCCAACGCGCTGCGGCTGATGCTCACCGACGAGCGGTTCGCCGCCTCGCTGGCGGGCGGTCGGCGCAGCATCAGCCAGGCGCTGAACGAGGCGCTCTGGGAGGACACCCCGACGCAGATCTTCGCCGGGCGCTGGGCGGTCCGGGACACCCAGCTGGGCGGTCAGCGGATCGGTGCGGGCGACATGGTGCTGCTGGGCTTCGCCGGGGCCAACGCGGACCCGTCGGTGCGCCAGCCCGACGGCCGTCCGGCCGAGGGCAACCGGGCGCACATGAGCTACTCGTACGGCGAGCACGGCTGCCCGTTCCCGGCCCAGGAGGCGGCCGAGGTGATCGCCACCACGGCGATCGAGGTGCTGCTGGACCGGCTGCCGGACCTGCGGCTGGCGGTGGCCGAGCACGCGCTGGTGTGGCGGCCGTCGGCCTGGGTGCGGGGGCTGGTGGCGCTGCCGGTCTCGTTCACCCCGGGCCACCCGGTCTGATCCGTCGCCGTCCTCCGACCCGCGTCGCGCTACAGATCCGCGTCGCGCTACAGATCCGCGTCGATATCCGTCGTCCGAAAGAGAGTTGTCGATGACCGCTGCCCCGGCCCCGATCGTCCTCGACCCGCTGGCCCGCGACAACGCGGCCGAGGGTGCCCTGCTGCGGGCCGCCGGCCCGGTGGTGCCGATCGAGCTGCCCGGTGGTGTGGCCGCCTGGGCGGTGACCCGGCACGGGGCCGCGCGCGAGCTGCTGACGGACGCCCGGCTGGTGAAGGACGCCGCGCACTGGGGGGCGTACCAGCGCGGTGAGGTGCCGAAGACCTGGCCGCTGATCGGCCTGGCGGTGCCGGGACCGAGCATGGTGACCACGGACGGTGCCGAGCACCGTCGGCTGCGGGCGCTGGTCGCGCAGGCCTTCACCCCGCGCCGGGTGGAGCTGATGCGTCCGCGGGTCGAGGAGATCACCCACGCGCTGCTGGACGCCCTGGCGGCGGGGGAGCCGGTGGTCGACCTGAAGACGGCCTTCGCCTTCCCGCTGCCGATGACGGTGATCTGCTCGCTGCTGGGCGTTCCGGAGTCGGACCACGCCGTTCTGCGCGACCTGTACGAGCGGTTCTTCGGCGTCAAGCCGGACCCGGCGGGCATCCAGGCGACCATCGCCGGGCTGAACGCCTTCGTCAACGAGCTGGTGGCGCAGCGCCGTTCGGCCCCCGGTGAGGACCTGGCGAGCGCGCTGCTGGCGGCCGACACCGAGGGCGGGGCGCTGACCGACGCGGAGGCCGCGGCCACCCTGCGGGTGATCATCGCGGCGGGTCACGAGACCACGGTGAACCTGATCGGCAACGCGGTGCGGGCGCTGCTGGCGCACCCGGACCAGCTGGAGCTGGTGCGTTCGGGGAAGGTGTCCTGGGAGGCGGTGGTTGAGGAGTCGCTCCGCTGGACGCCGCCGACCAGCAACTTCCTGTTCCGCTTCACGGCCGAGCCGATCCCGGTCGGCGACGTGGTGATCCCGGCGGGTGAGCCGGTGCTGGTCTCGTACAACGCGATCGGCCGGGATCCGCTGCAGCACGGGGTGACGGCGGAGCTGTTCGACGTCACCCGGGATCCGAGCCGCCACCTGTCCTTCGGGCACGGCCCGCACGTCTGCCCGGGTTCGCCGCTGGCCCGGCTGGAGGCGGGGGTCGCGCTGCCGGCGTTGTTCGCGCGGTTCCCGGAGCTGTCGCTCGCGGTGCCGGACGCCGAGCTGCGGTCGAGCGGGTCGCTGGTGGTGAACAGTCTGCTGGAGCTGCCGATCCGGCTGTTCTGACGGTTACCGACCCGGTGCCAGGGGGAGGCCCTGTTCGGATATTCCGGGCGGGGCCTTCGACTTGTGGTGGCGGCGATCCGGGAATCGCCTGGTGGTGGGTCACGGTCGGGACACCGACCGGTGAAAGTCGAACGCGGACCTTGGCGGAGGAGGGCTGCTGCGTTAACGTCTTGGATCAGTCCGGCCGTCCTCCGTCCGTGCCCCTGTGGGCCCATCTCCGGTACAGCGCAATGTCGTTCAGCCACCGTCGGCAGCCACGCCCTGGCGAGGAGAACCGCATTGACCCCCAATCCGACCGCGCCGCAATCGACTTCCCGTACCTTCCGCCGTCGTGCGGTCGCCGTGCCCGCCCTGCTGGCGGCGCTGGCGCTGACCGCGGCCTGCTCCAACAGCTCCGGCGGTTCGGGGGGCGGCGGAGGCGGCGCGGCTCAGTCGCTGTCCGGCGACTGCGCCAAGTACCAGCCGTACGCCGGGCATTCGGGCACGACGGTGACGATGTTCGCGTCCATCCTGAGCCCGGAGTCTGACAACCTGGAGAAGTCCTGGGCCGAGTTCGCCAAGTGCACCGGGATCAAGATCAGTTACGAGGGTTCGAACGACTTCGAGTCCCAGCTGCCGGTCCGGGTGACCGGCGGCAACGCGCCGGACTTCGCGATCATCCCGCAGCCGGGCCTGCTGGCGCAGATGGTGAAGAGCGGCAAGGTGGCGAAGCCGCCCGCCCAGACCGTCGCCAACCAGGACAAGTGGAGCCCGGTCTGGAAGACCTACGGCTCGGTCAACGGAACCTTCTACGCGGCGCCGATGAGCGCCAACATGAAGTCGCTGGTCTGGTACTCGCCGAAGGCCTTCAAGGCGGCCGGCTACGAGGTGCCGAAGACCTGGGCGGACCTGATGGCGCTCAGCGACCGGATCGCCAAGGCGGGCGGCCCCAAGCCGTGGTGCGGCGGCATCGCCTCCGGTACGGCCACCGGCTGGCCGGCCACCGACTGGCTGGAGGAGGTCGTGCTGGGCTCGTACGGCGGTGAGGTGTACGACCAGTGGGTCGGCCACCAGGTGAAGTTCTCCGACCCCAAGATCACCACGGCGATGAAGACCGTCGCCGACTGGATGCAGAACCCGGCCTGGACGAACGCGGGCTTCGGCGACGTGAAGTCGATCGCCACCACCACCTTCCAGGACGCGGGCACGCCGATCCTGGGCGGCAAGTGCCTGATGCTGCAGCAGGCCTCCTTCTACGAGGCGCAGTGGCCCAAGGGCACCAAGGTCGGTCCGGACGGGGACGTGTTCGCCTTCCACCTGCCGGCGGTGAACCCGTCGGTCGCCAACCCGGTCGAGGGCGGCGGCGAGTTCCTGGCCGCCTTCTCCGACCGGCCCGAGGTGCAGGCGGTGCAGAACTACCTGTCCAGCTCGGACTGGGCGAGCAGCCGGGTGAAGACCGCGAGCGGCTGGGTCTCGGCCAACCAGGGCGTGGACAAGAGCCTGTACACCGACCCGATCGACAAGCTGTCGGCCGAGGCGCTGACCGACCCGGCGGCCACCTTCCGCTTCGACGGCTCCGACCTGATGCCGGCCGCGATCGGCGCCGGGCAGGAGTGGAAGTCGCTGACCGCCTGGTTCGCCGAAGGGCAGTCGATCCAGAAGACCGCCGCCGACATCGACGCCGCCTGGCCGCAGTAGGCGTCGGCGGTCGGCGGTCGTAGCTTCTGACGCCGGCCGCTGGGTGCCGGCTGCCGGTCGCCGGTCGCCGACTGCTGGTCGTCTGTTGCCGCTGGCTGCTGGTCGTCGGTCGCCGGCCGCCGGTCGCCGTCCGCCGGTCGCCGTCCGCCGGGCCGGCGAGTCACCGGGACCACCTGTCGAGGGCGGTGCGGGGCCACCCACCCGCACCGCCCGCCCCCTTCCCACCGCACCCGAAGGGACGTACAGCCATGTCCGTACCCGGATCCCCGTCCTCCTCCGCCGTCCTGGCCACCGCGAGACTGGCGGCCGGCACCTGGGGTGATGCCGCCGTCAAGTTCGGCAACACCTTCGGCGCCGTCGCCGGTTTCCTCGGCATCCTGCTGGTGGTCTTCCTGGTCGCCGGCCGGGCGCGGGGCCGGCTGGCCCGCCCGCTGGCGGTCGCGGTGTTCCTCGGCCCGGCGGTGCTGCTGCTGGCCGTCGGCCTGGTGGTGCCGCTGGTCCGCACGGTCTACCTGAGCCTGCAGAACGACGACGGCAGCCGGTTCGTCGGCGGCGAGAACTTCGGCTGGGCGCTCACCACCGACTCGGTGCAGAAGGTGCTGCTGAACACCCTGCTGTGGCTGGTGGTCGCGCCGCTGGTGGCGACCGGGCTGGGCCTGGTGCTCGCGCTGCTGGTGGACCGGATGCGCGGGCAGGCGGTCTACAAGTCGCTGATCTTCATGCCGATGGCGATCTCGCTGGTCGGCGCCTCGATCATCTTCAAGTTCGTCTACGAGTCGCGCGGGCCGGGGCAGCCGCAGATCGGCCTGCTCAGCCAGCTCGCCGTCGCGGTGGGCTGGGACGACCCGCCGAACTGGATGCTCTCGCAGCCGCTGAACACCTTCCTGCTGATGGCGGTGCTGGTCTGGGTGCAGACCGGCTTCGCGATGGTGGTGCTGTCGGCGGCGATCAAGGCGATCCCGAACGAGGTCGTGGAGGCGGCCCGGCTGGACGGCGCGAGCGGGGTGCGGCTGTTCTGGTACGTCACCGTGCCGATGATCCGCACCACGGTGATGGTGGTGCTGACCACCGTCATGATCATCACGCTCAAGGCCTTCGACATCGTCCGCACCATGACCGGCGGCAACTTCGGCACCCAGGTGCTGGCCAACGAGATGTACTCGCAGTCCTTCGTGCAGTTCAACGCCGGGCGGGGCAGCGCCCTCGCGGTGATCCTCTTCCTCGCGGTGCTGCCGCTGGTGGCCTACAACATCGTCCAGCTGCGGAAGGAGCGTGAGGTGCGGTGACCTCGCTGCGCAAGGAGCGCGACCCGAAGGCCCGTGTCCCGAAGGCCCGTGTCCGGAAGGGGGCCGGTCCGAAGGCGTCCGTCCCGAAGGCCCGTGTCCCGGAGGCGTCCGTCGGGGTGGCCGGGGCCCCCGGTCCGGTCCGCAGGGCCTTCGGCAGCCCGCTGGCCTCGGTGTTCGTGATCGCGATGACGGTGCTCTGGACGATCCCGACGCTGGGCCTGCTGGTGACCTCGCTGCGGCCCAAGCAGGACGTGACGGCCAGCGGCTGGTGGAACGCCTTCCTCCACCCGGACTTCGGCCTCGGCAACTACCACTCGGTGCTGTTCGAGGGAGGCGCCGGCGTCTCCACCGGACTGATGCCGTTCCTGGTCAACTCGCTGGCGATCAGCATCCCGGCGACCGTCTTCCCGCTGGTGCTCGCCGCGATGGCGGCCTACGCGCTGGCCTGGGTGCGGTTCCGGGGGAGCGACGCGGTGTTCTTCACCGTGTTCGCGCTGCAGGTGGTCCCGCTGCAGATGGCGCTGATCCCGCTGCTGCGGCTGTTCGCCTCCGGCGCGCACCTGGGCTCGCTGACGCTGGTCCCGGCGGTGGACCTGAAGGGCAGCTACGCGCCGGTCTGGCTGGCGCACACCATGTTCGCGATGCCGCTGGCGGTGTTCCTGCTGCACAACTTCATCGCCCAGCTGCCGCGGGACCTGATGGAGGCGGCGGTGGTGGACGGCGCCTCGCACTTCAAGATCTTCCGCTCGATCGTGCTGCCGTTGAGCGCCCCGGCGCTGGCCTCGTTCGCGATCTTCCAGTTCCTGTGGGTCTGGAACGACCTGCTGGTGGCGCTGACCTTCGCCGGCGGCACACCGGAGGTGGCGCCGATGACGGTACGGCTGGCGCAGCTGTCCGGCTCGCTCGGGGGGCGCTGGGAGCTGCTGACGGCCGGGGCGTTCCTGTCGATCGTCGTGCCGCTGATCGTCTTCTTCAGCCTGCAGCGGTACTTCGTGCGGGGGCTGCTGGCCGGGTCGGTGAAGGGGTAGCGGGCCGGGGTGTCCGGATTCCATTCTGAACGCGTTCAGAACCAACTTTTGAACCTGTTCAGAATGGTCTACAGTCGGCTGCGGCGGCGCCGAGCGCGCCCGTCGGCGGACCGCCGTGAGGGCGGTCCCCGCATACCCGCCGACCACTGAGGGGGACTCATGTCCGGCCTGTCCACGCCCGCCTCGGCCGATCCGCCCCCCGCGCCGGAGCGCCCGTCGTACGGACCGCCCGGACCGTACGGGCCGTACGGGCCGTACGGGTCCTCCGGGCCGTACGGGCCGTACGCCCCCTACCGGGCGCCCGGCGGGCCCGTCCCCCCGAACCCCGTCACCGCCTGGCTGCGCCTCAGCGCCCCCGACCGCCGGGGCGGTGCCACTCCCCGGGTCGTCCTGCTCGCCCTGCTCACCGGCCTGCTGACGGCCTGGCTGCTGTACGACGGACTCGGCGCCAACCTGCTGATCTGCGGCACCGCCACCGCCGTCGGGGCCGGCTGCGCCGCCCGGGCGGCGGGCCGGAGGATCCGGCCCTGGACGGTCGTCTGGAGCGTGCTCGCCCTCGTCCTGCTCGCCGTCCCGGTCCGGTGGGAAGCTGGCTGGCCCACCCTGCTCGCCGTCCTGGGGGCGCTCGGGCTGGCCTCACTGGCCCTGCACGGCGGCCGCCGCTGGCCCGGCGTCCTGCTCGCGCTGCCCGGTCTGCCCGAGCAGCTGCTGCCGGCCGTGCGGTGGGCCTGGACCGGCATGGCAGGGCGCTCGCTGCCCGGCCGCGGCCGGATCGTCCCGGTGCTCAAGGCGCTCGCGGTCGCCGTCGCCCTGCTGACCGTCTTCGGCCTGCTGTTCGCCAGCGCCGACGCCGCCATGGCGGACCTGCTGGGCGGGCTCAGCCCGGACCTCGACCTCGACCAGCTCCCGACGCGCGGGCTGCTGTTCGTGCTGGGGACGCTCACCGCGCTGGGCTTCGCACGGATCGCGGCCGGCCCGCGCCGCTGGGACCGGACGGTGATCCGGCCGGGCCGGGAGCGCCGGCGGCTGGAGTGGGCGTTGCCGCTGGTCGCGCTCAACCTGATGTTCGGCGTCTTCGTGGCGCTCCAGGCCGTCGTCGTGCTCGGCGGCGCGGACGCCGTGCTGAGCAACACCGGGATGAGCCGCTCCGCCTACGCCCGGCAAGGCTTCTGGCAGTTGAGCGTGATCACCGTGCTCACCCTGGTCGTGGTGGCGGTCGCCAAGCGCTGGGCGCCGCGCACCACCGCCGCCGACCACCGGGTGGCGCGGATCCTGCTCGGACTGCTCTGCGTGCTCGCGCTGGCCGTGGTCGCCTCGGCACTCGGCCGGATGTGGTTCTACGTGGACGCCTCCGGGCTCACCCGGCTGCGGCTGTGGGTGCTCGTGGTCGAGGTGTGGCTCGGCGTCGTCTTCCTGCTGCTGATCACCGCCGGGCTGACCCGCCGCACCGGCTGGCTGCCGCGCGTCGTCGTCCTCAGCGGGATGCTCACCGTAGCGGTGTACGGACTGATGGGGCCGGACACGATCGTCGCCGAGCAGAACGTCAGCCGGTACGAGCAGGCCCTGCGGACCGACCCGCACGGCGCGGCGATCGACCTGCGCAACGTCCGCGACCTCTCGGCGGACGCGGTGCCCGCCCTGGACCGGCTGCCCGAACCGCAGCGCAGCTGCGCCCTGGAGCTGATCGACCAGGACCTGGGCGCGGAGGCGAACCCCTGGTACGCGACGGGCGCCTCGGTCGCCCGGGCCCGGAGGATCCTGGCGGAGCGGCCGCCGGTCGACTCGCCGGTGTTCGGCCGCCGGCCCTGCGACCGGGCGGGGCTGGGGTACGAGGGCTGGTAGCCGGGCGTGCCGGAAGGCGGCAGGGCTGGAAGGCGGCAGGGCTGGAAGGCGGCAGGGCTGGAAGGCGGGCGTGCCGGAAGGTGGCAGGGCTGGAAGGCGAAAGGGCCGGCCGGGAGCGTGCTGCTCCCGGCCGGCCCTGGGCGTTGTGGCGTTGGACAGGCCTCGGCCGTTCCGGTGTCGGGTCGTTCCGGCGCCCGGACGTTCCGGTGTCAGTGCATCGCGACGGCGGAGGAGTCGCCGCTCGGCAGGTCGCTGGCCTTGGCCTTGATCACGAAGACCGCGATCAGCAGGGCGACCGCCGCGAGCGCGGCGCCCACGATGAAGCCGTGCGAAATGCCCTGGGTGAGGACGGAGTTGGCGGCGTCCGTCCCCGGCGGGAACTCGTGGTGCTGCTGGAGGTAGGCCAGCTGGTCCGGGGTCGCGCTCTTCATGAACCCGGGCAGCTGCGCGGTGGCCTCGGCCGTGGCGTAGTGCGCGAAGACCGTGGTCAGGATCGAGAGGCCGAGCGAACCGCCGATCTGCTGCATCGAGTTGAGCAGGCCCGAGGCGGCGCCGGTCTCCTCGCCCGGGACGCCGGCGACGGCGAGCAGCATCACCGGGACGAAGATCAGGCCCATGCCGAAGCCGAACACCACCGTGGGGCCGAGCACCCCGTCCAGGTAGCCGCTGTCCCCGCTCATCTGGGTCAGCCAGGTGAGGCCCGCGGTGACCAGCAGCGCGCCGCCCGCCATGAACGGCTTCGGGCCGTACTTGGCCTGGAGGTTGGAGGCGATCTGCGCGGCGATGATGATCGAGACGCTGATCGGCAGGAACGACACGCCGGCCTTCAGCGGGCTGTAGCCGAGCGGGCCCTGCACGAACAGCACCACGTAGAAGAAGATGCCGAACATGGCCGCGGCCAGGCAGAGCATCATCACCAGGCCACCGGTGCGGTTGCGGTTGGCGAACAGGTGCAGCGGGGTGATCGGCTGGTCGGTGCGGTTCTCGATCACGAAGAACGCGGCGAGCAGGATCGCGCCGGCCGCGAAGGAGCCGAGCGTGATGCTGTCCGACCAGCCGTCCGAGGCGGCCCGGATGAACCCGTAGACCAGGCCGACCAGGCCGAGGGTCGAGGCGAGTGCGCCGGGCAGGTCGAAGCGGCCCGGGTGGCGCTCGGACTCCGCGATGTAACGCGGCGCGGCGACGGCGATCAGGATCGCGATCGGCACGTTGACGAAGAACACCCAGCGCCAGTCCAGGTACTCGGTGAGCAGACCGCCGGCCAGCAGGCCGATCGCGGCACCCGATCCGGCCACCGCCGAGAAGACGCCGAACGCCTTGTTGCGTTCCGGCCCCTCCTCGAAGTTGGTGGCGATCAGGGCGAAGGCCGTCGGGGAGCAGATCGCGCCACCGATGCCCTGGAGCGCGCGGGCGGCCAGGAGCAGGCTGCTGTCCTGCGCGAAGCCGCCGAGCAGCGAGGCCAGGCCGAACAGCAGGGTGCCGAAGATGAACACCCGGCGGCGGCCGAGGATGTCGCCCGCGCGGCCGCCGAGCAGCAGGAGCCCGCCGAAGGTCAGCGTGTAGGCGTTGATGACCCACGACAGGTCGGTGGTCGAGAAGTTCAGGGCGTCCTTGATGTGCGGTAACGCGATGTTCACGATCGTCGCGTCGAGGACCACCATGAGCTGGGTGGCCGCGATGACGGCCAGGGTGATGCCCTTGCCCCGACCCTTTCCGGCCTGCGGTGGTGCGTTCTTGCTGAGCGTGTCGGAGATAGCCACGAATGTGCCCCCTGCTGGCCATGTGCTCGGTGCTGTGGACCCGGCGGACCGCCGGTGTCCGGATGTGGCGCTGCGCGGCCTTGCGCAGGCCGGGAAGGAACGGGATCGTTCACTAATCGGGACGATATCCTGGTCGTGATTGTGAACGCAAGCGTTCCTTAAGGGTGGTGGTGATGGAGCGGTTGGTACGGCGCCTGGTGGCGGACCGGACCGGTCGGTCGTCCGGGCGGACGGCCGGACCGGCGGCGGACGCGACGCCCCCGCCCGGGAGTTCACCGGACACCTTGCGGGCCCCGGACACCTTGCAGGCCTCGGACGCCGTGCGGATTCCGGGTGCCCCGCGGCCTTCGGGCGCCTCGCATGCCACGGGCGTCGAATCGGTCGCGGGGGCGGCCCTCTGCCCGGTGCGGGCCGCCCACCAGGCCCTGGCGCGACCCGGACGGCGCCGTGGCAAGGAACTGGAGAACGCGATCTTCGAGGCCGCGCTCGACCAGCTCACCTCCGGCGGATACGCGCGGCTGACCATGGAAGGCGTCGCCGGCGCGGCGCGGACCGGGAAGGCCGCGCTCTACCGGCGCTGGGCGTCCAAGGACGAACTCGTCATCGACGCCCTGGACGCCACTCTTCCACGCCCTTACGACACCCCGGACCTCGGGTCCGCCCGCGACGAACTCCTGCAGCTCATCGAGGCGTTCGTGGCCGCACTGGCCTCCCGGGCAGGCGCCGCGATCCACGCGCTGATGGCCGAGATCGACCAGGAGCGGGCCGAGGTCTTCAAGTGCTTCATCAACGACCGGGTCATCGATCCGACCACGGCGACCATCCTGGAGATCCTCCGCCACGGAGCCGAACGCGGCGACGTCCGGCCCGGCGCGGCCACCCCGCTGGTGGCCGACGTCATCCCGGCGATGCTGCTCTACCAGGCCAAGATCCGCGGATTCCAGGACCTGGGACCGGACTTCGCCACCCGGCTGGTGGGCGAGGTCCTGTGGCCGATGATCCGGGCTTAGGCTGGAGGCTGCCCCAGCTGAACGGAATCCGCCATGCCCATCGTCCCGCCGACGCACTCCGTCGAACGCTCGCTCCGCCGGGCCGGCGCCAGGACCGTCGTCGGCCTGGACGAGGTCGGGCGCGGCGCCTGGGCCGGGCCGGTCACCGTCGGTGCGGCCGTCACCGGTCTGCGCAAGGCGCCGGAGGGGCTGACCGACTCCAAGCTGCTGACCGAACTGCGCCGCCGCGCACTCGCCCCGGTCCTCGCCGACTGGGTCACCGCGTACGCCATCGGACAGGCCTCGCCGCAGGAGTGCGACGAACTCGGCATGACGGCGGCGCTGCGGCTGGCCGCTGGCCGCGCGCTGGAGGCGCTGCCGGTCGAGCCCGACGCGGTGATCCTGGACGGCAAGCACGACTACCTCGGCGGCCCCTGGCGGGTGCGCACGGTGATCAAGGGCGACCAGTCCTGCATCTGCGTCTCCGCAGCCTCGGTTCTCGCCAAGGTCCACCGCGACGGCCTGATGGCCGAACTGGGCGAGGGGTGCCCGGAGTACGGCTTCGCCGACAACGCCGGCTATCCGTCCCCGGTGCACCGCGCAGCGCTGGAGGAGCACGGCCCGACCGGACACCACCGGCTCTCCTGGGCGTACATGGACGCCCTGCCGAAGTGGCGCCACCTCAAGCGCGTTCGGGAGCTCGTGGGCGAGGGCCGGGAGTCCGCCGACGAACAGTTGACGCTCGGTTTCTGACGGTCCGTCTGGAATTGCCGGGGCGGGGGCGGCAGGTGTCCGGTGCTCAATGGGTGGGGCGCCCGTGCGCGTCCGACCGGCATTTGATAGATATCCGGGTATGCCTGTCTTCCCCGAGGAGCCGGAGATTCACGAGAGCCTCCCGGGCCCCGGCGTTCCCTTCCCCCGCGAGTCGGACGCACAAGCCCTCCACGTGCCCGCCACCGGCGGCGCACCCGCCAGCGCACCCACCACCACCGTCGCCGCCCCGGCTCCGGTGCCCGGCCCCCGCCCGGCGCCCCCGAGCCCGGCCCCTCCGCACGCCGCCCGTCCCGGTCCGCCGCCGCGGATCCCCAAGCCCGGCCCGGCGGTTCGCCGCCCGGCCCCCGCCGCACCGCAGGTGGAGGTCCAGCGGATCGCCGCCACCCCGGCCCAGGCGGTCGGGCGCGCCGACGACGCCGTCGACCTGCTGCTCGACTCCGGCCGCGACCCGGGCCAGATCCTGGTGCTGACGGTCGGCGGGGCGCACCCCTGGCAGCAGCACGAGCTGTCCTTCGGTGAGGAGCGCTACTGGGCGCAACTCGCCGAGGGCGGGGACGTGTTCTACGCCGACGCCGCGCTGACCCGCCCGGTCCGGCGCGAGGTGGTCGTCCTGGTGGTCAACGGCGGACCGGCCGCCCGGGCCGCCGAGGCCTACACCAAGGCGCTCGGCCACGCGACCGCGCTGCTGGTGGTCTGCGGTGACGCAGGCCCGGCGGCCACGGGGGCGGCCGGCGCCGCGCCCGGACGCCCGGTCAGGGCCTGACCGGGCCCGACCACACCCGTCCCGCTCCGGGCCCGGCGCCGTACGGTGCCGGGCCCGCAGTCCGTCCTCCGGCGGGGCCGGCGCCCGGCGTCGGTCCACGGCGTGGCGCGCCCGGCTTCAGCCCGTGCCGGTGCGGCGGGCCTGCTCGGCTGCGGCGACCCGCCCCGGGATCCACGGCGGCTCGGACTGCGGCGAGCGCGGTGCGCCCTCGCCGGGCGGCGGCTGCTCGACCACCTGCCGGCGGGCGCGCTGGCCGCGCGGGGCGTCGAGCACCGAGCGCGGCGGCAGCTCCGTCACGGTGTGCACCGGCCCGTCCGCCCACGAACCCGCATGCGGATTGCGCCCGTTCCGTCCGTCCCCGAGGACCTGCCAGCCCGCCGGGGTGAGCCCGATGTACGCGCCGCAGCGCATCCCGTGCAGCACGGCCGCGTCCCGCAGTGCCCACATCCAGGCGCCGTCCTGCTCCGTCCACCCGGGTGCGCCGTCGCGGCAGCGCAGCAGGACGGCGGTGCGGCTCGGCTCGGGCAGCCGCAGGTCGTGCGGGATGATCCGGCGCAGGTGTGCCAGCAGGGCGTTCCGGTGCTGCCAGCCGTCGGTGTCGTGCGGCCAGGGGGCGAAGGAGGCCGAGGCGGCCAGGCGGTGGAGCGTGTCCAGGACGGCGACCACGACCGTGCCCGGCTGGGGCAGGTGGCGTTGGTGCAGTTCCGGGACGAACTCGCGGGGGTCGCGCAGCAACGGGATCCCCGAGGCGGTCCAGGTCTCCAGGTCCAGTACCCGTCTGGGCGTGGAACCTCCGGAGAGGGGATGCTGACCTCGGTCGATACCGTTGATCACGATCCTCCTTCCTGGCCCGTGGGCAGGCGGGTGCCGGGGTACGCCGAAGGGCGGGTCCGGTGGACCGGGTTTCGGGTACTCCCCAATTCTCGGGGCATCGAGGGCGAGGCGGCAACGATGAAATGATGAACGCCATCCGAAAGCCCATGTTCTGCCGGATATGTTCCACCCTGATCCACCTCCCGTCCGGATGTCGCCGGGCCTTGGTCCACGACGCCCGAAGGACGAGGTGACCGTCGTCGGCGTGGTGACCACCGCTTTCTTCGACCGGTTGACCGGTGTGATCGAAATCGCTCGGCTCGATCCTTTCTGTTAGGCCATTCGAGTGAGGGCCGTCGTTCCGCCGACGGCCCTGCGCCGCCACGTCATCACCCCTGCACGGCCAGCACCAGGGGCAGCACCGCGCTCGCTCCGGCCCGGCGCAGCAGTCGGGCGGCCACGGTGACCGTCCAGCCCGAGTCGACGAGGTCGTCCACCAGCAGTACCGGCCCGCCGGCCGCCGCCACTGCCTGCTCCACCTCCGGCGGCAGGACCAGGGCCCCGGCCAGCGAGTGCAGCCGTTGGGCGCTGTTGCTGCGGGCCCCGTGCGGCGGCACCCCGCCGGCGTACTCGATCCGGCCGAGCAGCGGCAGCCGCCCGACCTCGGCGATCCGCGCGCCGAGGCTGCCGACCAGCTGGGGCCGCCGCGAGGAGGCCATGGTCACCACGCCGACCGGCCGCTCCAGCCGGCTGCCCTCCGCCGTCGCGGGCCCGGCCCAGCCGCCCGGCCCGCGGGCCCAGTCGGCGAGCACCGCCACCAGGGCGTCCACCGCCTCGCCGGGCACGGGGACGTCCGGCGCCTGCTCGGCGAGCAGGCTGCGCAGCCGGTTGCCCCAGCCGATGTCGGACAGTCGGCCGAGTGCGCGGCCGGTCTCGGCCTGCTCGCCGGCCGGGATGCGGCCCTTGAGCGGCACCCCGAGCGCGTCCATCCCGGTCGGCCAGAGCCGGCGCGGCTCGAAGCTCACGCCCGGGCGGCCGAGCGCGGCCCGCGCCGCCGCCAGCGTCTCGGCGGTGACCTCCGGGGTGTGCAGCGGGCCCGCGCAGTTGTCGCACCGCCCGCACGGCGCGGCCTGCTCGTCGTCCAGCTGCCGGCGCAGGAACTCCATCCGGCAGGTGGTGGCCGCCGCATAGTCGCGCATCGCGCGCTGCTCCGCCTCCCGGGAGGCGGCGACCTTGGCGTAGCGGGCGGTGTCGTACTCCCAGCTCTGCCCGGTGGCCGTCCAGCCACCCTTGACCCGGCGGACGGCGCCGTCCACGTCGAGCACCTTGAGCATGGTCTCCAGCCGGGCCCGGCGCAGGTCCACCCGGGGCTCCAGGGCGGCGGTGGAGAGCGGCCGGCCGGCCTCGGCCAGGGCATCGATGGTGCGGCGCACCTGCTCCTCGGGCGGGAAGGCCAGCGAGGCGAAGTAGCGCCAGATCGCCTCGTCCTCGCGCCCGGGCAGCAGCAGCACCTCGGCCCGGTCCACGCCGCGCCCGGCCCGGCCGACCTGCTGGTAGTAGGCGATCGGCGAGCTGGGCGAGCCGAGGTGCACCACGAAGCCGAGGTCGGGCTTGTCGAAGCCCATGCCGAGCGCGGAGGTGGCGACCAGCGCCTTGACCCGGTTGGCGAGCAGGTCGGCCTCGGCGGTGCGGCGCTCGGCGTCCTCGGTGCGGCCGGAGTAGGAGGCCACCGGGAAGCCGCGCTCGCGCAGGAAGGCCGTCACCTCCTCGGCCGCGGCCACCGTCAGGGTGTAGACGATGCCGGAGCCGGGGAGCCGGTCGAGGTGGTCGGCCAGCCAGGCGAGCCGGTGCGCCGGGTCGGGCAGGGCAAGCACGCCCAGGGTGAGGCTCTCCCGGTCGAGCGGCCCGCGCAGCACCAGGGCGTGCTCGTCGGCGGTGCCGGTGCCGAGCTGCTCGGCGACGTCCGCGGTGACCCGGGCGTTGGCGGTGGCGGTGGTGGCCAGCACCGGGACGCCGGGCGGCAGCTCGGCGAGCATGGTGCGCAGCCGGCGGTAGTCGGGGCGGAAGTCGTGCCCCCAGTCCGAGATGCAGTGCGCCTCGTCGACCACCAGCAGGCCGGTGGAGGCGGCGAGCTTGGGCAGCACCTGGTCGCGGAAGTCGGGGTTGTTCAACCGCTCGGGGCTGACCAGCAGGACGTCGACCTTCCCGGCGGCGACCTCGGCCTGGACCTCGTCCCACTCGTCGGTGTTGGCCGAGTTGATGGTGCGGGCGTGGATGCCGGCCCGGGCCGCCGACTCCACCTGGTTGCGCATCAGGGCGAGCAGCGGCGAGACGATCACCGTCGGCCCGGCGCCGCGGGCCCGGAGCAGGGCGGTGGCGATGAAGTAGACGGCGGACTTCCCCCAGCCGGTGCGCTGGACGACCAGGGCGCGGCGGTGGTCGACCACGAGGGCCTCGATGGCCGTCCACTGGTCCTCGCGCAGGGCGGCGCCGGGGCCGGCGAGCTCGCGCAGGACGGCCTCGGCCCGCGCCCGGACCTCGGCGCGGTCGGGGGTGGCGGTGGTGTGGGTGTCGGGCTGCTGCATGGCGTCCATGTAACCCCGTGCCGCCGACAAGCGACGAATGCCGGGGAGGCGGAGGTGGGGAAGACGAGGCGTATTTCATCCGCTGGTCCGCTGAACGGCAGTCAAAATCCACTCGGTGGAGGGCGTGTCGCTTGCTCCGAATGAGCGAAGGGAAATTCGGCGCCGGAGTTATCCACAGAAAAAAGTCGGTTTCGGCGCCGTTCGCGGATTGCGTCCACTCTTGCGGCCATGAACGCGATGAACAACGAACACGTCATTCTGTCCCTCGGTCCGGCCTCCGAGCACCGGCCGGTCGTCATGCGCGGTCCGGCCGACATGGCCGAGCTGCTGCCCTACCTCCTGGGGTTCTACCCCGACGACAGCATCGTCGCGGTCGGCCTCCAGGGCCCCGAGCTGCACCAGGGCGGGCTGGTCCGGGCGGACCTCCCGGCCTCCCCCGAGCAGTGGCCGGCCGCAGCGGAGGAGACGGCCGCCCTGCTGGTCGCCCTCTCCGAACGGCACGGCTCCCGGCCGCTCCAGGTGCTGCTCTACCTCTGTCAGGATCCCGGCACGGCGCACGCCCCGCCGGTGGTGGACGGCCTGCGGCCGCTGGCGGACGGCCTCCGGGCGGCCTTCGGCCGCCGGGGAGTGGCGGTCAAGGAGTCGCTGTGCGTCTCGGACGGCCGCTGGTGGTCCTTCCTGTGCCGCGGCGACGGCTGCTGCGACCCGGCGGGCAACCCGGTGCGGTGCGGTCCCGGTCCGGGCCCGGCGGCCACCGCTGCGACGGTCGCCGGCCTGGTGCCGCGCGGCAGCCGGAAGGCGATCGTCGGCGGGCTGGTCCCGATCGGCCCGCCGCAGGACGCCCCGCAGCGCGCGGCGCTCCTCCGGGCCGAGGCGGCCGCAGGCGCCCTCTCCCGGGAGCAGGGCATCGCCCTGCTCGACCAGGCCGTGGCCGAGTTCGCGGCCGGCGCCCGGGAGCTCGACCCGGACCGGACGGCCCGGCTGCTGTTCGCCCTGCGGGACCGGATCGTCCGGGACCGCGGCGTCGAGTACGTCCGCCCCGCCGAGCTGGCTCCCGCCGAGCGGCTCTGGCGCTTCCTCGCCCGGCACGCCGTACCGCCGCACGAGGCCTGCGCGGTGGCCCCGCTCACCCTGCTGGCCTGGGCCTCCTGGGTCGCCGGGGACACGGCGACGGCCCGCGTGGTGCTCGGCCACGCGCTGCGGCTCTCCCCGGACTACCTGCTGGCCGAGCTGCTGTACGAGTCGCTGAACGACGGCATGACGCCCGGGGCGCTGCTGGCCGCCGTCGAGGCCCAGCGGCGGCGGCGCGAGGAGCCCGCGCCCGCGTCGGCCCCGGCCGACGAACCGCCGCCGCCCGGCGGCGGCGCGGATCCGGGGCCCGCCGCCCCGACGGCGGGGGCGGCCGAGACGGCCGAGGTGGCGGATGAGCGGTCCCGCGGGGGCACCGGTGGGCGGCGGCGCCGCCGGGGTGGTCGGCGGAAGGGCACGCCCACGGCACCCGCACCAGTGCCGGTACCCGAGGAGCCCGGCCCGGGTGGCCTCCGGCGCCCTGGCGGGTCGGCGCCGGACGGGAGCGGCCCCGGCGCGGTCGCCCTGCTGCCCGCACCGGGCTGGGCCACGGCACCCGGGTGCTCCCGAGCAGCCGGGGAGCGGTCCGCCCGGAGCCGGCGGCGCGGCCGCGCGGCGGCGTGCGCGCCCGCCGTCCGCGCCGGGGGCGGCCTCCACCGGTGCCGGGGCGTCCGGCGGGAGGCGAGAGGAGGCCGCCGTGCGCAGTGACACCGTGCGCCCAGGACGGCTCGGCGCCGCGCCGGGCCGCCGGGAGCTACGCCTCGCCGTGCGCCATCTTGATCAGGCGGTCCAGCACCTTGCCGCCGCTCACCCGCAGGCCGTCGTGCTCCCACTCGTTGGTGATCCAGGTCCGCAGGCCGCGCACCGCGCGGGCGGTCTCCAGCGAGTCGGCGGTGTCCACGTACATGTCGTCGTGGTACACCGCCGCCACGACCGGCACGCTGTTGGCGGCCAGCCGCGCGCGGTCGTACAGGTCGGGCCAGTCGGTGCGGGCGGCGAGCAGGTTCGCGGTCTCCTTCAGCGGGCGCAGCGCCGGGTCGGTGTCGAACATCCAGGGGTAGATCATCTCCCCGGTGAAGAGCACCGGGGCGTCGGCCTCCAGCGCGGCCCGGGCGTCGAACTGCGGGAACTCCTTGCGGATCCGTTCGGCGGACCAGGCGGTGCCGCCCTGGTCCACCGAGCGCTGCCCGTAGATCGACTCGTGCAGCACCGCGTACAGCGGCCCGCCCGCGAAGGAGAGCTGGGCCTGGGCGCCCGCCAGGAAGGTGTCGGAGAGCTCGGGCCCGGCCGCGCCCTCCACCCAGGCCTCCTCCAGCAGGTAGTGCAGGGTGCCCGAGCCGCTGCCGCCGCCGAGCAGCAGCCCGAGGGCCTGGAAGGCCTCGACGGTGAGCAGCCCGCCGTCCGGCAGCGTCGCGGGGGAGTCCGCCAGGTGGGCGGCGATCCGGCGCACCGCCTCGACGTCCTGCGGGAACCGCGCGTAGTGGTCCTCGTTCTTGTGGACCACGCGCGGGTACGCGGCGCGGTACACGTCGTCGGCGGAGCTGCCGAGGCCGGCCAGACCGCCGGTGATGAAGGCCTCGGTCAGGCCTTCGGGAGCGATGGAGAGGTAGGTGAGGGTGCAGAAGCCGCCGAAGCTCTGGCCGAGCACGCTCCAGCGCCGGTCGGCGCCGAGCAGCCGGGTGCGGATCAGCTCCGCGTCCCGGACGATCGAGTCCGCGCGGAAGTGGGCCAGGTAGTCCGCCTGCTGCTGCGGGCCGCCGCGCCGGGCGAGGGTCTGCCGGGTGGCCGGGGTGGACCGTCCGGTGCCGCGCTGGTCGAGCAGGAGCACCCGGTAGTCGTCCAGGGCGCGCTCCAGCCAGGCGTCCCGGCCGAGCGGACGGGCGGCCTTGCCGCCGGGCCCGCCCTGGAGGAAGACCAGCCAGGGCAGGTCGTCGCGCTCGCGGCCGGCGGCCACCACCTCGCGGGCGTACACCTCGATCTGCTCGCCCTGCGGGGCGGCGTGGTCGAGCGGGACCTGGAAGACGTGGTCGGTCGTGACAATCCCGGGCAGCCGGCTGACGGTGGACATGCAACTCCTCGGTCTCTGCTGGTCACAGCGGTGGCGTCGCGGTTCACGGGGTCACCGGGTGCGGAGGCCGCGACCCCCGCACCGTATCCTGGCCGCGATCGAGCGCCGGTTCGACCGCCCCCGCCCACCCGACCGGGCGGCCGACACCGGTGGAAACGGACCGGAGCCCCGCAGGTGACGGCCCGCGAGCCCGGGGCCGGGCCCTGCGTCGCAGACGGCGAAGGGCCCGCGGCCGAGGCCCCGGTGACGTCCCGACGGAAGCGGCACGACCGCCCGGCGGGTCGGGGCCGACCGACGGCGCTCGCGGCGGGGCGTGACCTGGCACCGGTGCGCGGCGTTCACCCCGGGGGCCCCGCGCGTCGGCGGAGTCCGCCTGGCGGTGCGGAGCAGGCCGCCCCGGGCGCCGACAGCCGCCGATGGCCAGGCGCGACGTCGGCACCGGCAGCGGCTGCCCGAGGGCCGGCCCGGCCTGCGGGCGGGGCCATGAGGGGCGGGGCGTCACCGGCAGGCCGGGAGACCGGACCTGACGGCGTGCCGGGCATGGTGGCGGCCCGGCGGCAAGGCGCGGTGCGCCGGTACCGGTCCGGTACCGAGCACCGCATGGCACGACCCGGCACCGGGTACGGCCAGACACGGCACACCCGCCGACGGGGAACCCCGCCGGCCCGGCACCATCAGCACGCGATCGAGCATGCTCGCGGCCCACCGGCCTGACCCGGCCACCGGACCGCCGAGGGGAGGAGAGTCCGGTGACCGCCATGAGGCCACCACAGGCCATGCCGGCCGAGAGCGTGGTGGGCGCGCCGCGACCGGTCGGCCGGCCCGACCAGGCTCCGGCCCCGTGGCTCGCGGGCGCACCCGCCGGCCCGGGCCGCCCCATGGCCCCGCCGCGCCCGCAGCCCCCCGCCGTCCACCAGGCGGTGATCTGCGTCAACGCCCCGGCGATGGCCGCCTCCGGCCCCGACGGCCAGCTGCGCGGCCACGGCCTGCACGGCTTCTACCGCAACGGCGTGCGGGCCCTCGCCCGGATGGAGCTGCGGCTGGGCGGCATGGAACCGCTGCCGCTCCAGGGCACCCTCACCAGCACCGCCCAGGCCCGGTTCCTGGGAGCCGTACGCCTCCCCGGAGACCCTGACCCGGACCCGGCGCTCACCGTCGAGCGGCTGCGCCACGCGGACGGCGTGGAGACCGTCGTCGTGCGCAACACCGGTCCGCGCCCCGCCCGGCTGCCGCTGGAGATCGCCCTCGGCACCGACCTCGGCCCGGTCGCCGAGATCGCCGCCGGGCACCGCCCGCCCGACCTGCCGGGCCAGGTGCAGTCCGCCGGGCTGCGCTGGACGGGCCCGGTGCACAGCGCGGTGGTCAGCGCCAAGCCCTCCCCGCACGCCGTCCTGGCCGGTGCGGGGGTGCTCCGCTGGGACCTGGAGGTCCAGCCCGGTGCCCGCTGGTCGGTCGAGCTGCGCACCGAGCTGGAAAGCGTCGCCACCGGCCCCCGTCCACCGGGCGGGCGAGGCACCGGAGTCCCGCTGCCCTGGTCCGAGCCGGAGGTCCGCAGCGACGACTCCAGGGCGGCCCCGCTGGTCTCCCGGTCCCTGGACGCCCTCGGCGGGCTGCTGTTCGCCGACCCGGACCGCCCCACCGACCTCTACCCGGCCTCCGGCGCGCCCTGGCGCTTCGGCCTCGCCCCGGCCGACGCGCTCTGGGCCGCCCGGCTGACCCTGCCGCTGGGCACCCGGTTGGCCGCCGGCACCCTCCGGGCACTGGCCCGCCGTCAGCAGCCGGCCGCCCCCGGCCGCACCGAGGGCCTGCTGCCCGGCGCCCTGCGGCACGGCGGTCCGGAGCTGCCGCCCACCTGCACCGCCACCGAGGCCACCCTGCTGTTCGTCACGGTGCTGACCGAGGCCTGGCGCTGGGGCCTGCCCCGGGCGGAGGTCGCCGAGCTGCTCCCGGCCGCCGAGCGGGCCCTGGCCGCCCTGCGCGAGGGCCTGGTCGACGGCTTCGTCACCGACCTGAGCCGCCCGGTCGAGGAGCGCTTTGCTCACCCCGTCGCCGCCCGCGCCGAGGTCCAGGCGCAGGCCCACCGCGCCGCGCTGCACGGCGCCGAGCTGCTGGAGGCCTTCGGCCGTCCGGGCGCCGAGGACTGGCGCAGCTGGGCCGCCGGGCTGCGCGGGCGCTTCCGCGAGCGGTTCTGGATCGACGACCTCTCCGGCGGCCGCCCCGCCGCCGGGCTCGCCCCGGGCGGCCAACCGCTGCCCGCCCTCAGCTCCTCCCTGGTGCACCTGCTGGACACCGGGCTCGCGGCCGACGGCGGCCGGCACGAGAGCCTGCTGGACCGCGAGCAGACCCGGCTGTTCGCCCAGCGCCTGGTCGCGCCGGAGCTGGACAGCGGCTGGGGCCTGCGGACCTTGAGCGCCAAATCCCCCCGCTTCAACCCGCTGGGCCACCGCGGCGGCGCGGTGCGGGTCCACGAGACCGCGCTGGCGGTGGCCGGTCTCGCCGAGGCCGGCCACGAGAACGAGGCGGGGACGCTGCTGGAGGGCCTGCTCGCCGCAGCCGCCCACTTCGACGGCCGGTTGCCGGAGATGTACGCGGGGGAGCAGCGCGCCCCCGGCTGTCCGCCGGTGCCACACCCGGCCGCCTGCCGCCCGGCGGCGGTCTCCGCGGCCGGTGCCGCGCACGCGGTGTTCGCCCTCGCCGGGGCCCGACCCGACGTCCCGGGCGGGCGGGTCCTGGTCCGTCCGGCCAGCACCGCGCCGCTCGGCGAGCTGGAGCTGACCGGACTGCGGGTGGCGGGCGAGCCCTTCTCGGTCCGGGTCAGCCGGATCGGGGTGGCGATGGTCGAGGAGGCGCCGGCGGACCTGCAGCTCGTCGCCCGCTGACCGCCCGCCACGCGCCGACGCGGCCGTGCCCGCGGGCCCCGGCCGCCCGTGCGCAAACCGTGCGGGGCGGGCCGGCGACCGGCCCCGCCCGGTCCACGGGCAGGCCTGCGCGCAGGCCTGTGCTTATCGTCAGAGAGACGACTATGATCGTCGCCATGTCGCGTTACGATCCGTCGGCCTTCCCCCCCTTCGCTGTCACGGTTGACCTGGTGGTGCTGACGGTGCGCGACCACTCGCTCTGCGCCCTGCTGGTCAGACGCGGCGAGCCGCCCTTCCAGGGGTACTGGGCCCTGCCCGGCGGCTTCGTCCGCCCGGACGAGGGCCTGGCCGAGGCAGCCTCCCGGGAGCTGGCCGAGGAGACCGGCCTGCGCGCGTACTCGGCCCCCGGCCACGACGCGGTCGGCCCCGGCGCCGCCGGTGCCCACCTGGAGCAGCTCGCCACCTACGGCCACCCGCAGCGCGACCCCCGGATGCGCGTGGTGAGCGTCGCCTACCTGGTGCTCGCCCCCGACCTGCCGACGCCCCGGGCCGGCGGCGACGCCAGCAGTGCCCGCTGGGCCCCGGTCGGCGAGCTCCTCGGGGACAACCCGGTCGACGGCGTCCCGCTCGCCTTCGACCACGGGCTGATCCTCGCCGACGGGGTGGAACGCGCCCGTTCCAAGATCGAGTACTCCTCCCTCGCCACCGCCTTCTGCCCGACCGAGTTCACCGTCGGCGAGCTGCGCCGGGTGTACGAGGCGGTCTGGGGGTGGCGCTGGACCCGCGGAACTTCCACCGCAAGGTCACCGGCACCCCCGGCTTCCTGCTGCCCTCCGGCGGCACGACGACGCGGCAGGGCGGCCGCCCGGCCCAGCTGTTCACGGCCGGCGGCGCGACCGTCCTCAATCCGCCCATGCTCCGCCCGGAGTCCTGAGCTGAGCCACGCAGGTGACGGCCCACGAGCCCGGAACGAGCCGGAGCGCGTCGGAGCGCGCCGCCCCGGGCCGCCGAATGGCCCGGCCTGGCTGCGGCCGCAGGGGCACCGGCGCAGAGTGTCGGTGACGCACCGGCCGCCGGGCCGAAGGCCCTGCCCGACCTCAGGAGCCCCGTGATGGTCATCAACGACGACTGCGCGAACCAGCGATCCGTCATCACACGGCTGGCAACCGACTACCGGAGCCTCGACGCGACCACCACCGCCACGGAGCACGAGCTGGCCGCCCTGCAGGACCGGAAGGGCTCGCCCGAGGCACTCGCCTCCGTGCAGGAGCGGCTGGCCACCGAACGCGAGCAGCTGGGCCTGCTCGCCGTCGAGGGTCAGGCCGCCGTCGACGAGTTCCGGGCCGTCTGCGGGGGCGAACAGCTCCCGCCGCTGCCCTGGCCGGCCGGTTAGGAGCGGCGCCAGTGGCGGCGGGCGGACGCGGCCGTCGGTGGTTCCCGTCCGCGGTCGCGCCTCGTTCGGGTCCGTGAATCGCAGGATCGGATTGTCCCCTGATCGGGTGAGGCGGGCGCGCGGTGGGCCCGTGCCGTTCCCGTAATGCCCGGAATAGCCGTCGCCGCCCCCTAATGTGCTGGCGCGGAGCCGTGCGGACACACGCCGTCGGCCCCTCCGGGGGCGCTCCGCGTCGAGCAGGTCGGCCGAGGGCATGGGAGCAGCCAGCGATGATCCAGATCACCGGACTGACCAGAGTCCACCGCAAGGGCGCCCCGCCCGCCGTGCTGGATCTGACCTTCGACGCCAGGCCCGGCATGGTGACCGCGCTGCTCGGCGCCGAGGGCGCGGGCAAGTCCACCGCGCTGCGGCTCATGCTCGAACTCGAACGCGGCCAGGGCGTCACCCTCTTCGACGGCCGCCGTTACCGCCGGCTCCGCCGCCCCGAGCGCGAGGTCGGCGTGCTGCTGCCCGGCCCGGGCGAGGGCGTGGCCGCGGTCGCCGGGCACCCGGGCCGCAGGGCACACAGCCACCTGCGGATGCTGGCCGCGGCCGTCGGCGTCCCGGCCCGGCGGGCCGACGAGCTGCTGGAGCAGACCCGGCTGGCCGCCGTCGCCGGGCAGCGGCTGCGCACCTTCTCGCCCGGCATGCACCGCCGCCTGGCCCTGGCGGCCGCCCTGCTCGGCGACCCCGGCACCCTGCTGCTGGACGGGCCGACCGACGGGCTGTCGCCGCGGAACATCGAGTGGTTCCACTCCTTCCTGCGCTCCTTCGCCGTCGCCGGCGGAACGGTGCTGGTGACCACCCGGACCCCGCAGGAGGCCTCGCAGCTCGCGGACCGGGTCGTCACCCTGGACCGCGGCCACCTGGTGGCCGACCAGCCGGTGGCGGAGTTCCGCCGGACCAGGCTCAGCCCCGAAGTGGCCGTCCGGGGGCCGCAGATGGCGCGGCTGGCGGACCTGCTGGTCAGTCAGGGCGCCGAGGTCCGGCGGGACGGTAGCGTCGGCCTCGCCGTGGCCGGCATCGACCGCACCGAGATCGGCGAACTCGCCTACCGCCACGGGATCCTGCTGCACGAGCTGGCCGACCGGGTGGTCGAGCAGCCGGCGCCCAGGGTCGTCCTGCCGGCCGCCTCGGGCCGGTCCGGCAACCTCCGGGTCCGCCCGGCATCCGAGGCCGAGCCCTCCGTCGAGCCGGACTCCGAGCCCGGCCCCGAGCCCGGCCCCGAGCCCGCTGCCGAGGCCGTCCCCGTCCCGGTCCGCATCGCGGCGCCCGCCACCGAACGCGTCCCCGAACCGGCCCCGGCGCCCGCCCCCGAGCCCGGCGCCCCGACCGCCCACGAGCCCGGACCCGACGCAGAGGCCGCCACCACGCCGCAGCGCCGGGTGCCCCGGGCCCAGGGCGACGCCTCCCTGCCCACCCGTGCGCTGCCGGTCGCCGTGGTCGCCGCCGCCCTCCCAGCCCTCGGCGCTTCCGCCCCCCGGCCCGCCGAGACCGGCGAGCGCATCGAGCCGGCCCCGACCGTCGCCGTCGACCGGCTCTTCCGGGACGACCCGCTCCCGGCCGAGGACTCCGGCCGGGTCAGGATCCCGGGCCGCCACGAGAGTCGCGAGCTGCTCGCCGACGACACCGTCCGGCTCCGCCGCCTCGGCTCGGGCGCGACCGCAGTCCCGGCCCCCGCCACCACCGACGACCACCGGAGCGAGTGAACCGTGCGTGCCCTGGCCTACGAGCTGCGCCGACTGCGCGGCCTGCGTTCCACCTGGCTGCTGATCGCCGCCGTGCTGCTCGGCGACGCCGTCGTGGCCGCCGTCCTGGCGAGCCAGGCCCCGGACGGCCCGCTGGCCGCCCACGCCGGGGTGCGGCTGCTGACCGCCGCCGTCCCGCTGATCCCGCTGCCGTTCGCGGCCCTCGGAGCGGGCGTGCTGGGCGCGCTCTCCTACGGCCACGAGGTGCGCCACCCGGGTCTGCCGGCCTCGCTGGTGTCGTACCCGCGCCGGGTGCGGCTGCTGCTGGCCAAGCTGCTGGTGGTCGGTCCGGTGGCGGCGGGGCTGGCGCTGGCCACCCTGCTGCTGGACACGGTGGCCGTGCACCTGGCACTGCCGGGCGGGGTGACGGTGGCGGCCTGGGCGGAGCCCGCCGCGCTGTCGGCCCGGGTATCCGAGGCGCTGACCGGCGCCGGCCTGTCCGGGCTGTCCGACCTGCCGGGCGTCCTCGCCCCGCTGGCACTGCCGGCCGGCCACGGGGTGCCGGCCGCACTGCTGGCGTTCGTCCTGCTGACCGTCGTGGCCGCATGGACCGGGGTGCTGACCGCCTCGCTGACCCGCAGCGCCGCCGCCGGGGTGCTGCTGCTGTGCGCGCTGCCGCCGCTGCTGGAGTCCGGCGTGGCCCTGCTGCTGCGCCGCACCGGCAGGCCGTGGCCGGCCCGCGCGGCCGAGCTGCTGCCGTTCCAGTCCGGCATCGAGTGGGCGTACGGCTGGGTGTACGGCGGGCCGCACGGGACGGCGGCCGGGAGTGCTGCGCTGACGGATCCGGCGCTGCTCGTGGCGGTCGCGGCCCCTGCGGCCGTCCTGCTGCTCGCCGCGCTGCTCGTCCAGGCCTGGCGCCGTGCGCTGTAGGGCCCGCAGCCCGCTCGTCCCGAAGTACCAAGATCGACCAGCAGTGACCGCAATGCGCGGTTCTTCCTGATAAGAAGTCAATTATCCAGTCACGGTCGATCACCCTTTCGTGTGCTTTTCACGAGAATTCTCAAGCCACGCCTGCGGATCGCCGACAAAGGAGGCGTGAGTACCCTTGCGCACCCCACCATGACCCCCGCCCGTTCCGCCGAAGGGCCCATCCACGGCTCCGGCGACCTGGACCGCTTCTCGTACGCCGACCGGCCGACCCCGCCGGCGCCCCGCTGGGAGGGCGCCGAGTCCGACATCGCCCGGGTCGGCCGCAAGACCACCAGCAGCCGCGGCCGCGGTCTGCACGGCCAGCTGGTCCAGCAGCTCGGCCAGATGATCGTCTCCGGCGACCTCGGCGCCGACCGCCCGCTGGTGCCGGAGGAGATCGGCCAGCGGTTCGAGGTCTCCCGGACCGTCGTCCGCGAGTCGCTGCGCGTGCTGGAGGCCAAGGGCCTGGTCAGCGCCCGGCCGAACGTCGGCACCCGGGTCCGCCCGGTCAGCGACTGGAACCTGCTGGACCCCGACATCATCGAGTGGCGCGCCTTCGGGCCGCAGCGGGACGAGCAGCGCCGGGAGCTGTTCGAGCTCCGCTGGGCGATCGACCCGCTGGCCGCCCGGCTCGCCGCCGGCCACGGCCGGGAGGACATCCAGCAGCGGCTGGTCGAGCTGGTCGAGATCATGGGCCACGCCGCTGCCCAGGCCGACCTGTCCACCTACACCCGGGCCGACGCCGAGCTGCACGGCCTGGTCCTGCAGCTGGCGGGCAACCGGATGCTGGAGCACCTGTCCGGGATCGTCGCCTGCGCACTGCAGGTCTCCGGCGGCCCGGCGATCTCCTGCGAGCGCCCCGCGGAGGCCTCGGTCAGCCTGCACGCCCGGCTGGTGGATGCGCTGGGCAGCGGCGACGGCACCGCGGGCGAGGCCGCGATGCGGGCGCTGCTCACCGTCCACCCCGAGATCGAGCCGTCCGTCCCCGCGCCCCGCGAGCACTGAGCGGGCTGTTCCGAAGAGCGGACGCGCCGGATCCGGCGGCCCGCTCCGCCAGGCCCTCCGGCGCACCGTGCGGCGCAGCCGGGGGGCCTCCGCACGCCTGCGGTGGGTCTCCGGTCCGTCGGATGGCCGGTCCGACCGGCCGAGCCGCGGCTCCTCCCGCACCGGTCCAAACGGGACATGACAAAACGCTTCGGCACGAGTGCGCGATGATGGAAGCCGGCCTCGTGGCCGCGGCCGCCGAGTGGTGTGACCCGCGACACGAAGGCCATGCGTAACACTTGACGAGTAGCAGCGATGTCTCCTGAGCGGGAGCAGCTCCGGAATACTCCAACATGTCAGAATGCTGTGTTGGTCCGCGGCGCTGCTGCCGTCCTGCAAACCCAGTCCTCAAGCCCGAGTCGGTCGGAATCGACACCGCGCGCCTGACGCGCGATCTCCTTCCCCGCCCGCTCGGGCGGCCGGTACGGGTTCGAGTCCACTCATCGTCCGAGAGGTTGTTCGTGTCGGCCAGCACATCCCGTTCGCTTCCCCCCGAGATCGCCGAGTCCGCGGCTCTGCTGGCGCTCATCGAGCGGGGCAAGGCCCAGGGGCAGATCGCCGGTGACGACGTGCGCCAGGCGTTCGAGGCGGACCAGATCCCGGTCACCAAGTGGAAGAACGTCATGCGCAGCCTCAACCAGGTGCTGATTGAGGAGGGGGTGGACCTCATGGTCAGCGCGGCCGAACCGGCCGGCGCCAAGCGCAAGAGCGTTGCTGCCAAGAGCCCCACCAAGCGCACCGCCACCAAGGCTGTCACCACCCGGACCCCGGCCGCCCCGTCGGCCCCGACCAAGCCGCCCGTGCGGATCGCCCCCGGCGCTCCCGTCGCGGCTCCGGCCGTCGCGGCCGCCGCCGCGGCCCCGGCCCCCACCGTCTCCGCCGACATCACCGTGGAGACCACCGGCATCGCCGCCGAGATCAAGGCGGTTCCGGCGAAGAAGGCCGCCCCGGCGAAGAAGGCCGCGGCCAAGAAGACCGCCGCGCCGGCCAAGAAGACCGCCGCCAAGAAGACCACCACCGCCAAGGCCGCCAAGGGCGGCGAGGAGGAGCTGCTCGGCGAGGAGGAGCTGCTCGAAGAGGTGGCGCTGCCGGGCGACAAGGCCGAGGCCGAGGGTCCGGAGGAGGAGTCGGAGGGCTTCGTCCTCTCCGACGACGACGAGGACGACGCGCCGGCCCAGCAGGTCGCCGTCGCCGGTGCCACCGCCGACCCGGTCAAGGACTACCTCAAGCAGATCGGCAAGGTCCCGCTGCTCAACGCCGAGCAGGAGGTCGAGCTCGCCAAGCGCATCGAGGCCGGCCTGTTCGCCGAGGACAAGCTCTCGGCCGCCGACAAGCTCGCTCCCAAGCTCAAGCGCGAGCTGGAGATCATCGCCGAGGACGGCCGCCGGGCCAAGAACCACCTGCTGGAGGCCAACCTCCGCCTGGTGGTCTCGCTGGCCAAGCGCTACACCGGCCGCGGCATGCTCTTCCTGGACCTGATCCAGGAGGGCAACCTCGGTCTGATCCGTGCGGTCGAGAAGTTCGACTACACCAAGGGCTACAAGTTCTCCACCTACGCCACCTGGTGGATCCGCCAGGCGATCACCCGCGCCATGGCCGACCAGGCCCGCACCATCCGCATTCCGGTGCACATGGTCGAGGTCATCAACAAGCTGGCCCGCGTCCAGCGCCAGATGCTCCAGGACCTGGGCCGCGAGCCCACCCCGGAGGAGCTGGCCAAGGAACTCGACATGACCCCCGAGAAGGTCATCGAGGTCCAGAAGTACGGCCGCGAGCCGATCTCGCTGCACACCCCGCTGGGCGAGGACGGCGACAGCGAGTTCGGTGACCTGATCGAGGACTCCGAGGCGGTCGTCCCGGCCGACGCGGTCTCCTTCACCCTGCTCCAGGAGCAGCTGCACTCGGTGCTGGACACCCTGTCCGAGCGCGAGGCCGGCGTGGTCTCGATGCGCTTCGGCCTGACCGACGGCCAGCCGAAGACGCTCGACGAGATCGGCAAGGTGTACGGGGTCACCCGTGAGCGCATCCGCCAGATCGAGTCGAAGACCATGTCGAAGCTGCGTCACCCGTCGCGTTCCCAGGTGCTGCGCGACTACCTGGACTGATCGACGACAGTGGTCCCGGTGAGGGCCCGGAGCCGTACGGCTCCGGGCCCTCACCGCTGTCCGGGGCCGGGTGCGTCAGCGTCCGGGTGGTGGTTGTCGCTCGTCCGGGTGGCGGCGCGGCGGGAAGTGGTCGCGCAGCGAAGTTGATCACCTACGCTGTGCCGGTTGCCTGCTGCCGAGCCTTCTGGAGTCACGGTGCCGACCGAGCCGGACCGCACTGACCTGCCGACCGCCGCCCCGTCCCGGACGGGCCGCGGGCGCCGCCGCGCCGCCGCGCTGGCACTGCTCGCCACCGTCCCCGTGCCGCTGGTCACCCTCGGGGCGGCGACCCCGGCCGAGGCGCAGCGCCGGGTGGTCGGCGGCGCGGCCGCGAGCACGGCCGACCACCCGTGGATCGTGGCGCTGGCCAGCCGACAGCAGTTCGGCAGCGGGCGCTCCGGCCAGTTCTGCGGGGGCGCGCTGGTCGGCCCGACCAAGGTGGTGACGGCCGCGCACTGCTTCTACGACGAGGCCAAGGGCCGGGTGGAGCGGCCGGGCCTCAAGGTGATCGTGGGCCGGGACGACATGCGCGGCGCGGCCGGCCGCGAGGTGATGGTGAAGTCGGTCTGGATCCACCCCGACTACTCCTTCGCCGCCAACATGAACGACGTGGCGGTGCTCACCCTCGCCGACTCCCAGGGCGCCCGGCCGGTGGTCGAGCTGGTCGGCCAGGGCGAGACCGAGCCGTACGCGGCCGGGACCAGGGCGCAGGTGTACGGCTGGGGGGACACCAGCGGACGGGGGGACTACTCGCCCACGCTGCGCGGGGTGGACGTGCCGATCGTCCCGGACCAGACCTGTGGGCACGCCTACCCGGGCGGGCCGGACGGCAAGTTCGACGCGCGCGGCATGGTGTGCGCGGGCGAGGAGAAGGGCGGCAAGGACGCCTGCCAGGGCGACAGCGGCGGCCCGCTGATCGTCGGCGGCCGGCTGGTCGGTCTGGTGTCCTGGGGGACGGGCTGCGCCGAGGCGCTCCACCCGGGGGTCTACACGCGGGTGTCCTCGGTCGCGGACGCGGTGCGCTCGGTGCTGTGATTGTCGCTACCGGTGCACGCGCGGTCACGTTCTGACGTTCGGTCGGGCCGGGGCCGTGACTGCCGGGCCGCGCGGAAGCGAATGCGGGAGAACGGTCCGGGGAACAGCAGAGCCGGGCGACCGGCCCTCAGGGGGTCGGTCGCCCGGCTCACCGGTCGCGCTCGGTGCGCGGCCGGACACAGCTCGACGCTGGCTGCTGTTGGCGGCGCCCGGGATCAGCGCTCGTCGTCGGTGGCCGTCGCGGTGGTGCTGGTGGTGAGACGGCCGCTCTCGTCCTGTATCTCCACGGCGATCTTCTTGAGCTCGGGCTCGAACTTCCGGCCGTGGTGGGCGCAGAAGAGCAGCTCTCCGCCGCTGGCGAGTACGACGCGCAGGTAGGCCTGGGCGCCGCAGCGGTCGCAGCGGTCAGCCGCGGTGAGCGGGCTCGCAGGGGTCAGAACAGTAGTCACGTCGCCTCTTCTCTAGCTCGACGAGCTGTCGTACCAGGGTCAACATCCAACCAGGCCGAAAACGTTCCCGCTCGTGGCTTTTCTTCTCTGAGGATTCTGCTGTGTTGATGAGGACGTGCCCCGGGCCGCGGTGGTTCATGCGTGCCGAAATCCCGGGATCCGCCCGTCGCTCGAACGCCCGATCGGGATCGGGTTCGAGGTCCGCGTAGCATAATCCTCTGCCGGGTTGGAGCATAAGCCCCGCCCCGGGCCCCGGTAGCCTGCATCACGGCAGTTCCGGGGCCTGTGCCGGGCCCCACGATCCGCCAGGACCGGTGCTACCGGGAGGAGATGGCGCCCCCGGGGACCGCACCCGGGTGCGGTGCTTGTTCGCGCAGCGCGTACAAGCTGCGCGGGGCCGGTCCGTCGTGCTGCGCACCCCGCGGAGCGGTGCGGGCACGCAGGGCGACGGATGTCGGTGCGGTGTGCTGCACTGGCGTTTGGTCCGGATCCGTCCGGATGTGACCGATGAGACAGAACTTCACCGAGGAGAGTGCCGCGTGAGTGCCGAAACGACCGTGCCGTCCGCGCTGCTGGCCGGCGACGACGGTTCCAACTACACCGCGCGGCACCTGCTCGTCCTGGAGGGCCTGGAGGCCGTCCGCAAGCGCCCCGGCATGTACATCGGCTCGACCGACAGTCGCGGCCTGATGCACTGCCTCTGGGAGATCATCGACAACTCGGTCGACGAGGCGCTGGGCGGCTACTGCGACCGGATCGAGGTCGTGCTGCACCCGGACTCCTCGGTCGAGGTCCGCGACAACGGCCGCGGCATCCCCGTCGACGTCGAGCCCAAGACCGGGCTGTCCGGCGTCGAGGTCGTGATGACCAAGCTGCACGCCGGCGGAAAGTTCGGCGGCGGGTCCTACGCGGCCTCCGGCGGTCTGCACGGCGTCGGGGCCTCGGTCGTCAACGCGCTCTCCGCCCGGCTGGACGTCGAGGTGGACCGCTCCGGCCACACCCACGCGATCAGCTTCCGCCGCGGCACCCCCGGCATCTTCACCGAGGCCAGCCCGGACGCGCCCTTCGAGCCGGCCAACGGCCTGACCAAGGCGCGCAAGGTCCCGAAGACCCGCACCGGCACCCGGATCCGCTACTGGGCCGACCGGCAGATCTTCCTCAAGGACGCCAAGCTCTCCCTGGAACACCTGCACAGCCGCGCCCGGCAGACCGCCTTCCTGGTGCCCGGCCTGACCATCGTCGTGCGTGACGAACGGCTCACCGAGAGCGAGCAGATCGACGAGTCGGTCTTCCGCTACGACGGCGGCATCGCCGAGTTCTGCGAGTTCCTGGCTCCCGACAAGCCGGTCTGCGACGTGCTGCGGCTGCGCGGCGAGGGCACCTTCAAGGAGACCGTGCCGGTCCTGGACGAGCTCGGGCACATGACCCCGACCGAGGTCACCCGCCACCTCGGCGTGGACATCGCGCTGCGCTGGGGCGCCGGCTACGACACCACGCTGCGCTCCTTCGTCAACATCATCGCCACCCCCAAGGGCGGCACCCACGTCACCGGCTTCGAGCGCTCGCTGGCCAAGACCGTCAACGAGGCGCTGCGCGCAGGCAAGCTGCTGCGCGTCGCCGAGGACGACATCACCAAGGACGACGCCACCGAGGGCCTGACCGCGGTGGTCACCGTCCGGCTCGCCGAGCCGCAGTTCGAGGGCCAGACCAAGGAGGTGCTCGGCACCTCGGCGGCCAACCGGATCGTCGCCGCCGTCGTCGCCAAGGAGCTCAAGGCCTTCCTCACCTCGGCCAAGAAGGACGAGAAGCTCCAGGCCCGGGCCGTGCTGGAGAAGGTCGTCGCGGCCGCCCGCACCCGGGTCGCCGCCCGGCAGCACAAGGAGGCCCAGCGCCGCAAGACCGCGCTGGAGACCAGCTCGCTGCCCGCCAAGCTGGCCGACTGCCGCAGCGACGACGTCGACCGCAGCGAACTGTTCATCGTCGAGGGCGACTCCGCGCTCGGCACCGCCAAGCTCGCCCGCAACTCCGAGTTCCAGGCACTGCTGCCGATCCGCGGCAAGATCCTCAACGTGCAGAAGGCCTCGGTGAGCGACATGCTCAAGAACGCCGAGTGCGCCGCGATCATCCAGGTGATAGGGGCCGGTTCGGGCCGCACCTTCGACATCGACCAGGCCCGCTACGGCCGGGTCATCTTCATGGCCGACGCCGATGTCGACGGCTCGCACATCCGCACCCTGCTGCTCACCCTCTTCCACCGCTACATGCGGCCGATGGTCGAGCAGGGCCGGGTGTTCGCCGCCGTGCCGCCGCTGCACCGGATCGAGCTCACCGCCCCCAAGCGCGGCCAGGAGAAGTACCACTACACCTACTCCGACGCCGAACTGCGCTCCACCCTGCTGGAGTTCCAGCGCAAGGGGCAGCGCTGGAAGGAGCCGGTGCAGCGCTACAAGGGCCTCGGCGAGATGGACGCCGACCAGCTGGCCGAGACCACCATGGATCCGCGCCACCGCACGCTGCGCCGGATCAACCTGGGCGACCTGGAGCAGGCCGAGAAGATCTTCGACCTGCTGATGGGCAACGACGTGGCCCCGCGCAAGGAGTTCATCGTCGACTCGGCGGCGACCCTGGACCGCTCGCGCATCGACGCCTGACGCGCCCAGCGCCCGAGGGACGCGCCCAGCGCCAGACGCGCCTCCCGCATGACGCGCCCGGAACGTCAGGGCCCTCCACCCGTGGGTGGAGGGCCCTCACGCTGCCGGTTCCACCCGTGGTCCACCCCGGCTCCGATCAGCGGGAACCGCCGGATCCCTAGCGTCGGAGAGGTCAGCAACAAGCCCCTCTCCTCGGGACGGAGCAACTCCCATGGGTGCCGTAGCCAACCTCCTCGTGATCGTCGCGGTGGTGGTCCTGGTGGTCCAGCGCCAGATGCGCGTCCAGCGCCTGGACACCGAGCGCCGCTTCTGGCTGCTGCCGCTGGTCCTGGGCGCGCTCGCGCTGCGCGACCCGCAGATCATCGACCACCGGCACACCGTGCTGTCGGTCGCCCTGCTCGCCGTCGGACTGGTCACCGTGCTCGCGATGGGAACGGTCTGGGGTTGGACCGTCCGGCTCTGGCGGGACGCCGACGGCAGCATCCTCGCCAAGGGCACCAAGGCCACCATGGCCGCCTGGGGCGGGATGATCGCCATCCGGATCGGCCTGTACGCGCTGGGCTCGGCCCTGGGCGTCCACCAGGCGGGCAGCTCGCTGATGCTCGGCATGGCGGTCCTGCTGCTGGTCCGCTCGCTCGTGGTGAACTGGAGGGCCCGGACGCTGGAGCCCGCGCAGGCGACCGCCGTACTGCACTGATCCGCCGCCGTGAGCACCGAGGAGGCACCCGTGGCCGGGTGGTACTGGACCCGCTGGCCGTCCCGGGAGGGGCTGGAGCGTGACGCCGAGAGCCGGCCCCGGCGGGTCCTCACCGTGTCCGGCCGGATCGTCCTGCTGGCCGTCGTCGGCTGGGGGACCTTCTCCGACGGGAAGTACACCGGCTGGTCGGCGGCGGCCGCCGCGGCCGGACTGGCCGCGGCCGCCGCACTCTGCGCGGCCTACCTGTGGGCCGGCCGGGAGCAGCGCCCGGTGCTCTCGTACCTGCTGGTCGCCGCGCTGGTCGGCGGCGCCTGGCTGGCGAACTGGGGAAAGGCCTACACGCTCGCCGACTTCCTCTGGATCGGGCTGGCCGTGACGGCCCTGGTCCGGCTGCCGCCCGCGCCCGCGCTGCTCGCCGCGGCGGCCGCGCTGGGCTCGTACACGGCGGCCTCCCCGACCAGCTGGCTGAGCATCGGCGCCACCGTCGGCGGGGTCACGCTGCTCGGCTACCTGTTGCGGTTGGACGTCGAGGCGCGCGGCACCGCGCGCCGACTGCTGGAACAGGAGCGCGCCGCCCGGGCCGCCGAGGCGGAGAGCGCGGCGCTCGCCGAACGGGCCAGGATCGCCCGGGAGATCCACGACGTGCTGGCCCACAGCCTCTCCGCGCAGCTCGTCCACCTGGAGGCGGCCCGGCTGATGCTGGAGGGCGACACGGACCGGGAGCGGATCCGCGAACGGGTCGTCGCCGCCCGGCGGATGGCGCAGGACGGGCTGGCCGAGACCCGGCAGGCGCTGTCCGCGCTGCGCGGCGAGTTCACCACGGTCGGGGACTTCCTGGTCGAGCTGACCGGCCGGGAGCGGGCCGTCCTCACGGTGACCGGCACGCCCCGGCCGCTGACCGCCGAGCCCGGCCTCGCGGTGCGGCGCACCGCGCAGGAGGCGCTGACCAATGTGCGCAAGCACGCGCCCGGCGCCCGCTGCTCCGTCGAACTGCGCTACCTGGAGCGGGTGGTGGAGCTAGAGGTGCGCAACTCGCGCCCGTCGCGCGGCCAGGCGGCAGGCGAGCCGGCGCCGGGGGAGCTGGCGGCCAGCGGCAGCGGGTACGGTCTGCTGGGGATGCGCGAGCGCGCGGAACTGCTCGGCGGCACGCTGCTGGCGGGCCCGGAGGACGGAGGGTGGCGCGTGCTGCTGCGGGTGCCGGCATGACGGATGCGGTCACCAGGGTGCTGGTGGCGGACGACCAGACGGTGGTGCGCGAGGGCATCGTGATGCTGCTGGGGCTGCTGCCCGGCATCGAGGTGGTCGGCGCGGCGGGGGACGGGGAGGAGGCCGTCGCCCTGGTGGAGCGTCATCACCCGGACGTGGTGCTGATGGACCTGCGGATGCCGCGCTGCGACGGCGTCGAGGCCACCCGGCGGATCCGGGCGGCGCACCCGGAGACCGAGGTCGTCGTGCTCACCACCTACGCCGACGACGACTCGCTGTTCCCGGCGCTGCAGGCCGGAGCGCGCGGCTACCTCACCAAGGATGCCGGGGCCGAGGAGATCGCCAGGGCCATCGCGGACGTGCGCGCGGGCGCGGCCGGGCTCTCCCCGCAGGTCCAACTCCGTTTGCTGGAAAGGCTGTCGGAGCAGCCGGGCCGGGCCGAGTCGACGGCCGGGCAGCCCGCCGCCCGGCCGGGGGAGCTGCCCGACGGGCTGACCGCCCGGGAGGCGGAGGTGCTCGCGCTGATCGCCGAGGGGCTGTCCAACGCCGAGATCGCCCAACGGCTGTTCGTCAGCCAGGCGACCGTGAAGACCCACATCAACAATCTGTTCGCCAAGACCGCGGTGCGGGACCGGGCGCAGGCGGTCGCATACGCCTTCCGGCACGGAATCACCGGTACGCAGCAGTAGTCGGATGGGCGTCCGTCAGATGATCGACCACCTCATCGAGTGAAGGTATCTGCGATGGTCGGGGACGGTGTCCGGTGGCCTCCATGATGGTTCGGGTCAGAACGCCCGGCCCGGCCCAGGAGCAGCAGTGCCACAGCAGCAGACCAGCAGTCCCGGACAGGGGCAGCGATTCGACTGGTGGGCCGCTCCGGCCGCCGCCACTGCGTCCGAGCCGGCTGCCGCGCCCCGTCGAACGGCGGTGCCGGTCCAGCCGGTGCCCACCCGTACGGCCGCCGCCCAGCCGATCACCGTCTCCGAGCCGGCGCCCGCACCGGCCGCCGCGGTGCCGCCCGCACCCGGGGCGGGGCCCGCGCCGGTCGCCCCGCCGGTCGCCGCGCCCGTCGTGCCGCAGCAGCCGTCGGCACCGGCGACCGTCGACAGCACCGAGGTGTACCGGGCCGTCCAGGCGAGCGCGGCCTTCCAGGCCATCCGCCACAGCTACCGCTCGTTCGCCTTCCCGGTCGCCGGCCTCTTCCTCGGCTGGTACCTGCTGTACGTGGCCGCCCAGGCCGCCGCCCCCGGGCTGATGCGCACCCCGGTCGCCGGGCCGCTCAACGTGGCCTGGCTGCTCGGCCTCTCGCAGTTCGTCACCACCTTCCTGCTCACCTGGCTCTACGCCCGCAACGCCCGGACCAAGCGCGACCGCGCCGCCCTGGGCCTGCGCTGGGACACCCAGGACCAGCTGCGATGACGACCACGATGACGACCGCCACCCCGCCCCCCGTCGCCCCCGCCGGCGACCACCACTCGCTCGCGATCGTGCTGTTCGCCGTCATCGTCCTGGTCACCCTGGGCGTCACCCTCTGGGTCGGCCGCCAGGGCAACGCCGCCGAGGACTTCTACGCCGGCGGCCGCGACTTCACCCCGCTGCAGAACGGCTTCGCGCTCTCCGGCGACTACCTCTCCGCCGCCTCCTTCCTCGGCGTCGCCGGGCTGATCGCCCTGTACGGCTACGACGGCGTGCTCTACAGCATCGGCTTCCTGGTCGCCTGGCTGGTGGTGCTGATGCTGGTCGCCGAACTCGTCCGCAACGCCGGCCGGTACACCCTCGCCGACGTGCTCGCGCTGCGGCTGCGCCGCCGCAAGGTGCGGGCCGCAGCCGGCGGCGCCAGCGTCGTCGTCACCCTGCTCTACCTGGTCGCCCAGATGGTCGGCGCCGGCTCGCTGGTCGCCCTGCTGCTCGGCACGAACAGCCCGCACGCCCGCACCTGGACGATCATCGCGGTCGGCGCCCTGATGATCGTCTACGTGACGATCGGCGGGATGCGGGCCACCACCTGGATCCAGATCATCAAGGCCGTCCTGCTGGTCACCGGCTCGGTGCTGCTGACCGTACTGCTGCTGGTCCACTTCCACGGCGACCTCGGCGAGCTGATGCGCCAGGCCGCGCAGCACAGCGGCGCCGGGCACCGCTACCTCGAACCCGGGCTCAAGTACGGCGCCGGTTTCACCAGTCGGCTGGACTTCTTCAGCCTCGGCCTCGCCCTGGTGCTCGGCACCGCCGGCCTGCCGCACATCCTGTCCCGCTTCTACACCGTGCCCACCGCGCGGGCCGCCCGCCGCTCCACGATGTGGGCGATCGGCCTGGTCGGCGGCTTCTACCTGATGGCCATCGCCCTCGGCCTCGGCGCCACCGCGCTGGTCGGCTCGGCCGAGGTGCGGCACGCCAACCCGGCCGGGAACACCGCCGTCCCGCTGCTCGCCCTGGTGCTCGGCGGCGGCAACGGCAGCACCGGCGGAGTGGTGCTGTTCGCGCTGATCTCGGCGATCGCCTTCGCCACCATCCTCGCCGTGGTCGCCGGGCTCACCCTGGCCTCCTCGGCGGCCTTCGCCCACGACATCTGGGCCGGCGCCTGGCGCAACCGGCCGCGGCGGGAGCGGACACCGTCATGGCGCGGCCGGCTGCGCCGCCGACCGACCGAGGCGCTGCCGGCCGCCCGCTCGGCGGACGAACCCGGGCTCGGGAGCAGCGAGCAGCAGGAGGTCGTCGTGGCCCGGATCGCCGCCGTCGGGATCGGCGCGGCCGCGATCGTGATCAGCCTCTACGCCCAGCAGCTGAACGTGGCCTTCCTGGTCGGCCTGGCCTTCGCCGTCGCCGCTTCCGCCAACCTGCCCGTCCTGCTCTACACCCTGTTCTGGTCGCGGTTCACCGCCCGCGGCGCGGTCTGGTCGGTGTACGGCGGGCTGGTCCCGGCGATGGTGCTGGTGCTGTTCTCGCCGGTGGTCTCCGGCTCCAAGGTGGCGCTCTTCCCCGGCGTCGACTTCCACTGGTTCCCGCTGGAGAACCCCGGCATCATCTCCATCCCGCTCGGCTTCCTGGCGGGCTGGATCGGGACGATCACCTCGCCCGAGCCCGCCGACGCGGACCGCTTCGCCGAGCTGGAGGTGCGTGCCCTCACCGGTGCGGGCGCGGCCTGAGCCGTCGCGTTCCGGGGAACCCCGGCGGTCCTGGGGCCGCCGGGGTTCCCCCGCGTTCGCAGCCGGGGTGCCCGGGTGTCAGAGCCGGGCCGCCAGCCCGTAGCGGTGCTCGGGCCGGCCGGTGTCCCCGTAGCGCAGGGTCAGCCGCAGCCGGCTGTCGCGCTCCAGCTGCTTGAGGTAGCGCTGCGCCGTGGAGCGGCTCAGCCCGGTGGCATCGGCGACCTCCTGTGCGGACAGCGGCCGGCCGGCCCGTCGCAGGACGCCCATCACCAGGTCGGTGGTCGGCGCCGAGTGGCCCTTGGGCAGGGCCCCGGCCGGGGCGCCGGCGCTGCGCAGGGTGGCGAAGAGCCGGTCCACCTCGTCCTGGCCGGCCTCCCGGGCGGGGGCGGCCAGTGCGTGCCGCAGCTGCGCGTACGCCACCAGCTTCTCCCGCAGCCCGGCGAAGGTGAACGGCTTGACCAGGTACTGCAGCGCGCCGTGCTGCATGGCGGCGTGCACCGTCGACACGTCCCGGGCGGCCGTCACCATCATCACGTCGCAGGCCACCTGGCGGTCCCGGAGCCGGCGCACCAGGGCCAGGCCGGTCTCGTCCGGCAGGTGGTGGTCGAGCAGCAGCAGGTCCACCGGGCGGCGCTCCAGCGAGGCCAGTGCCTCCCCGGCCGAGTGCGCGGTGCCGGTGACCCGGAAGCCGGGCACCTTGGCCACGTAGGCGGCGTGCACGTCCGCGACCCGGAAGTCGTCGTCCACCACGAGTACGTCGATCATCACGCCTCCACGAGCCGGTCGGTGAGCAGGGCCTCGGGCAGCTCGACCGTGAACCGGGCGCCGCCGAGCGGTCCGGTGTCGAGCACGATCCGGCCGCCGGTCCGCTCGACCAGGCGCCGCACCATCGCCAGCCCGAGCCCGCGCGGACGGTGCGCGGGCGCCTCCTTGCTGGTCCACCCCTCCTCGAAGACCTGCTCGCGCAGCACCTCCGGTACGCCAGGGCCGCTGTCCGCGACCTGCAGCAGCAGGGTCGAGCCGGACGCCGCCAGGCTCACCTCCACCCGGCCGCTCCCACCCGGCACCACCGCGTCCACCGCGTTGTCGATCAGATTGCCGAGCACCGTCACCAGTGCCCGCGGTTCCACCACCGCGTCCGGCAGGTGCGCCGCCGGGGCCAGCGCCAGCCGGACCCCGCGCTCGCCCGCCACCGCCGTCTTGCCCGCCAACAGCGCCGCGACGTGCGGATCCTGCACCTGCTCGGCGATCCGCGCGGCGACCACGGCGTGCGAGCCGGACTGCTCCGAGATGAACGCCACCGCCTGCTCGTGGCGGCCCAGCTCCAGCAGGCCCAGCAGGGTGTGCATCCGGTTGGCGTGCTCGTGGTCCTGGGCCCGCAGCGCCTCGGTCAGGCTGCGGGTGGTGTCCAGCTCGCGGACCAGCGACTCCAGCTCGGTGCGGTCGCGCAACGTCACCACCGCGCCGCCCTCGGGTCCGTCCGAGGCCGTGGCCATCCGGTTCACCACCAGCACCCGGTCGTCCCGGACGGCCGGCAGGTCGGTGCCGGTGATCCGGCCGGTCAGGACGTCGGCCAGCCGGCCCGGCGGCAGCACCGCGCCGATCGGGCGGCCGGTGCAGTCCTCGGGCAGGCCGAGCAGCCGCAGCGCCTCGTCGTTGGCCAGCCGGATCCGGCCGTGCTCGTCCAGCGCCACCATGCCCTCGCGGATTCCGTGCAGCATCGCCTCCCGCTCCACCAGCAGCGCGGAGATGTCGGCCAGCGCGATGTTGTGGGTGCGGCGCTTGAGCCGGCGGGCCAGGGCGAGGGTGGCGACCGTACCGGCGGCCAGGCCGGCGCCGGCGCACAGCAGGATCCCGGTGAGCATCTTGAGCAGCCGGCGGCGGATCGAGTCGTCGCTGATGCCCACCGACACCTCGCCGACGATCCGGCCGTCCGCCATCCGCAGCGGCACCTTGCCGCGCGCGGTGCGGCCCAGGGTGCCCTGCTGGATCGCGGTGACGCTGCGGCCGGCCAGGGCCGGCTCGGGGTCGGTGCTGACCCGGTGGCCGATCCGGCCCGGGTCGGTGTGCGAGAGCCGGATCCCGTCCACGTCGGTGACCACGACGAAGCTTGCGCCGGTGGCCACGCGGATCTGCTCGGCGTTGCGCTGCGCGGTCACCGTGTCGCGGGAGGCGGCGGCCCGGGCGATGGTCTCGTCGGTCGCGGTGGCCTGGGCGATCGACAGCGCCCGCTGCATCGCGTCGTGGTCCAGTTCGCTGCTGACCGGGGCCAGGAACAGCCCGGCGGTCACGGCGGTGACACCGACGGTGACGACGGTCTGGCTCAGCAGCAGCTGGGCGAAGACCCGGCGGGGCCAGTGGGGGAGCTTCAACCGGGCCTCCTCTCGGCGGCTGCGGGCGGTTCCGTACGGGGGGTGTTCTCGGGCGGGGGCGTTCTCGGGTGGGGGTCGGGACACCCTACGTTTCCGGCGTGTTTCTGTCAGCCGCGTCCCCGCAGTTGTAGCGCAAGCAAAACGAGCAGAACACCCCTCAAAGCGGAGAAGTCGCACTACGCGGAGAAGGCTCCCGCCGGAGCCGGGCCCGCTCCTACCTTTCCGGGGCAAGCACAGACCCGGGAGGATGAATGAGCAAGTCCCCGGCGATCGAGTTGACCGGCGCGACCAAACGGTTCCGCACCCCCTCGGGGGCCCTGCACACCGCCGTCCGTGATCTCGATCTGACCGTCGCCCAAGGCGAGTTCGTCGCCGTCGTCGGCCCCACCGGCTGCGGCAAGTCCACCACGCTGACCCTGGTCAGCGGCCTGGAGGAGCCCACCGAGGGCGAGGTCCGGGTGTACGGGGAGTCCGTCCGCGGGATCAACCCCCAGGTCGGGTTCGTCTTCCAGCAGGACGCCGTCTTCCCCTGGCGCACCGTCCTGTCCAACGTCATGGCCGGCCCCCGCTTCCGCGGCGTGCCCGCCGCCGAGGCCAAGGAGCGGGCCCGGGACTGGCTCGGCCGGGTCGGCCTCGGCGCCTTCGAGGACCGCTACCCGCACCAGCTGTCCGGCGGCATGCGCAAGCGCGTGGCGCTCGCCCAGACCTTCGTCAACGACCCGGCGATCCTGCTGATGGACGAACCGTTCTCGGCGCTGGACGTGCAGACCCGCGCCCTCATGTCGGACCAGCTGCTGGAGCTGTGGGCCGGGACGGGCTCCTCGGTCGTCTTCGTCACCCACGACCTGGACGAGGCCATCGCGCTCGCCGACCGGGTCGTCGTCATGACGGCAGGACCGGCCACCGTCAAGGAGATCTTCACCGTCGACCTGCCGCGGCCGCGCACCGTGGAGGCCGTCCGGCTGGAACCGAGGTTCGTCGAGCTGTACCGCGAGATCTGGGCCTCGCTCGGCGAAGAGGTGCGCATCACCCGGGAGAGAGGAGCGGGTCGTGCCGCTTGAGACCGCGTCCGAGACCGCGTCGGCCGTCACCGGGCAGCCCCCGGCCGTCACCACGAGAACCGAGGCCCGCGAACGGGCCGCCCGCAACCGGAAGTTGGGTGTGTACGCGGCCCGGGTCGCGGTCCTGGCCGCCTTCCTCGGGCTCTGGGAGATCTGCGCCCGGACGGACGTCATCGACCCGTTCAACTTCTCGCAGCCGTCGAGGATCTGGGACCAGATCTGGCAGTGGATCACCCACGGCACCGCCCAGGGCTCGCTCGGCGAGCAGATCGGCTACACCCTCTACGAGGCCCTCACCGGCTGGGTGATCGGCGTCGTCGGCGGTGTGCTGCTGGGCATCGCGCTCGGCCGGATCCGCTTCCTGGCCGAGGTGTTCGGACCGTACATCAAGGTGCTCAACGCCATCCCGCGCATCGTGCTGGCGCCGATCTTCCTGATCTGGTTCGGCCTCGGCCCGGCCTCCAAGGTGGCCTCCGCCGTGGTGCTGGTGTTCTTCCCGGTGTTCTTCAACGCCTTCCAGGGCGCCCGCGAGGTGGACCGCAACCTCGTCGCCAACGCCCGCATCCTGGGCGCCGACAACCGCAAGGTCACCCTCCAGGTGGTCATCCCCGCCGCCACCACCTGGATCTTCACCAGCCTGCACGTCAGCTTCGGCTTCGCGCTGATCGGCGCCATCGTCGGCGAGTACATCGGCGCCACCAAGGGCCTCGGCCTGCTCGTCGCGGCCGCCCAGGGCACCTTCAACGCGGCCGGCGTGTACGCCGCCATGACCATCCTCGCCGTCGTCGCACTGTTCACCGAGGGGCTGCTGACCTTCGCCGAGAAGAAGCTCTTCCGCTGGAAGCCCGCCGACGCGGGCGACGGCCGCTGACCCACCCCTGCCGGTAAGAAGAGAGAGGCACCCCCACCCATGCGCCCCCACTCGACTGGCAGAGTTGCTGCCACCGCCCTCGCCGCCGCCCTGCTCCTCCCGCTCTCCGCCTGCGCCAACGACGCCGCCACCGCCGGCCACGGCGCGGTCGCCGCCCCGGCCGGGCAGCAGGTCGACGGGCCCAAGGTCAAGATCATGGTCGGTGGCCTGGACAAGGTCATCTACCTGCCCGCGATGCTCACCCAGCGGCTCGGCTTCTTCGCCGAAGCCGGCGTCAACGTCGAGCTGATGACCGAGCCCGCCGGCGTCAACGCCACCACCGCGCTGCTCGCCGGGGACGTCCAGGGCGCGGTCGGCTTCTACGACCACACCATCGACCTGCAGGCCAAGGGCAAGAACGTCGAGTCCGTGGTGCAGTTCTCGCAGGCCCCGGGCGAGGTCGAGATCGTCTCCGCCAAGCAGGCCGACGCCATCAGGTCCGGCGCCGACTTCAAGGGCCGGAAGCTCGGCGTCACCAGCATCGGCTCCTCCACCGACTTCCTCACCAAGTACCTCGCGGTCAAGAACGGCACCGCCGTCAGCGAGTTCAGCCCGATCGCGGTCGGCGCCGGCCAGACCTTCATCGCCGCGCTCCAACAGGGCAGCATCGACGCCGGGATGACCACCGACCCGACCGTCGCCAACGTCCTCGACAAGGGCCTCGGCAAGATCCTCTACGACATGCGCACCCCCGAGGGCTCGCGCCAGGCCCTCGGCGGGCTGTACCCGTCGTCGTCGCTGTACATGAACATCGACTGGGTGGAGAAGAACAAGGACACCACCCAGAAGCTCGCCAACGCCTTCGTGAAGACCCTCAAGTGGATGTCCACCCACACCCCCGAGGAGATCGCCGCGAAGATGCCCGCCGACTACGCGCAGGGCGGGGCCGACCAGTACGCGGCGGCCATCAAGGCGACGCTGCCGATGTTCACCACGGACGGCGTGATGCCGGCCGACGGCCCGAAGACGGTGCTCGCGGTGCTCGCGGCGTTCCACCCGGACGTCAAGGGCAAGGAGGGGTCGATCGACCTGTCGAAGACCTACACCACGGAGTTCGTCGGCAAGGCCGCCACCGGCTGAGCACAGGCTGAGCACCGTCCGAGCCGTCGGCTGACCATCAGTCGATCCCCGGGCCGCCGACTCCCCGGCCGCCGCGGTCCCGCGCCCACCCCCACGGGCGCGGGCCCGCTGCGTTCAGACCCCTCGTACGGACAGCACGTCCATCCGCGACGGCGTCCCCGCCGCCTTGCCGCAGCTCTCCGGACGCGGCGGCTCGCTCACCGACTCGATCACGTCCACCTCCCAGGCCCGGCCGTCCCGGTGCAGCACCCCCACCAGCCAACGGCCCTCGCCGTCCGGCCGCTGGGTGAGCGTCAGCGCGTCCACGCTGGTCTCCCCGGTCGCCAGCCGCACCGCGTGCTCGGCCGCCTGCCCCGGACGGTCCCAGCCCGAGCAGCCCCGCGACCACTCCGGCACCATGTGCCCGGCCGCCGTCGCCGCCAGCACCTCCTTGGCCGTCTCCGCCGTCAGCCGCCCGTACGCGTAGCCGTACGGCAGCACCAGCATCGTGGGGGAGAAGCGGTGCCCGCCCAGGTGGGTCACCTCCCACACCTCGCTGTGCCCGGCCGCCGCCAGCTCCGCCGCGAGGGGGCGGCCCAGCAGCGCGCAGCAGCGGTCCCGCCGCCCGTTGGTGCACACCAGTGCCAGCGGGCCGCCGACGTGCTCCGCGCCGAAACCGGTGTGGTCACCGGCGCCCAGCGCCGCGAAGTCCAGCCCCAGCAGCTCCGCAGGGTCGGCCACCACGGCCCGGCGCACCCAGTCGCGGCCCGGCACCGTGTGCGCCACGACCACCTCGTGCCGCGCCGTCGGCAGGCAGTCCGCGTGCCGTCCGGGGCGCCGGATCAGCGCCACCCGTACGCCCGTGCCCGCTGCGGCCGCCTCCAGCGCCCGCCCGACGGCCGGATCCAGGTGGCTCTCACCCAGGGCCTTCGCGCCCCACGGCCCGGCCTGTTCCACCAGCAGCCAGGTGGTGGCCACCGCCGCCGTCGCTGCCAACGGCTCCGAAAGTTCACGCGACACGGTCGCACAGGTGCTCACTCGGGCAAGGCTACCCTCACCAAAAACCCGGAGGGGGTGCCCCGACGGACACCCCCTCCGGGCAGCGCACCGCTACGCCGGGCCGGCGACCACCGCCACGGGCTTGGTGACCGGGGTGCCCGAGCCGTCGCGACGCGGGTCGCGCTCCGGGAGCTCCACCGGGGAGCCCTTGGCGTCGGCGGCCCGGGCCGGGGCGGCACCCGCCCAGGCGAACGCCAAACCGTCCTCGCCGCGCAGGAAGCGCTGGCAGCGCACACCGCCGGTGGCGCGGCCCTTGCGCGGGTACTGCTCGAACGGGGTGACCTTCCAGCTCGTCTGCTCGCCGCCGGCCAGCGTGCCCGAGGCCGTGGCCACCGAGACGACCACGGCGTCCGCCGCCGGATCCACCGCGGTGAAGGACAGCACCCGCGCGCCGTCCGACAGCTTCACACCCGCCATGCCACCCGCCGGGCGGCCCTGCGGACGCACCTGGCCCGCCGGGTAGCGCAGCAGCTGCGCGTCCGAGGTGATGAAGACCAAGTCCTCCTCGCCGGTACGCAGTTCGACCGCGCCCACCAGCTCGTCACCGTCCTTGAGGGCGATCACCTCGAACTCGTCCTTGTTCGCCGGCCACTCCGGCACCACCCGCTTCACCACACCCTGCACGGTGCCCAGCGCCAGCCCCGGCGAGGACTCGTCCAGCGTGGTCAGCGCCAGCACCCGCTCCCCGGCCTCCAGCCGCAGGAACTCGCCCACCGCGGCCCCGCCCGCCAGGTTCGGCGACGGCGTCGGCGGCATCGCCGGCAGGTCGATCACCGGCAGCCGCAGCACCCGGCCCGCGGACGTCACCACGCCGATGTCCGCCCGCGCCGTCGCGTGCACCGCCGACACGATCACGTCGTGCTTCGACCGCTTCTCCGACAGCTCGAACGGCTCGCCGTCCGCCGTCCGCGCCAGCAGCCCCGTCGAGGACAGCAGCACCCGGCACGGGTCGTCCGCCACCTCCAGCGGCACCGCCAGCGACGCCGACGGCGCAGCTCCCGCCTCCAGCAGGACCGTCCGCCGCTCCGTCCCGAACTGCTTGGCCACCGCGCCCAGTTCGGACGAGACCACACTGCGCAGCCGGGCGTCCGACTCCAGGATCTCGGTCAGCTCGGTGATCTCCGAGTTGAGCTTCTCCTGCTCCTGCTCCAACTCCACCCGGTCGAACCTGGTCAGCCGCCGCAGCGGGGTGTCCAGGATGTACGCGGTCTGCGTCTCCGACAGCGAGAAGCGCTCCATCAGGCGCTCCTTCGCCTGCTGCGCGTTGTCACTCGACCGGATGATCGAGATGACCTCGTCGATGTCGACCAGCGCCACCAGCAGGCCCTCGACCAGGTGCAGCCGCTCCTGGCGCTTGCGGCGACGGAAGTCGCTGCGCCGGCGCACCACGGTGAAGCGGTGGTCGACGTAGACCTCCAGCAGCTCCTTCAGGCCCAGCGTCAGCGGTTGCCCGTCCACCAGCGCCACGTTGTTGATGCCGAAGGTCTCCTCCATCGGCGTCAACTTGTAGAGCTGCTCCAGCAGCGCCTCCGGCACGAAGCCGTTCTTGACCTCGATCACCAGCCGCAGCCCGTGCTCGCGGTCGGTCAGGTCCTTGACGTCCGCGATGCCCTGCAGCTTCTTCGCGTTGACCAGGTCCTTGATCTTCGAGATGACCTTCTCCGGGCCGACGTTGAACGGCAGCTCGGTGACCACGATGCCCTTGCGGCGGGCCGTCACCGCCTCCACCGTCGTCGTCGCCCGGATCCTGAACGTCCCGCGGCCCGACTCGTACGCGTCCCGGATCCCCGACAGGCCCACGATCCGCCCGCCGGTCGGCAGGTCCGGACCGGGCACGAACCGCATCAGCGTGTCCAGGTCCGCGTTCGGGTGCTTGATCAGGTGCCGGGCTGCCGCCACCACCTCGGACAGGTTGTGCGGCGGCATGTTCGTCGCCATGCCCACCGCGATGCCCGTCGCGCCGTTCACCAGCAGGTTCGGGAACGCGGCCGGCAGCGCCAGCGGCTCCTGCTCGCTGCCGTCGTAGTTCGGGCCGAAGTCGACGGTGTCCTCGTGGATCGACTCCACCATCGCCATCGAGGCCGCCGTCAGCCGCGACTCGGTGTAACGCATCGCCGCCGGCGGGTCGTCGTTGCCCAGCGAACCGAAGTTGCCGTGCCCGTCGATCAGCGGCAGCCGCATCGAGAACGGCTGCGCCATGCGCACCACCGAGTCGTAGATCGACTGGTCGCCGTGCGGGTGCAGCCGGCCCATCACCTCGCCCACCACGCGGGCGCACTTCACGTGCGCGCGGTCCGGGCGGAGGCCCATCTCGTTGGCCTGGTACAGGATCCGGCGGTGCACCGGCTTCAGGCCGTCCCGCGCGTCCGGCAGGGCACGCGAGTAGATCACCGAGTAGGCGTACTCCAGGAAGGAGCCCTGCATCTCGTCCACGACGTCGACGTCGAGGATCCGCTCCTCGAAGTCTCCGGGCGGCGGGGTCTGCGAACTGCGGCGGGCCATCGCGGCGGGGCTCCCTTACGTGTCGCTGGCTGTGTGTCGGGCCGTGTCGGTCGGTCGTCGGCCGATCGTCGAACGGCCACTGCCGTCCTGCGCCGCACCCGTCAACCGGACGCGGCCGACAGGGCACGGCGCCCCCATTGTGGACCCTCGCGCCGACACTGCCGGTCAGCGGCCCTCTTCCGCCCCTGGCGAACGACCCCGTCCGCGCGGACACGAACACGCTCCCCATACGTTGCACCACAATGGGGGACGCCACACGAACCCCCGACATCGACGACGGGAAGGACCCGAGCGCATGGCCAACCCGGCCCCCGCCTCCAGCCGAGGCATCGCCATCACCGAGCACCGCCTGGCCAACGGCCTGCGCGTCGTCCTCTCCGAGGACCACCTCACCCCGGTCGCCGCCGTCTGCCTCTGGTACGACGTGGGCTCCCGCCACGAGGTCAAGGGCCGCACCGGCCTCGCCCACCTCTTCGAGCACCTGATGTTCCAGGGCTCCGCCAACGTCTCCAACAACGGGCACTTCGAACTGGTCCAGGGCGCCGGCGGCTCGCTCAACGGCACCACCAGCTTCGAGCGCACCAACTACTTCGAGACCATGCCCGCTCACCAACTGGAGCTCGCCCTCTGGCTGGAGGCCGACCGGATGGGCTCGCTGCTCGCCGCGCTCGACGAGACCTCCATGGAGAACCAGCGCGACGTCGTCAAGAACGAGCGCCGCCAGCGCTACGACAACGTCCCGTACGGCACGGCCTTCGAGAAGCTCACCGCGCTGTCCTTCCCCGACGGCCACCCGTACCACCACACGCCGATCGGCTCCATGGCCGACCTCGACGCGGCCACCCTGGAGGACGCCCGCGCGTTCTTCCGCACGTACTACGCGCCCAACAACGCCGTCCTGTCCGTCGTGGGCGACATCGACCCCGAGCAGACCATCGCCTGGGTCGAGAAGTACTTCGGCTCCATCCCCGCCCACGACGGCAAGCAGCCCCCGCGCTCCGGCGAACTGCCCGACACCATCGGCCGCGAGATCCGCGAGGAGATCCACGAGGACGTCCCGTCCCGCGCCCTGATGGCCGCCTACCGCCTCCCGCACGACGGCACCCGCGAGGCCGACGCCGCGGACCTCGCCCTCACCATCCTCGGCAGCGGTGAGTCCAGCCGGCTCTACAACCGGCTGGTCCGCCGCGACCGCACCGCCGTCGCCGCCGGCTTCGGCCTGCTGCGCCTGGCCGGCGCCCCCAGCCTCGGCTGGCTCGACGTCAAGACCTCCGGCGACGCCACCCTCGCCCAGATCGAGGCCGCCGTCGACGAGGAACTCGCCCGCTTCGCCGCCGAAGGCCCCACGCCCGAGGAACTCGAACGCGCCCAGGCCCAGATCGAGCGCGAGTGGCTCGACCGGCTCACCACCGTCGCCGGCCGCGCCGACGAACTCTGCCGCTACGCCGTCCTGTTCGGCGACCCCAAGCTGCTCAACGACGCCCTCCCCAAGGTCCTCGACGTCACCGCCGAGGAGGTCCAGGCCGTCGCCAAGGCCCGGCTCCACCCCGACAACCGCGCCGTCCTCGTCTACGAGCCGACCGCCGACGCCGCTTCCGACGCCGCTTCCGAAGAGGAGGGTGCCGCCGTATGAGCACCGACTACGTCCCCGCCATGACCTTCCACCCCCAGCCGCAGCCGGGCACCCCCAGCCCCTGGGCCTTCCCCGCCCCCGAGCGCGCCGCCCTCGGCAACGGCATCACCGTCCTGCACTGCCACCGGCCCGGCCAGCAGCTCGTCGCCGTCGAGGTCCTCCTCGACGCCCCGCTCGCCGCCGAGCCCGAGGGCCTGGACGGCGTCGCCGCGATCCTCGCCCGCGCACTCAACGAGGGCACCGACACCCTCAGCGCGGAGGAGTTCGCCGGCGAGCTGGAGCGCGCCGGCGCCACCCTGGACGCCCACGCCGACCACCCGTGCATCCGGGTCTCCCTGGAGGTCCCGGCCTCCCGACTCCAGCGCGGCCTCTCCCTGCTCGCCGACGCCCTGCGCGCCCCCGCGCTCCCCGAGGCCGAGATCGAGCGCCTGGTCGCCAACCGCCTGGACGAGATCGTCCACGAGCAGGCCAACCCCGCCCGGCGCGCCGCCAAGGCCCTCTACGCCGAGCTCTTCGACGCCGCCGACCGGCTCTCCCGGCCCCGCGCCGGCACCGCCGACACCGTCAAGTCGATCGACCGCACCGCCGTCAAGGCCTTCTACGACGCCCACGTGCACCCCGCGACCAGCACCGTCGTGGTCGTCGGCGACCTCACCGGCGTCGACCTGCCCGCCCTCCTGGAGAGCACCCTCGGCACCTGGAGCGGCCCGGCCGCCGAGCCCTCCCGGCACGCCCCGGTCGCCGGCGACGACCACGGCCGGGTCGTCATCGTTGACCGCCCCGGCTCCGTCCAGACCCAGCTGCTCATCGGCCGGATCGGCCCCGACCGCCACGACCCGGTCTGGGCCGCCCAGACCCTCGGCACCTACTGCCTGGGCGGCACCCTCACCTCCCGCCTGGACCGCGTCCTGCGCGAGGAGAAGGGCTACACCTACGGCGTCCGCTCCTTCGCCCAGCCGCTGCGCTCCGCCGCCGACGGCAGCGGCCGCTCGCTGCTCGCCATCAGCGGTTCCGTGGACACCGCCTCCACCGCGCCGGCACTCGCCGACACCTGGACCATCCTGCGCACCCTCGCCGCCGAGGGCCTCACCGACGCGGAGCGCGACGAGGCCGTGCAGTTCCTGGTCGGCGTCGCCCCGCTGAAGTACGAGACCGCGGGCTCGGTCGCCGGCACCCTGGCCGACCAGGTCGAGCAGTACCTGGCGGACGACTACCAGGCCGAGGTCTACCGGCAGCTCGCCGAACTGCCCACCGCGGCTGCCACCGAGGCCGTCGTGGCGGCCTTCCCGCCGGACCGCCTGGTCACCGTCCTGGTCGGCGACGCCGCCGCGATCGCCGACGACGTGCGGGCGCTCGGCATCGGCGAGGTCACCGTCGTCAGCTGACGTCCGGCTGCCGTTGTCGTCCGGCCCGGTGGAGCACCCGCTCCGCCGGGCCGGACGCGTTTTAAATCCATTGCGGGCCCGGCCGGTTCCGTGGATAGATGTTCCCCGACGCACACCACGTGCGAACTGCGACGAACGGGAAAGGAGGCGGTCACCATGCGGGTCGAGCGAACGATACGACGACGCTCCCCAAGGCCGTATCTCCCCTGCGTCGCGTCGGCTGCCTGAGCGCGCCCACCCCTGAACTTCCCCGAGCCGCACCGGGATTCTCTTACGCGCGGCATTCCTTCCGCTGAACTCACCGACCCCTGGAGGTCGTTCACCCATGACGTACACCGAAGTCCCCGGCGTCCGGGTCCCGATCCGGATGTGGACCGACCCGGCGACGGTCGAGGGCGCGGCGATGCAGCAGCTGCGCAACATCAGCTCGCTGCCCTGGCTGCGCGGCCTCGCCGTGATGCCCGACGTCCACCTGGGCAAGGGCGCGACGGTCGGCTCCGTCATCGCGATGAAGGACGCCGTCTGCCCGGCGGCGGTCGGCGTCGACATCGGCTGCGGGATGAGCGCGGTGAAGACCTCGCTCACCGCCGACGACCTCCCGGACGACCTGTCCGGCCTGCGCAACAAGATCGAGCAGACCATCCCGGTCGGCCGCGGCCTGCACACCGACCCGGTCGATCCGAGCAAGCTGCCCGGCTTCCGCGCGGCGGGCTGGGACGACTTCTGGCAGCGCTTCGACGGCATCGCGGAGGACGTCAAGTGGCGCCGCGAGCGGGCGATGCAGCAGATGGCCACGCTCGGCGGAGGAAATCATTTCATCGAGCTGTGCGTCGATACGACCGGCGCGGTGTGGCTGATGCTGCACTCCGGGTCCCGCAACATCGGCAAGGAGCTGGCCGAGCACCACATGGGCGTGGCCCGGTCGTTGTCGCACAACCAGGGCCTGATCGACCAGGACCTCGCGGTCTTCCTGGCGAAGACCCCGGAGATGGCCGCCTACCGCCAGGACCTCTTCTGGGCGCAGGAGTACGCCAAGCACAACCGCGCGGTCATGATGGCGCTCTTCCAGGACGTCGTCCGGAACGAGTTCACCAAGGCGGAGGTCACCTTCGACGAGGTGATCAGCTGCCACCACAACTACGTGGCGGAGGAGCGGTACGAGGGCGTCGACCTGCTGGTGACGCGCAAGGGCGCGATCCGGGCCGGCTCCGGCGACCTCGGGATCATCCCCGGCTCCATGGGGACGGGCTCCTACATCGTCCGCGGCCTGGGCAACGAGGCGGCGTTCAACTCCGCCTCGCACGGCGCCGGCCGCAAGATGAGCCGCAACGCCGCGAAGAAGCGGTTCACCACGCGGGACCTCGCCGAGCAGACGGCGGGCGTGGAGTGCCGCAAGGACAGCGGCGTGGTGGACGAGATCCCGGGCGCCTACAAGAACATCGAGAAGGTCATCGAGCAGCAGAAGGACCTCGTCGAGGTGGTCGCGCACCTCAAGCAGGTCGTCTGCGTCAAGGGCTGACCACAGCAGATCGGGGTGCCACCGGAATCCGGTGGCACCCCGATCAGGCGCTTCGTGAGCCTTGCGTGGTCTCAGGCCGCGGCGGGGAGCTCGTCGAGGCCTTCGGAGACGAGCTTGGCGAGGCGGTCGAGGGCCTGGTCGGCGTCGGGGGCGTCGGAGGCGAGGATGACCTCGTCGCCGCCCTGGGCGCCCAGGGCGAGGAGGCCGAGCATGGAGGCGGCGTTGACCGGGTTGCCGCCCGGCTTGGCGATGGTGATCGGCACGCCGGTGGCCGTGACGGCCCGGACGAAGACGGAGGCGGGACGGGCGTGCAGGCCCTCGGCCCAACCGATGGTGACGCGGCGCTCGGCCATGAGACGTGCCTTTCCGGTGAAGCTGGTCACGGCCGTGCTCGGGGAGCGGGGGAAACGACCGTGTTGTCTAGACCAGTGTTGCACGCAGACAGCCCCCGCGAGCCGCCGCGTTCAGGACTTGTGATTGTTTCTTTTCGGGGCATAAACCCCGGCCGCCGGCCCCGTCCAGCCTGCCGCGGGCACAGGTCAGGCGCCATTCGGCCCACCGCCGGATAACCTGACGAACGTGGACGACTCCGCGGCAGCGACCCCCGAGCAGCAACCGGACTATCCGCAGCACTGGGAAGCGGACATCCTGCTGCGCGACGGCGGTACGGCCCGGATCCGGCCGATCACGCCCGCCGACGCCGGGCGCCTCGTGGAGTTCTACGAGCAGGTCTCGGACCAGTCCAAGTACTTCCGCTTCTTCGCCCCCTACCCGCGGCTCTCCGACAAGGACGTCCGCCGCTTCACCCACCACGACTTCGTGAACCGGGTCGGCCTGGCGGTGGTCGTCCGGGACCGCTTCATCGCCACCGTCCGGTACGACCGGATCGACGCCGAGGGCCGCCCCTCCGACACCGGGACGGACGCCGAGGTGGCCTTCCTGGTGCAGGACGCCCACCAGGGCCGCGGCGTGGCCTCCGCCCTGCTGGAGCACATCGCCGCGGTGGCGCAGGAGCGCGGCATCCGCCGCTTCCAGGCGGAGGTGCTGCCGGAGAACCGGAAGATGGTGAAGGTCTTCACCGACGCCGGCTACACCCAGCACCGCAGCTTCGCCGACGGCGTGGTGCACCTGGAGTTCGACCTCGAACAGACCGAGCGCTCGCTGGCCGTGATGCGCGCCCGCGAGCACCGCGCCGAGGCCCGCTCGGTCCAGCGGCTGCTCACCCCGCGCTCGGTCGCGGTGCTCGGGGTCTCCCGCAACCCGCAGACCGTCGGCCGGGCGATCCTGCGCGACCTGCTGGGCAGCGCCCCGGCCGAGCGCCCCGTCCACGCGGTGAACCGCAACGCCCCGCCCGGCACCGAGCTGGACGGCGTCCCGGTGCACCGTTCGATTCTGGACATTCCCGGGCCGGTGGACCTCGCGGTGATCGCCGTCCCCGAGAGCGCCGTCCCGGCCGCCGTCGCCGAGTGCGGCGCCCACGGCGTGCGGGGCTTGGTGGTGGTCACCGCCGGCTACGCGGAGACCGGGCCGGAGGGCCGGGACCGCCAGCGCGCGCTGGTCCGCCAGGCCCGCGCGGCGGGGATGCGGGTGATCGGCCCGAACGCCTTCGGCCTGATCAACACCGACCCCGAGTACCCGCTGAACGCCTCGCTCGCCCCGCGCCTGCCCGGCCGCGGCGCCTTCGGGATCTTCTGCCAGTCCGGCGCGATCGGGGTGGCCCTGCTGGAGGCCGCCCACCGGCGCGGCCTCGGCGTCTCCTCCTTCGCCTCGGTGGGCAACCGCTCCGACGTCTCCGGCAACGACTTCCTGCAGTACTGGGCGGAGGACGAGGCCACCGGGGTGGTGCTGCTCTACCTGGAGTCCTTCGGAAACCCGCGCAAGTTCACCCGGATCGCCCGCCGCCTGGCCGCCGTCAAGCCGATCGTGGTGGTCAAGGGCGCCCGCCACACCGGCAGCCTGCCGCCCGGACACGCCGTCCCGGCCACCGCCACCGGCCTGCGCGACGCCACGGTGGACGCGCTGTTCGAGCAGGCGGGCGTGATCAGGGTCGCGACGATCACCGAGCTGTACGACACCGGCGAGCTGCTGGCCCTGCAGCCGCTGCCGCCGGGGGACCGGGTCGCGGTGGTCGGCAACTCGGACTCGCTGGGCCTGCTCACCTACGACGCCCTGCTGAGCGCGGGCCTGCGGCCGCGCACGCCCGTCGACCTGACCACCGCCGCGACCGGCGAGAACTTCCGGATCGCACTCGACGTCGCCCTGGCCGACCCGGCCGTGGACGCGGTGATCGCCGTCGCCATCCCGCCGATCGGCACCTCCGCGCACGCCTTCATGGGCGGCCGGCTGACCGGTGAGGACGACCCCGCGATGGGCTCGGACGACCCGGAGATCGCCGCCGCCCTGCTCGAAGCCGGCGAGCGCGCCAAGGAGTTGGGCAAACCGCTGGTGCTCGCCCACCTGGCGCTGACCGACCTGCCCACCCGGCTGCGCCCCGGCGGCATCCCGGCGTACCCGGCGCCCGAGCGGGCCGTGCACGCCCTCGCCCACGCCGTGCACTACGCGCAGTGGCGCCGCCGGACGGCCGAGGCGGAGGAGACGGCGCGCGTCCCGGAGCTGGACCGGATCGACGAGCCCGGCGCCCGCACCCTGGTGGCGGCGGCGCTGAGCACCCGGACCGCTACAGCCGCGCGCACCCAGCCCGGCGGCGCCCGGATCACCCTGTCCGACGCCGAGGCCCGCGAGCTGCTGGCCCGCTACGGCGTGGACGTCTCGCCGACGCTGCCGGCCCCGGACGAGGCGACGGCCGTCGCCGCGGCGGCCTCGCTCGGTTACCCGGTGGCCCTGAAGGCGACCGCCCCGCACCTGCGCCACCGCCCCGACCTGGGCAGCGTCCGGCTGGACCTGACCGGCGAGGAGGGCCTGCGCCGCGCCCACCGCGAGCTGGACGCCCTGCTCGGCGGCGCCGCACAGGCCGAGCTGGTGGTGCAGCGGCTGGCGCCGCGCGGCGTGGACACCGTGATCGGCGCCACGGTGGACCCGGCGGTCGGCGCGATCCTGTCCTTCGGCCTGGCCGGCGCGCCGGCCGAACTGCTGGGCGACACGGCGCACCGCCTGGTGCCGGCCACCGACCAGGACGTGGCCGGGCTGATCCGGGAGGTACGGGCGGCGCCGCTGCTGTTCGGCTGGCGCGGCGCCGAGGCGGTGGACACCGGCGCACTGGAGGAGCTGCTGCTCAGGGTGTCGCAGTTGGTGGACGACGTCCCGGAGATCGCCTCGGTGGACCTCGAACCCGTGGTCGTGGCCCCGCACGGGCTGGCGATCCTGGGGGCGCGGGTGCGGGTCGCGCCACTGCCCGTCCGCAGCGATCTGGGCCCGCGCGCCATGAGCACGCTGTAACCTTCCTTGGTTGCGCCCTGCCCGGGCGCTGTTGTCCGAAGCTTGGCGCCGCGCCGCCCGCTTCGTCGGCGGACCATGCCAGGATGGAGATATGGCGAAGACCGGTACCACCACCACTCAGGACCTGCGCTCGGCGATCGAGCGCAGCGGCTACTACCCGGCCCTGGTGTCCGAGGCGGTCGAGTCCGCGGTGGGCCCGGAGCCGATCAGCTCCTACCTGGTGCACCAGGAGACGACCTTCGACGCCAACGAGGTCCGCCGGCACGTGACCGTGCTGGTGCTGACCCCGACCCGGTTCGTGGTGAGCCACACCGACGAGCAGTCGGGCGCCGAGGGCAGCCCGGCGGTGCCGTACGCGACGACCTCGACGGAGAGCGTCCGGCTGGACCGGATCGGCTCGGTCGTGGTGAGCCGGATGGTGGCGAACCCGGAGACGTACACGCCCGGGACGCTGCCGCGCGAGGTGGTGCTGACGATCGGCTGGGGCGCGGTACAGCGCCTGGACCTGGAGCCGGCCGGCTGCTCGGACCCGAACTGCGAGGCGGATCACGGCTACACCGGCTCGGCGACGGCCGACGACCTCTCGCTGCGGGTGAGTGAGGCCGGTGACGGCCCGGAGACGGTGGCCCAGGCGCTGGTGTTCGCCCGGGCGCTGTCCGACGCGACGATCGACAACGGCCCTCGGGTCTGATCGCCGCCACCGAACGCTACGAATCCGGTTCCATGTCCTTCGCACCTGCCGACGGCTACGACGCCTTCGAGATCCTTGACCCGGCCACGGCCCCCGCACCCCCGTACGGAAGCGGCTCGCTGTGCGACCTGCTGCCCTCGGTGGCGGCGGGCCTCGGCGTCCCCGGGTTCACCGCGACGCTGCCGATCGCCCCGGCGGACCGGGTGGTGGTGTTCCTGGTCGACGGCCTCGGCTGGGAGCTGCTGCTGCGTCACCCCGAGTACGCGCCGTTCCTGTCCTCGCTGGCCGGGAGTTCGCTGGGCGGCAGCGGCCGTCCGCTGACCGCGGGCTTCCCGTCCACCACGGCGACCTCGCTGGCCTCGGTCGGCACCGGGACGCCGCCGGGCCTGCACGGGCTGGCCGGGTACACGGTGGCGGTGCCGGGGGCGGGCTACCTGATGAACCAGCTGCGCTGGCAGCCGCCGACCGAGCCGCACGCCTGGCAGCCGTACCCGACGGTCTTCGAGCGGACGCACCAGGCCGGGGTGGCGACCGCGCAGGTCTCCTCCCCGCTGTTCGCCCAGACCCCGCTGACCAGGGTGGCGCTGTCCGGCGGCACCTTCCTCGGCCGCACCACCGGCGAGGAACGGATGGACCTGGCGGCCTCCTGGCTGGCCGAGCACGACCGGGCGCTGGTGTACACGTACGTCAGCGAGCTGGACGGCGCGGGCCACCGCTTCGGGGTGGACTCCGACGAGTGGCGGATGACGCTGGACGCGGTGGACCGGCTGGCCCGCCGGCTGGCCGAGCAGCTGCCGCCGCGCTCGGCGATGTACGTGACGGCCGACCACGGCATGATCGACATCGCGCCGGAGGACCGGATCGACTTCGACGAGGACTGGGAGCTGGGCGCCGGCGTGGCCCTGCTGGGCGGCGAGGGCCGGGCCCGGCACGTGTACGCGGTGCCGGGGGCCGCCGCCGACGTGCACGCGGTCTGGAGCGAGGTGCTGGGCGACCGGATGTGGGTCGCGAGCAGGGACCAGGCGATCGCGGCGGGCTGGTTCGGCCCGGCCGTGGACGAGCGGGTGTACGGCCGGATCGGCGACGTGGTGGCCGCGGCGCGCGACGACATCGCGATCGTCGCCTCCCGCAACGAGCCCGGCGAGTCCGCGATGATCGGGCTGCACGGCTCGATGACCCCGGTCGAGCAGTTCGTGCCGCTGCTCGAAGTGCGCGGCTGAGCCGTGCCCTTGACTTCTCTGTGCCCGAACTCCCCTGATGTGAAAGGCCCTTGCTCCACCCATGGCTGAACTGGTGTTCTTCTCGGGCACGATGGACTGCGGCAAGTCGACGCTGGCGCTGCAGATGGACCACAACCACTCCGCGCGCGGCCGGCAGGGCGTGATCCTCACCCGCAACGACCGGGCGGGCGCCGCGACCGTCTCCAGCCGGCTGGGCCTGCGGACCGAGGCGGTCGAGGTGACGGACGACTTCGACTTCCACGCCCACGTGGTGCACCGGCTCTCGGCGGGCGGCCGGGTGGACTACCTGATCTGCGACGAGGCGCAGTTCTTCTCCGCCGAGCAGGTCGACCAGCTGGCCCGGGTGGTGGACGAGCTGGACATCGACGTCTACACCTTCGGCATCACCACGGACTTCCGCACCCGGCTGTTCCCGGGCTCGCAGCGGCTGATCGAGCTGGCCGACCGGGTGGAGGTGCTGCAGGTCGAGGCGCTGTGCTGGTGCGGCGCGCGGGCGACCCACAACGCGCGGACGGTCGGCGGGGTGATGGTGGTCGAGGGCGCCCAGGTGGTGATCGGCGACATCTCGGTGAGCGACGACGAGGTCGGCTACGAGGTGCTGTGCCGCCGCCACCACCGCCGCCGGCTGACCGCCGCGACGGCCCGTGCCTCGGTGCTCTCCCCGGACGTGCTGCCCTTCGAGGAGCAGCAGGCTTAGGGCGTGTCCTGCGGATCCTTGCCGGGTCCGCGACGGGATCCGCCCTAACCCCTCACTTCCAGCACCGAGAAGTGCCCGCGCTGCGGGTCGGCCAGCCGGACGGCGCGGCCGTGGGCGGTGTCGTGCGGCTCGACCAGGATCCGGCCGCCGAGTTCGACCGCGTGACGTGCGGTCAGGTCGACGTCGCGGACGGCGAAGTGGGTGCGCCAGCGCGGCGGGTGGCCGCGCAGGTCGGCGCGGTGCCGGATGCCGGCGACCGGTCGGCCGTGCACGAGCAGTGAGCTCTCGTCCTCGCCGGGCCGGACGGGACGGTCGAGCACGGTGGCGTAGAAGACGGCGGCGCCCTCGGTGTCGGGGGTGAGCAGTTCGACCCAGGCCGGGCCGCCGGGTTCGTCGCCGGCCTCCCGGCCGAGGTGCTCCTCGCCCTGCCAGAGGCCGAAGACGGCGCCGGAGACGTCGGAGGCGATCGCCATCCGCCCGGCGCGCTCGGCCTGCACCGGCCCGACGGCGACGGTGCCTCCGCATTCCCGGACCAGCTGGGCGGTGCGGTCGGCGTCGTCCACGGCGAAGTAGGTGGTCCACTGCACCGGGAAGCCGGTGGCGGTGGAGACGCCGAGGCCGGCGACCGGTTGCCCGTCGAGCTCGGCCCGGACGTAGTCGCCGAGTTGGCCGGGGCCGGGGGCGTACGTCCAGCCGAGCAGTTCGCCGTAGAAGGCGCGGGCACCGGGCAGGTCGTCGGTCAGCAGGCTGACCCAGCAGGGCGTGCCCTGGGCCAGTCGGAGTTCCACCGCGGTCAATGCGGGCCTCCTCGTGGGTGGTTGGCGCACGGGGATCCTCGGGCGCGAGGGTGATGCTTCCACCCTGGCGGTCGCCCAACCCTCGGGCCGCGCGGAAAGTCCGGCAAAGTCCGCACAAAGAGCGGCGCGTCGGCCGCGCTGCGCGACAATGGCCGCCATGACGACCTACAACGACGGTTCCCCGCTGATCTCCGTGGCCGAGCTGCGGGCGGCGCTCGCCTCCGCGCGTCCGCCGGTGCTGTTGGACGTGCGCTACCAGCTGGTCGGTGCGGCGCCGGGCGGCCCGACCGCGGCCGAGGAGTACCGGGCCGGGCACCTGCCGGGCGCGCACTTCGTCGAGTTGGACCGGGACCTCGCGGCCCCGCCCGGTGCGCCCGGCCGGGGCGGCCGTCACCCGCTGCCGGACCCGGAGGAGTTCGGTGCGGCGATGCGCGGCTTCGGGGTGGACGCGCAGCGGCCGGTCGTGGTGTACGACGGCGCGGCCTCGATGGCGGCGGCCCGGGCGTGGTGGCTGCTGCGCTGGGCCGGGCACCGGGACGTCCGGGTGCTGGACGGCGGCTTCGCGGCCTGGCAGGCGGCGGGGCTGCCGGTGACGGCCGAGCTGCCCAAGGCCGGGGAGGGCGACTTCAAGCCGGTGCCGGGGCAGCTGCCGACGGTGGACGCGGACGGTGCGGCGCTCTGGGCGCGCGAGGGCCTGCTACTGGACGCCCGGTCGGGGGAGCGCTACCGGGGTGAGACGGAGCCGGTGGACCCGCGGGCCGGGCACGTTCCGGGCGCGGTCTCCGCGCCGACGACCGGGAACGTGGGTGCGGACGGGCGCTTCCTGCCGGCGGCCGAGCTGGCCGAGCGGTTCCGGGCGCTCGGCGCGGGGGAGCGGGAGACCGCGGTGTACTGCGGTTCGGGCGTGACGGCGGCGCACCAGATCCTGGCGCTGGAGGTGGCCGGCCTGTCGGCCACGCTGTACCCGGGCTCGTGGAGCGAGTGGTCGAGCGACGAGAGCCGCCCGGTGGCGGTCACCGAGCAGCCGGGCTGAGCACGAACAGTCCGAGCGCAACCGGGCTGATCCCGGGAACGCCGAAGGGGCGGGAGGCCCGGCCCCCCGCCCCTTCGGCAGCCCTGCTACTCCTGCTTCTTGCGCCGGCTGCCGAAGACGATCTCGTCCCAGCTGGGCACGGTGGCCCGGCGCCCGGGCCGGACGCCGTCGGCCTCGGCCTGCCGGTCGGTGGTGCCGACCAGGCGCTCGCGGTGCGGGGCGACGGCGCGCGGCATCAGGATGTCGGCGTAGGCCGAGCCCGCGCCGACCGCCGGGGCGGCGGCCGCAGCCGGCTCCTCGTTCTCCTCGGCGACGTCGGCGGGCACCGGCTCGATGGCGGTGGGGCCGCCGACGGCGAGGTCGCCGCGGAAGGCGGGGACCACGTCGAGCAGGCTGGTCAGCGAGTCCCGGGCCTCGGCGGTGGCCTCCCGCGACTCCCGGACCTCACGGGCCGACATGATGCGGTCGGCGGAGGGCCGGTCGATCATCGGGCGGGGCGGCCGGTCCTGGGGGAGCCGGGCGATCCGCGGGATGAACGGGAAGACCGACTCCTCCTCGCGCTCGACGTTCTCGCCGATCAGCGCACGGGCCTCGTCGTCGTTGGGCTGGACCAGGCGCCGGGGCGGGTCGTACGTCCAGGAGGCGCTGCGGCCTTCGCCGTCGGCCCGGTAGGAGAGGATGACCTCCCAGGTGCCGTCGTCGCGGCGCCAGGAGTCCCAGCGCTCGGTGTCCTTCTCGGCGCCGCGCAGCGCGAGGCGTTCGGCGACGGCCTCGCCGAGCTGCGGGCCGGAGGACTCGCCGTTGCGGCGGATGGCGGTCTTGCGGGCGCGCTCGGCCATGAAGGCGCGTTCGGCGAGGACCGGGCCCTCGAAGCGGCGGACGCGGTCGACGGAGATCCCGGCGGCCTGGGCGACCTCCTCGGCGGAGGCACCGGCTCGTATCCGCGCCTGGATGTCCCGGGGGCGGAGGTGGCTCTCGACCTCGATCTCGATCTGGCCGAGGCGCGGCCGGTCGCCGCGGATGGCGGCGCGCAGCCGCTCGTCGATGGGGAGGGTGTACTCCGTGCTGTCGGCGGCCTTGAGCACCAGCCGTGTGCCGTCGTTGCTGACGGCCACAACCCGCAGTTCGGGCACGGTTACCTCCCGGGTGGTGCCTGCCGACGTCACCTGCGTCGCTGCTCCCGTACTGAGTGTGGCCTGCCCGCTCGCGACTGGCCACAACCTTGCTGAGTTCCCCGGCGTGTCGGGCTCACGCCCGGGCATGCCGCTGTGGCACGGTTGCCTTTTTGCCACGCCATCGGTCGACGTCGCGTCTGGGTGTCCCGGCCGTCCTCGCACGCGGAGTGTTCGCGACGGTCCGGGACGGGCGTCGCCGTGCGTGCCCGGTCCGTGGCTCCCCGTCAAGCTGCCGGTTCAGGCGCAGTCGACAAGTCGACCCAAGGCTCGGGCTTTACGAACAGTACTCCATTCGTGGCATCCGGAGGGGCGGCTCGCCGCTCAAGTCTCCCGCGATTCACGGGAATCTCAAGAGCGCGCGCCCCTGATGGCGGACCACCACCGGATGAACGGTGATCATCTTCACACAATCCGGGAGTGCAGAACCGCATTTTCGCCCCTTGTGTCCTTCTTTGGGCAAGATGGAGTGGCTTGTTCGAAGAACAGTCGTACGGACCGAGGGATGCGATGTCGGAGCGGGGCCCCGCCGAGGAGGGCGGCAAGGAGGAGCGCAAGCGGATCGATCTGAGCGTGGCTCAGGTCGTGGCGAGCGCGCTGGCTGCCGTGGTGGGCGCGCTGTTGGCGTCCGAACTGGGCGTCTACGGAACGATCATGGGCGCCGCGGTGGTGAGCGTCGGGGCCACTACCGGTGGCGCGGTGTTCCAGCACGTCTTCCGGCGGACCGGCGAACAGCTGCGCGAGGCGGTGGACCGGGGGCCGAGCCAGGCCGTCAACACGCTGCGCCAGGTGCCGGTGGCGAGCGGGGAGCCGGCGCCGTCCCCGGTGCTCACCGCGGAGTGGAACGAGCCGCAGGTGGTGCGGGCGCGCCGGCGGTGGACCTGGAAGAGCTACGCGGTGGTGTCCGGGCTGGTCTTCGTGCTGGCGATGACGCCGATCGTGGCCTTCGAACTGGCCACCGGGCAGCCGGTGTCGGCAACGGTCAAGGGCGAGTCCGGCAACGGCACCTCCTTCGGCGGCTCGGTGGCGCCCACGTCCTCCCGGCCGCAGGACGCCCCGGCGGAGCGGCCGGCCCCGGGCAGCCCCCGCGGGTCGGACGCCACGCCGTCCGGCGGTGCCTCGGCCCCGGCGACGACGCGGCCGAGCGGGGAGCCGAGTGCCACCCCGAGCACCGGCGCGGGCACGAGTACGGGTACGGGCTCGCCCTCGGCGGGTCCGAGCGCGAGCCCGTCGGGCGGCTCCTCCCCGTCGGCGGGCGGCGGGAAGCCCACCGGCGGGGCGACGCCGCAGCCGTCCGTACCGGCGAACGAGCCGACGCGGGCGACGCAGGCCCCGCCGCCCGCCGCCGAAACCCCGGCGAACTAGGCGCCCAGCACCCGGCGCAGGTAGTCGTTGCCGAAGACGCGCTGCGGGTCGACCTCGTCGCGCAGCGCGGTGAAGTCGCCGAAGTGCGGGTAGACGCCGGCCAGGTACCCGGCGTCGCGGGTGTGCAGCTTGCCCCAGTGCGGGCGGCCCTGATGGGCGGTCATCAGCTGTTCGACGCCGGTGAAGTAGCCCTGGTCGGCGGTGCCCCGGTAGAGGTGGACGGCGATGTAGGCGCTGTCCCGGCCGGAGGCGGTGGAGAGCCAGAGGTCGTCGGCGGGGGCGAAGCGCACCTCGACCGGGAAGCTGACCTTCCAGTCGGAGCGTTCGATCAGGGCCTTCAGCTCGCGCAGCACCTCGCCGACGGCCGCGCGCGGCACCGCGTACTCCATCTCCACGAAGCGGACCTTGCGCGGGCTGGTGAACACCTTGTACGCGGTGTCGGTGTAGCTGCGGTCGGACCAGGCGCGGCTGGCCAGTGCGGCGATCGAGGGGATGGAGCCGGGGAAGCGCCGGCCGACCCGGCAGGCGCCCTCCCAGACGGTGTTGGAGAGGAAGTCGTCCTCCAGCCACTCCTTGAACCGGGGCAGCGGGGCGGCCGGGCCCTGGCTGCGGTTGTTGCGCTTGGTGGAGCAGCGGTCGGTGTGCGGGAACCAGTAGAACTCGAAGTGCTCGTTGACGGCGGTGAGGTCGTCGAGCCGTTCCAGCACCTCGTCGAAGGCCATCGGCTGCTCGTGGGCGGTGAGCAGGAAGGCCGGTTCGACGCCGAAGGTGAGTGCGGTGATCACGCCGAGGGCGCCGAGGCCGAGCCGGGCGCCCTGGAAGAGCCGGGGGTTCTCGGTGGGGGAGCAGTGCCGGACGGTGCCGTCGGCGAGGACGATCTCCAGGGCGCGGATCTGGGCGGCGAGCGAGCCGGAGTCGCGGCCGGTGCCGTGGGTGCCGGTGCTGGTGGCGCCGGCGACGGTCTGGACCTCGATGTCGCCCATGTTGGTGAGGGAGAGGCCCTCGGCGGCGAGGATCCGGTTGAGCCGGTGCAGCGGGAGCCCGGACTCGACGGTGATGGTGCCGGCCTCGCGGTCGATCCCGCGGACGGCGGTGAGGGCGTGCGGGCGGATCTGGACGCCGTCGCCGGCGGAGGCGATCGCGGTGAAGGAGTGGCCGGATCCGACGGCCTTGACGGTGCGGCCCTGTTCGGCGGCGCGCAGGATCTCCTTGGCCAGTTCCTCCGCGGTGCCGGGAGCGGCGGCCCGGGCCGGCCGGGCGCTCTGGTTGCCGGCCCAGTTGGTCCACCGGGTGCGGGTCGCGGTACTGGCCTGGGGCATTGCGGTGCCTCCTGCTCCGTGGCCGAACGGGTCGGCGCAGTCCGGGGCGGGCGCCCCTACCCGCAGGTAGGCCCCGCGGGTAGGGCGAGAGATTAGTCAGTTCACCGGTCGGCGTCTACGGTCCGATCGGCTGCCTCGGCGGGCTCGTTCGCGGCGTCCGCGGCGTGCAGGCGGCCGAGCCCGGTCAGCGCGACGACCACCCCGAGGGCGCCGGCCGTCAGCGGGACCCAGTAGCCGGCCGAGGCGCCGGAGGCGTCGACCACCCAGCCGCCGATCGAGGAGCCGAAGGCCACGCCGAGGGCGAGCCCGGTGGTGGTCCAGGCCATGCCCTCGGTGAGCTTCGCGGCCGGGACGAGCCGTTCGACCAGGGCCATCGCGGAGATCAGGGTGGGGGAGATGGCGACGCCGGCGACCAGCAGGGCGGCGCCGGCCGCGACCAGCCCGCCGACGCCGTGCACGGTGGAGGCGACGAGCAGGATGGGGATCATGCTGAGCGCCATCATCACCACGCCGACGAAGAAACGGGTGGACAGCGGGCTCCTGGGCTTGAGCGCTCCGTAGACGACGCCGGCCAGGCCGGAGCCGACCGCCCAGACGGCCAGGACGACGCTGGAGAGCCCCTTGTGCCCCTGGGCGTCGGCGAAGGCCACGGTGACGATCTCGACCGAGCCGAAGATCGCGCCGGTGGCGACGAAGGTGAGCACCAGCACGACCAGGCCGCCGTTGAGGATGGCGCTGCCGCCGCTGTGGGCCGAGGCCGGGTGGACCGGCGGCTCGGTGCGGCGCTGGGCGGTGAACAGGGCGATGCCGACGGCGAGCGCGAGGATGGCCACCAGGACGCCGGACTCGGGGAAGACGTTGGTGGCCAGGCCGATGGCGAGGATCGGGCCGACGATGAAGCAGACCTCGTCGACGACGGCCTCGAAGGAGTACGCGGTGTGCAGCTTGGCGGGTTCGTCGCGGTAGAGGTGGGCCCAGCGGGCGCGGACCATGGCGCCGGCGCTGGGCATGACGCCGAGGCCGATGGCGAAGAGGAAGAGGGTCCAGGACGGCGCGTGGAAGTGCGCGCAGAGCAGCAGCCCGGTCGCGGCGGCGAGGGTGAGCGCGGTGGCCGGGAGGGCGATGCGGCGCTGCCCGTGGCGGTCGACCAGCCAGGAGACCGCCGGGCCGAGCGCCGCGGCGGCGACCGCCATCGTTGCCGAGACGGCGCCGGCCAGCCCGTACGACCCCGTCAGTTGGGAGAGCATCGTCACGATGCCGATGCCGGCCATGGAGATCGGGAGGCGGGCTATGAACCCGGCGGAGGAGAAGGCCAGGGTGCCGGGGGCGGCGAATATCCGGCGGTAGCTGGACAGCACGGGGGGTCTCCGTGAGGGTAAGGAACAAGGCTGGTCAACACAGCTTACGTACGTTGGCAAACGGTATTTTCCGGGCACCTGCGCGGCCCCGCCGACGGCGTCCGGCCCCTCAGTGGCAGGATCGGTGCCATGTCCGACGCGCGCAAACCCTCCCCCTCCGGCGCCGCCCCGTACGACGCCCTCCTGCTCCTGTCCTTCGGTGGGCCCGAGGGCCCCGAGGACGTCGTGCCGTTCCTGGAGAACGTCACCCGCGGCCGCGGGATCCCCAAGGAGCGGCTGAAGGAGGTGGGCAAGCACTACTTCCTGTTCGGTGGGGTCAGCCCGATCAACGAGCAGAACCGCGAGCTGCTGGCCGCGCTGCGCAAGGACTTCGCCGACCACGGGCTGGACCTGCCGGTGTACTGGGGCAACCGGAACTGGGCGCCCTACCTGGTCGACGCCCTGCGGGAGGTGGCCGCCGACGGCCACCGCCGGATCGCCGTGCTCGCCACCAGCGCCTACGCCGGCTACTCGGGCTGCCGCCAGTACCGGGAGAACCTGGCCGATGCGCTGGCCGCCCTCGCCGAGGAGGGCGTGCCCGCCCTGCGGGTCGACAAGCTGCGGCACTTCCACAACCACCCCGGCTTCGTCGAGCCGATGATCGACGCCACCGAGGCCGCGCTGGCCGAACTGCCCGAGGCCGTGCGGGCCGGCGCCCGGCTGGCCTTCACCACCCACTCCATCCCGGAGGCCGCGGCCGAGACCTCCGGCGCCCCGGACGACCCGGCCCGCGGCAGGCCGGGCGGCGCCTACGTCGCCCAGCACCTGGACGTGGCCCGGCTGATCGCCGCCGCCCTCGCCGAGCGCACCGGCGTCGCCGACCGGCCCTGGGAGCTGGTGTTCCAGAGCCGCAGCGGCGCCCCGCACATCCCGTGGCTGGAACCGGACATCTGCGACCACCTGGAGGCCCAGCACGCCGACGGCGCGCCCGCCGTGGTGATGGTCCCGATCGGCTTCGTCTCCGATCACATGGAGGTCAAGTACGACCTCGACACCGAGGCCGTCGCCAAGGCCGCCGAGCTCGGACTGCCGGTGGCCCGCGCCGCCACCGTCGGCGCCGACCCCCGGTTCGCCGCCGCCGTGCGCGAGCTGGTGCTGGAGCGGGCCGCCACCGAGCGCGGCGAGGGCGTGACGCGCTGCGCCCTGGGCACGCTCGGCCCGAGCCACGACGTGTGCGCGGTGGCCTGCTGCCCCAACCCGCGCGCCCCGCGCCCGGCCGTCGCCGAGCGCTGACCCCTTCACGAGCGCTGACCCCTTCCGGAGGAGAGACCCGTGCCCACCCCTGCCCTGCCCGACGACCGGCTCCTCGACGACCTGCTGGACGTCGCCCTGGACGCGGCCCGGCAGGCCGGCGCGCTGCTGCGCGACGGCCGCCCCGCCGACCTCGGTGTGGCCGGCACCAAGAGCAGCCCGGTCGACGTGGTCACCGAGATGGACCTCGCCTCCGAGAAGCTCGTCCTGGAGCTGATCACCGACCGCCGCCCGACCGACGGCTACCTCGGCGAGGAGGGCGCCGAACGGCCCGGCAGCAGCGGGGTGCGCTGGGTCGTGGACCCGCTCGACGGCACGGTCAACTACCTGTACGGGCTGCCCTCCTGGGCGGTCAGCGTGGCCGCCGAGCTGGACGGCCGGGCGGTCGTCGGCGTGGTCTACGCCCCGGCGCGCGAGGAGCTGTTCCACGCGGTCCTGGGGCGCGGCGCCCGGCTGAACGGCCGGCCGCTCTCCGTCCGCCCGGCTCCGCCGTGGGGCCAGGCGCTGATCGCCACCGGCTTCAACTACGTCCAGCCGGTACGGGTGCGCCAGGCCGAGGTGCTGCTGGCCCTGATGCCCGAGGTGCGGGACATCCGCCGCGGCGGGGCGGCCGCGGTGGACCTGTGCGACGTCGCCGCCGGGCGGCTGGACGGTTACTTCGAGCGCGGCCTCGCTCCCTGGGACCGGGCGGCCGGCTGCCTGATCGCGGCCGAGGCCGGCGCCCTGGTCGGCGGCCGTCCCGGGCACGGCCCGGACCGCGAGCTCACCGTGGCCGCCGCTCCGGGCGTGTACGAGCCGCTGCAGGAGCGCCTGGCCGCCCTGCGGGCCTGGGCGGACTGACCGGTTCCGGGCGGGCGGGGCCGGGCGGGCCGTTCCGGGTGGGCCAGCTCGCCCTCGCCGGCCCGGCCCGCCCGGAACTGCTCCGGACATGCGAAGAGCCCTGGCATACGGGGGATGCCAGGGCCTGGGATTTCGCACGGCCCCCGCAGGGCCGCTGGTGCCGGAGTCCCGGCGACGGGTCGGTGGTGCCGAGAACGGGTCAGGCAGCGGTGCGGTGGCGCTCCAGCACCGTGTCGACGCCGTGCTCGGCGGCGAGTCGGCGGAGGTCGTCCAGCTCGGACTGCTCCACCTCGGCGAGGAACTCGTCCCCGGCCTCGATCGCGCGGTGCAGGTCCTGCTCGGCGTTGGCTATGCGCTGCAGGATTCCGGCCTTGAAGGCGTCCATACGGGCCCCCTTACTGTGTCGGACGTGCACGGTCGTGCGCTCTCCGCCCCGAGGAGGTACCAGCCGGTGAAAGCGCCCCGGCCGGCAGGTGGTTGCTCTCCGGTCGGGCGCGGAGACGGCCCTTCGGCCGCTCCCGGTGATGTCCCAGCCCCAGGGCCGGCGCGGATGAACGCACGGCGGGTGGGTGCGATCGGCCGAGGGCCAGATCGCGGGTGTGTGCAGCTGTCCTCCCCCCGGAGGTGGGCGGGAAACCTCCCGCCGAAAGAAAGTTGCCCGTGTCACAGTCCAAGCGGAGTGGTACCGACACGAACGGTCACCGTCGCGGGGCCCGGGCCCTTGCCCGGGGGGCAGCTTATCGCTGCTTTACCGCGGGACCAGGCAGGATGGAGGCACCGTCGGAGCCGTGCGTCCGCTTCCGGGGCCGGCCTGGAGAAGGGACAACGACCGTGCGGGTTCTCGTCGTCGAGGACGAGCAGCTGCTTGCCGAGGCCGTCGCGACCGGCCTGCGCCGCGAGGCGATGGCCGTCGACGTGGTGTACGACGGGGAGGCCGCGCTCCAGCGCATCGCGGTCAACGACTACGACGTGGTGGTCCTGGACCGCGACCTCCCGCTGGTCCACGGCGACGACGTCTGCCGCAAGGTGGTCGAGCAGGGCCTGGCGACCCGGGTGATCATGCTGACCGCCTCCGGCGACATCAGCGACCGGGTCGAGGGCCTGGAGATCGGCGCGGACGACTACCTTCCGAAGCCGTTCGCCTTCAGCGAACTCGTCGCCCGGGTAAGGGCGCTGGGCCGCCGTGCGACCGTCCCGCTGCCCCCGGTGCTGGAACGCGCCGGCATCTCGCTCGACCCCGGTCGGCGCGAGGTGATCCGCGACGGACGCACCGTCCAGCTCGCCCCCAAGGAGTTCGCCGTTCTGGAGGTGCTGATGCGGGCCGGCGGCGCCGTCGTCTCCGCCGAACAGCTCCTGGAGAAGGCCTGGGACGAGCACACCGACCCCTTCACCAACGTCGTGCGCGTCACCGTGATGACGCTGCGCCGCAAGCTCGGCGACCCGCCGGTGATCGTCACCGTGCCGGGCTCCGGCTACCGCATCTGACCACCGGAATCCACCACGGATTCCCCATCCGAAGAGGGGCCCGCCCCCCAGGGATTCCCCCACCCCGCGCCCGCCCCGGCGGACGCCCCGAGAGGACGATCATGACCACCCCGCCCCCGGCCGGCGGGCCCTCCGGCGCGCCCGCCGGCGGCCCGCGCGCCGTACCGCCCAAGCCCGTCCACCCCCCGCTCGCCCCCCGGAACGGACGGTACGTCCCCGGCGACGGCGTACTCGCCTGGCTGCCCTTCCGCCCCACCATCCGGATGCGGCTCACCCTGCTCTACGGCGGGATGTTCCTGATGGCCGGCGTGGTGCTGCTGCTGCTGATGTACGTGTTCTTCCAGGACGCCGTCTCCTACCTGCAGCCGCGCAAGTTCAACTTCAACGGCAACTTCGTCCAGGTCAGCGGCCCCAACGGGACCAGCACCGCGATGGACAGCTCGCAGTTCAACGACCTGCAGGCCGCCGACTACCTCTCGCGCTCCGACTCCGCGCTCAACACCCTGCTGCGCAAGTCGCTCACCATGCTGGTCTGCCTCGCCGTGATCGCCTTCGCGGCCGGCTACGCGATGGCGGGCCGGGTGCTGCGCCCGCTCGGCCGGATCACCCGCACCGCCCGCGACGTGGCCTCCTCCGACCTGCACCGGCGGATCGAGCTGGACGGGCCGGACGACGAGCTCAAGGAGCTCGCCGACACCTTCGACGACATGCTGGACCGGCTGGACCGCTCCTTCGACTCCCAGCGCCGCTTCGTCGCCAACGCCTCGCACGAGCTGCGCACCCCGCTGGCGATCAACCGCACCCTGCTGGAGGTCCAGCTCTCCGATCCGGCCGCCTCGACCGACCTCCAGCAGCTGGGAAAGACCCTGCTGGCCACCAACGAGCGCAGCGAGCAGCTGGTCGAGGGCCTGCTGCTGCTCGCCCGCAGCGAGAACGAGCTGACCGACCGGCGTCCGGTCGAACTGTCCGAGGTGGCCACCCGGGCCCTGGAGCAGACCCGGGCCGAGGCGGAGAAGCGCGAGGTCGAGCTGCGCTCGAAGCTCGATCCGGCGGTGGTCGCGGGCAACGGCGTGCTGCTGGAGCGGCTGGCGCTCAACCTGCTGCAGAACGCCGTCCGGTACAACACCGCCGGCGGCTGGGTCGAGCTGGCCACCGCCGCGGTGCCGGGCGGCGGCGAGCTGGTGGTCTCCAACACCGGGCCGGTGGTGCCCGGCTACGAGCTGGAGCACATCTTCGAGCCGTTCCGCCGGATCAAGGGCGCCGATCGCACCCGCAGCGACAAGGGGGTCGGCCTCGGCCTGTCGATCGTCCGCTCGGTGGTGCGCGCCCACGGCGGCACCATCGAGGCCACCCCGCGCGCCGGTGGGGGGCTCACCATGCGGGTCCGCATCCCCTCGCCGTAGCGGCCCCTCCAGCCCTCGGCGCGGGGGCCTCCCCGGCCCCGCCGCGGGGGGCTGACCTGCCCTCGCCGCAGGGCTGACCGCCCCGTTCCGTAAACGACCGTTCACAGCCGCCCCCGTCAGGCCTGTCAAGACGACATAAGGCCTGGCGGGGGCGGCTTGTCTTTTCCGGTCCGGGCAACTTACGGTGTCGTAACCTACGCAACCGTAAGTGAGTCCGTCGGCGCGCCCGCCGACGGGGTCCGTACGGCGTGTGCCCGCCCAACGCGCCCGTCCCTGCGCGTGCCGTCCCCGGGAGCAAGACCGTGACCATCGCCCCTGTGCAGAGCAGCACCTCGCTCGGATCGAGCGGCTGGACCGACGCGCGGCTCATCCTGGCCCTCGAAGAGGTCGTGGAGAAGGAGCTCAACCGCCACCTGGGCGTGGCCAAGGAGTGGATGCCGCACGAGTTCGTCCCGTGGAGCCAGGGCCGCGACTTCGACGGCGTCCTGGGCGGCGAGGCCTGGTCGCTGGAGCAGTCCCAGGTGACCGCGCTGGGCCGGGTGTCGCTGGTGGTGAACCTGCTGACCGAGGACAACCTCCCCAGCTACCACCACGAGATCGCGAGCATGTTCGGCCGCGAGGGCGCCTGGGGCACCTGGGTGCACCGCTGGACGGCCGAGGAGGGCCGCCACGGCATAGCCATCCGCGACTACCTGCTCGCCACCCGGGCCGTCGACCCGGTGGAGCTGGAGCGGGCCCGGATGAGCCACATGTCGGAGGGCTTCGAATCCGACAACGCGCACAGCATGCTGCACTCGGTCGCGTACGTGTCCTTCCAGGAGCTCGCCACCCGCATCGCGCACCGCAACACCGGCAAGTACGCCGGCGACCCGCTCTGCGAGCAGCTGCTGACGAAGATCGCCAACGACGAGAACCTGCACATGGTCTTCTACCGGAACCTGCTGAAGGCCGCCCTGGAGATCGCCCCCGACCAGGCCATGCGCGCCATCGCCGACGTGGTCACCGCCTTCCGCATGCCCGGCCACGGCATTCCCGGCTTCGAGCGCGCCGCCGCGCAGATCGCCATCGGCGGGGTGTACAACCTCCGCATCCACCACGACGACGTGCTGCAGCCGGTGCTGCGCAACCTCAAGGTGATGGAGATCGGCGGCCTCGGGCCGGAGGGGGTGCTGGCGCAGAACGAGCTGGGCGTCTTCCTGGACGGCCTGGACGCGCAGGCCCGGAAGTTCGACGAGCGCCAGGCCGCCCTGCTGGCCCGCCGGGAGGCCCGGCGCAACGCCGGCTAGGACGCTTCGGCGGGTCTCCGGCAGGTCTCCGACAGGTCTCCGACGGGTCTCCGGCAGGTCTCCGGCGGGCGGTCGGAGTGGGTGGATTTTCCGTGGTTTGCCCCGGAAGATTCCGAACGTGACCAAGCTCACACCGTGTCGCTCCACGATTTCGGTCAACCTCGGAGAGTGATCATCTGTTCGGAGGCCTCGCTCGCGCTCCGTGACCGGATTTTGCCCCCGAGCGGATCGGTCGGATCGGTCGGCAGCCCTGATGGGTAAGGGATTCGGTGGGTGCCCGCACCATCGGTGCTCACTGTGCGTGGTCGGTTTTTCGGGCTTGAGGAGGGTATGTGATGGCCCAGCGTGAGGGCTTCGGCAGCCCCGGGGATCACCCCGATGGACCCCCGGCTGAGTGTCGATTGAGTAACAGGGCTTGAAGTAAGGCAAAATCTCCGCCTCGGGTCGGGCACAAGACCGACCCCCCATGCGTTACGTGCGCTGGAGATACCGCACACACCGCACAAACCCGGAGGGGGAGAGCGAAAAATGGCAACCGACTACGACACCCCACGCAAGACCGACGACGAGCTCAACGAGGACAGCATCGAGGAGCTCAAGGCCCGTCGGAACGACAAGGGCGGCGGCTCCGTCGACGTCGACGAGTTCGACGCCGCCGAGGGCATGGAGCTGCCCGGCGCCGACCTCTCGAACGAGGAGCTCGCCGTTCGGGTGCTGCCGAAGCAGGCCGACGAGTTCACCTGCATGAGCTGCTTCCTGGTCCACCACCGCAGCCAGCTGTACAGCGAGAAGAACGGCAACCCGATCTGCCGGGACTGCGGCGCCTGAGCACCGCGGCGGACGAGGCCCGGTGCCCGCGGCTCCCGCGGGACCGGCACACCGCTCCTTCCGGCCCCGGGCAGCGGGGCCGGACGGCAGTTCCGGGAGCCGTCCACCAGGACGGGCCCGGTAGGACGGAGTCGGCCGACTCGTCGGCCAGGACAAAGTCATAGGGACGGTCCCGCAGCAGCGGAACCGTCCCTCTCCGTTTTCCCGGGCCTGCCGGGTTCTCGGTCCTTCGGGGCCCTGCCGGGCTCCCTGGTCCTTCGGGCCCGGCCCGTCCTCAGGTGCGGGCGCCGCGCCGGGCGTCCTCCAGCGCCTCCGCCAGCTTCATCGGCGAGCGGGTCGACAGGTAGAGGTACGGCGTCGGGTCGGCCGGGTCGGTCACCTCGACCCGAAGCGCCGTCGGGACATAGCTGCGCAGCAGCATGAAGGCGCGCGGATCGGCCTTCGGGCCGCGCCAGGCCGCCGCCTCGGCGGGGCTCAGCGCGTGCGCGGAACCGAGCGCGTCCACCGGGATCCGGGCCGGCCCGGCCACCAGCGAGCCCTGGACCACGCGGATCCGGGCCGAGCCGTAGCTGCTGATCGCGACCGCGCCGGCGGCGATGCCGACCACCAGCCCGACCAGCGCGGCCGGGCCGCTGACCCGGATCAGGACCAGCGCGAGCGTGAGACCCACCGCGACCGGGAGCAGCCACCAGGAGCGCGGCACCGTGAGGCGTTCGTCGTACATGCCCCCCATTGTGGGCGCCCTGACGCCCGCCGGCGGACGCCACCCCCACCGGGGGCCTTCCTACCCCTCGGTAGGGTTGGGGCCCGTGACCGGTACGACTGCCCCCAGCACCCCCACCGACCGGCCGGCGCCCACGATGCCGCCGACCCCGACGGCCCCGCCCCCGGACGCCGTCATGCCGCCCCGCGCCCCCGAGGCGCCGGCCCCCGGCACCCGGCTCGGTTCCCACTACGAGCACTGCTTCGGCTGCGGCCCGCAGCACCCCGGCGGCCTGCAGATCGACGCGATCGCCGGCGAAGGGCTCGATGTCACGGCCGAGTTCACCGTCCGGGACGTCCACCAGGGCGGCCCCGGCCTGGCCCACGGCGGCCTGCTGACGACGGCGATGGACGAGACCCTGGGAACCCTCAACTGGCTGCTGCACGCCCCCGCCGTGACGGGCCGGCTGGAGACCGACTTCCTCTGCCCGGTGCCCGTCGACTCGGTGCTGCACCTGCGCGCCTGGGTCACCGGCGTGCACGGCCGCAAGATCTACAGCGCCGCCGAGGCGCGGATCGGCGGCCCGGACGGGCCGCTCGCCGTGCGGGCGCAGGCCCTCTTCATCCAGGTGAAGCTGGAACACTTCACCACGCACGGTCGTCCCGAGGACATCGAGAAGGTCCTCGACGACCCGGATCTGATGAAGCGCGCACGAGCCTTTGAGGTGAACCCCTAGTGAGCGAGACCCCCCGCCCGCAGCTGGACGTCCTGATCAAGCGCATCGACCCCGAGCTGCCGCTGCCCGCCTACGCGCAGCCCGGGGACGCCGGCGCCGACCTGCGCACCACCGTCGACGCCGACCTGGCCCCCGGTGAGCGGGCGGTGCTCCCCACCGGCGTCGCCATCGCGCTCCCGGACGGCTACGCGGCCTTCGTCCACGCGCGCTCCGGGCTCGCAGCTCGTTGCGGAGTTGCTCTCGTGAACGCCCCGGGGACGGTCGATGCCGGGTACCGTGGAGAGATCAAGGTGATCGTCGTCAATCTGGACCCGCGCGAGGGGGTCA